>CAZPPZ010000194.1:0-6164 GCA_964588545.1 uncultured Myxococcales bacterium | reverse complement strand
GCGCCGACGACTACCACCACGGTAGGCGTGACCACCACTACCGTTCCGCTCCCCACCTGCGACTGTGAGGTGACCTGGAGCGTGACCAATACCGAAACACTGGGCTCGCTGCAGTCGGATACCGGCTACGCCGGCGCCTCTGGTAGCTTCGTAGGCTCGGGTGCGGGCGTAAGCTGCACCGCGCTGGCAGGCGATTTCACCGCCTTCAACGATATCGACGCCGAACAGAAGTTGTCGGCGGCAACGATCAGCACCGGTGGCTTCACCGGCCCGATCGACGTTGCCAGGTGCACCTTCCGCACCACCAACGGAGCGCTGGCCGCCAGTGACTTCACGGTGACGATCACCGACCAGGCGGCGCCGGACTTCTCGGCCACCAACGCCACGCTGGCGATCACCGACGTCACCTGCGGTGCCGGCTGCGGAGGCGGTGCGACCACCACCACCACCGTAACCACGGTAACCACCTCGACGAGTTCGACCTCGTCGACCGTGACAACCACGACCGTCGGCGGCGGTGGCACCGGCGGTCCCTTCACCGTCACCTTGACGCTGGACGACGCGGTCACCCTCGGGGCGTTGCAGTTTACCGTGGGCTACGCCACCGCACCGGGCGAGTTCGACGGTTCGGCCGACACCGTATCGTGCACCTCGCCACTGTCGGCCACCGGGGCTTTTGTAACCTGGAACGACGACGACGCGGGAACCAACGCCACGTTGAACTTTGCGGCTGTCGCCCTGAGCGGGTTTACCGGCCCGACCACAGTCGGCACCTGCAGTTTCACCGCTACTGCCACGCCGAGCGCGGCACAGTTCGTGGTTACCGTAGTAGACGCCTCAGACCCGGGACTGAGCCCGATCAGCCCGTTGCCTGCGGTCAGCGCAGCGGTGGCGCCAAGCCCCTGACGCAGACGCTCTGCAATGATCAAAAAGGGGGAGTGCCGTTGGGCGCTCCCCCTTTTTTTGGCTAAAATCTGCCCCATTTGCGCCGTATTTCTTGTCTAAGTAGCGCGGTTTCCCTATTGTCATCGATCCCCAGCAAGATTTAGACTGAGCACAGAGGAGATTGCCTAAATGTCTATTACCAAGCGTGTTTGCACCTACGCTCTAGCCTTTGCCATGAGCGCGCTGTTAGCCCTGCCGACCACCGGGCTGGCGGCGCAGTGTGATTGCGGCCGGCCGCTGAGTAGTGGCGCGGTCCCGAGCGCCACCGATTGCTTGGTGATTTTGAAGGTCGCCGTCGGTCTGCGCAGCTGCGGCCCACCTTGCGGCGACGACACCTGTAACGTCAACGGCGACGCCTCGCTCTCAGCCACCGATGCTCTGGCCTGCCTGAAGAGCGCCGTCGGCACCCCCGGCCTGCTCAACTGCCCCTCCGGGTCGACTACCACCACTACCACGATCCCCGGTAATGGTCCGCCGCCTAAGAGCACGTGTTCGGGCGCCGAGTTCTTCGCCATGCCCTCCTCCGACCTCGATGCCGGTTGGACCGGGCTGGGACACAACGCCGGCCTGATCGAGGGTGCATCGATCGCTTTTGCCATCGCACGTAGATGTGGCGGAACCGGCGCGGCCTGCGTGGTCGATAGCGATTGCTCAGGTGAGAGCTGTGACTTCACCTGCGACTGCGACAGTAACACCAACACTACCTGCGAGGTCACCGGGCCAACCGACCGAGGACGTTGTCAGGTCGATCTGCAGATTGAGTGTGACAGCTCGGCCGACTGTCCGGGTGGCCAGCCCTGCTGGAAGTTCTTTGGCCCGCCACTGCCGCTTAATGCCGGTGGCACACCCACCTGTGTAACCACCTTCTTCGCCGATAACATCACCGGCACGGCTGACTCCAAGAGTGGCGAGAGCGACATCGCAGCGAACCTACGCTCGCGTGTTCATCTGGGGATTTCCCTGGATCAGCCCTGCCCACGCTGCGGCGCCCTCGGCGACCCCAACTTATCGATCGGTAGTACCGCCTTTACCTGCGAGGGCGGCCCACAGGCCGGACAGGCCTGCACCGTAGGCGCTATCAGCTCGGTGTGGGGCGGACTCTCGAGCGACTGTCCGCCAGCGGCCACGGCTAACGTTTCCGGGCAAGGCCTGGTCGTCAACTTCAGCCGCGTAACCACCGGCACGGTCAGCAAGCAGGCCACCCTGCCCTGTGCCGACTTCCCCTCGCTGCACCCCAGCGGCGGCGGCGCGGTCTGTCTCGATGACTTCACGGCCTGCTCGAGCAACGCAGATTGCACGCGTTGCGTCGGCGACCCGACCACGGCTTGCGCCAGCGACGCCGACTGCGCCGGTAGCGGGCCTTGTGCCGAGGCGCCTGCACAGCCTATATCCTGCGGTCTCTACTGCCACTGTGGCTTCTGTGACGGCGATCCTGACAAGCCCTGCTTCGGCGACGACGAGTGCTCGGGCACCGAGGTTTGCTCGGGTACGGTGGGCCCTTCGCAGTCCAACGCCAACTCCTGCAAGAACTTCATCTGCGGTTTGACCGGAGCTGAGAGCTGCTGCACGGCCGACGACGGTGCGGACTGTAGCCTGGCAACCGGCACGCGCAGCGAGTGCTCGATCCTCACCTACATCGAATGCAGCAGCAACGCTGACTGCCCGGCCGGGGCCGGAGTCTGCAACATCTTCCCGACGCCCTGCTTCGAGAATGAAATCACCCGCAGCGGCGTCCCCTCGCCGCTGGGCAGCTACTGCGCCGATGATCCGGACAACCCGGCTGCCTGCACTAGCAACGCCGACTGTGCCAAGGGTGCCTGTGAGTCTGACACCTCACGGCCATCATCCGCGGCGCTGTTCTGCCTGCCGCCCACCGCCTCACCGTCGGTCAACGGCGCTGGCGGCATCCCCGGGCCGGGCGCCATCCTCTTCGACGCAACACTGCGCGTGTGTCGCTGCGGCAACAGCGAGATCGAGTGTGACGAGGCCTGTGATGACGGCAACAACGCTAATGGTGACGGCTGTGACGAGGCTTGCCGGATAGAACCATAGCGGTTCAGATTGCTAGACTGAGGGGCCGCCAGGCGGCCCCTCAGTCCTTTCAAGAGGCCCGGCTGGACTGATCCCAGCCGGGCCTTTGCTCAAGATTATTGCCAACCTCTGCTGCCGGGCTTATAACCAAGTGATTCTAACCCGAGCGTCGACGCTCGCGGACTTGCGAGGCACAAGCAATGAGTTCATCGATTGGCAAGGCTTTGGTCTACCTCTGCGCGTCTTTCGTAGCCCTGGTCTGCGTTTCGTGGATAGGCGGCTGCAAGAGCGGCGTAGAGCCGGTTGAGGCCGTAATATCCCTCAACGCTACAACTGAAAGCTTGAAGACTGCGACGATTGTCGTCGACTACTCTCAATCCGGCGCAGCCCCTTTGAGCAGCGCCGGGCACCCGGCCTGTACCTCGATCCTCCCCCACGTCGACACCGAGTTCAGCGATGACGGCCAGGGTACGCTCACCATCGAGGCCAAGTCCGTGCAGACCTTTTCAGGGCCTCTGGAAGTTGCCGCCTGCCGTATGGTGCCTGATGTTGCCGGAGTAGCCGGGGCGACGATTGCCGCCAGGCTCAGGGTATCGTTGGTCGGAGGCAGCACCCCAGGCGGGGCCCGCCTGGAACCCCAACGTCTAGCCGCTGCGCGCGGCGCTTACCGCGCGCCGACACCGTCGGCGGCTGGATCAGCGCGCGCAGCGACAGCGACGCCGCGACCGGCAGCTGGTGGCAGCCCGGCAGCTGCTAATCAAGCCCGTCCCAGCGCGCGTCCGGCTACCGCACCCACGCCCGCGAACGCCAACAGCATGCGCATCGAGCGTGATGGCTCTAGTGGCGAGCGTGCCGGCTCCGGCTCGCAGCGGCCGTCGGTAAACAACCCAGCGCGCGCGTCCGGCAGCTCCGACACAGGCAGCGGTGCTAATACTTTTGGTGGTTCCAGCAGCGGCGCGGCAGCGGCGGGTAACGCGAGTGACGCAGCGGTAGCGCCGCCGCCGCGCGGCAACGATCCCTCCGACAACCAACCGGTGGCCGAGTACATCGTCCAGATTGGCGTAGCCTCTGAATCAGGCCCGCTCGGGGCCTTGCAGTTTGACGTTGATCATACCGGCTCCAGCGGCGGCTGGCAGGGCTCGGCTGGAGGCGTAAACTGTAACTTCGACACTCCCGCCGGACTTGCCGTGTGCAACGACAAAGGCGGCGGTCGGCTTAGCTGCGCGCTGGTCGACATGAGCGGTTTCGACACACCGGCAGCGATAGTCACCTGCGTTTTTAAGACCTCCGAAGGCTTGGACGCCGCTGATTTTTCCTTGTCGGTGCAGGACGCAGCCGATGTCGAGTCGCACAATGTCTCGGGTGTCACCATGGGCATCAACGACCTGGTGCGGCGTTAGCCGGCGGGCCCCGGCTAGGGCCACTGACCAGTGGTGGCGCTTAGCCCGCATTATTCACGAAACCTCGTGACGAGAGCCGCAAACGCTTGTCAGATTGGGCCAAGCGCAGCGATAATGCCCGCGGACGTGCTAACAGTAGGTCCGTGGGCTGAAGAGCGAGCACGGCCCGAGATGGCAGGCGATTGTGGCTCGCAGCAGCGGCGCGCTGAATAATGCGGGCTAAGCCCAACAGCAGTGCCGGCGGTGGACTGGCCGCCTACACGCTACTGCCGCTGCTGGTCGCCCTGTCGTTCGCGCTCTTCTTCCCGGCTGCGTCGGGACAGTTTGTCTCCGACGACATCAACGCCATTGCCCATAATCACGACGTCGTCGGCCCACTGAATCTCCGGCATATCTTCAGTCACGCCTCGTGGTGGGGCAGCGAACGCGCCGACTCGCCCGGATACCGCCCGCTGAGCACAGCGAGTTTCGCGCTCAACCACGCGCTGCTCGGCAATAACACCGTAGCGTTCCACAGCGTAAATTTCTTGCTGCACGGACTGGTCTCGTGGCTGGTATTCGTGCTGGCCCTGGCGCTGAGGCTAAGCCGCAGGGCCGCTGTAGCCGCAGCCCTGAGTTTTTGTCTGCTGCCAATCCACACCGAAGCCGTTGCTTGGATCGTCGGCCGTGCTGAACTGCTGGCAGCCGCGGCCTTTTCAGGATCATTGATTCTCATCCTCGGCTACCGTGAGCACGGGCGCATAAGCAGCCTAGTAGCGGCGGTGGCTGTGTTTGTCGCCGGCCTGCTGGCCAAGGAAAATGTGGTCACGCTGCTCGCCGCACCGCTGCTGCTGGCCGGGCTGATGGCGCCAGGACCTGGGGCTTGGTCGCGAAAGCGTGACGGTATAACTCTAGCCGCTCTGCTCGGCGGCCTGGCACTGTACCTGGGACTGCGTTTTCTTGCCGGCGCACTCGAGCCCGCGGCCAGCGGGGATCTGCTCGACAACCCGTTGTCGCTACTATCACTGCCCGGCCGCATCGCCGCAGCAACCGCCGTGCTGGGACGCTACTTGTGGCTCAGCATATGGCCCCATCCTCTGTCGGCCGACTACTCCTACAACGCGCTGGGCATCACCCCAGGCTTCGTCGCCGACCGCTACAGCGCGGTGGCGCTAGTGGTAACCGCCGCGCTCGGCTGGCTGGCCTGGCAGCAGCGGCGCACGACGCCGGCGGTAACTTTTTCGATACTACTGGCCGCCGCGAGCTACTCGATCGTCTCCAATACCATCGTGCTCATCGGCACGGTTATGGGCGAACGTCTCTTCTACCTGCCAACCCTGGGTCTGTGCCTGGCTGGCGGCGTGGGACTAGACCGCGCACTTGGCCGTTTTGGGCGCCGCGCCAGCCTCGTGATCGCCGCGGTCGCAGTGGTTTGGGTAGTGGTCATAGTGCGCCAGTCCGCGGTTTGGGCCACACCGATAGCACTGTTCGAGCACAGCGTGGCGGCGCAGCCACAAAGCGCTAGAGCGCGCATGGAGCTAGCCACCGCCTATGGCCAAGCCGGCCATACTAGTGCCGCCCTCGAACAGTTCAGAGCCGCGGCCACGATAATGCCCGAGTACGCGGCGGCCTGGTACAACCTCGGCAACCTCTACGCCCGCCAACAGCGCTTGGCCGACGCCAGCGACGCCTACCGACATGCACTGGCACACTCGCCCAAGTTCACCCAGGCCTGGTTCAATCTGGGTCTGGCTCTCCAGCTGCAGGGCCAGCTCAGCGAAGCCGAGAGCGCCTTCGCCCGCGCGGTGC
>CAZPPZ010000193.1:0-6251 GCA_964588545.1 uncultured Myxococcales bacterium | reverse complement strand
CTGGCGGCTCGCCGGCCGCATAGGTGGGCAGTGCCGCCCTCGCCTTCACCGAGGCGCCTCACGACGCCCCACCGCGCGATCGGCACGACGGCAGAGTTCGGCAAGACTAGCTTCGAGCTCGAGGCGGAGCTCTTCGCGCAGCTCCTTGCTGGGCGCGCGGCCAGCCGCCACGATGGGCTTACCCACCACACAGCGCACCCTGGCGCCGGGCAGCGGTAGCAGCATACGATCCCAGCCACCCATGCGCAGTGCAGGCCGGGCACTGAAAGTCAGCGGCAACAAGGGCACACCGCTACGCATGGCCAGCTCCACCGCTCCGGGCTTGGCTATTCCAGCGGGTCCACGCGGGCCGTCGGGAATCAGAGCAACCGGGATCCCACGGCGCAACGCCCGCAACAATCCGAGGGTTCCCGAGACGGCGTTTCGCCGCGAAGATCCACGCGTAGTCTTGATGCCAAAGCGTGCCAGCGTGCGCGTCATGATCTCACCATCGCGATGGGTGCTGTTCATGATGTAGGCTTCACGGCCACGGGCGATGAAGGGCAGCATCAGTGCCCGCCCGTGCCAGAAAGCCAATACCATCGGTCGCCCCGCCGACCACTCTTGCTCGACCGTCTCGAGGCCTTCGTACTCCAAGCGTGTAGTCCAACGCAGCAGCCACAGAACAGCCCAGATGGCAGCTCCGAACACCGCTACCTCGAGACGTCTATAGCCTGGCCGGCGCCGGAAACGGTGCAGGCGTATTCTAACTGTAGGCCGGTCACTCACCGTCGATACTTGGCCCCTCCTCGCGAAACTGTATCTCATGCAAACGCTTGTAGCGTTGCCCCTTGGCCAACAGCTGCGCGTGGGTGCCGACCTCGACTATCCGGCCCGCCTCGACCACCGCGATCTGGTCAGCCTCGCGGATGGTTGTCAGACGATGGGCGATCACCAGAGTAGTACGACCGCGCATCAAACGTTCTATTGCCGCCTGCACCAACTGCTCAGACTCCGCATCCAGAGCGCTAGTGGCCTCATCGAGAATCAGTATCGGCGCATCCTTGAGCAGAGCCCGAGCAATGGCCAAGCGCTGCCGCTGGCCGCCGGAGAGCTGGACACCAAGCTCGCCCACCACGGTGTCGTAACCGTCGGGAAGCGAGCAGACAAACTCATGCACGTTGGCCGCCTCGGCCGCCGCCACCACCGCCTCGTCGCTGGTACCGACCGCGCCGTAGGCGATATTGTTACGAATGGTGTCATTGAAGAGGAACGTGAACTGCGTGACCACGGCTATCTGCGAGCGCAAGGACTGCAGAGACAACTCGCGAACGTCAACACCATCGAGAGTGATCCGCCCCGAACTGACTTCGTAGAAACGCGGGATCAGGTCGGCGATAGTGCTCTTACCACCGCCACTCGAGCCCACCAGGGCAACGACCTGCCCGGCCTTGATCTCGAGCGTCGCGCCCCTGAGAACTAGTTCGTCGTTGTAGGCGAACGAAACGTTTTCAAAGCGGATAGCATCACCAAGACCCTCGACGCACTTGGTCGCAGTGTCGGTAGAATCTTCGTCGTCTAGATCGAGAACCTCAAAGATCCGCCACGCTGCTCCCACGCCGGTCTGAATGATATTGTTGGCACGAACCAGGCGCTTGAAAGGATCGTAGAGAAGCACCAGAGCCGAGAGAAACGCAAGAAAACTACCGCTGGTTCGCCCGCCACCGATCACCGAGGCGCCGCCATACCACAGCGCCCCGGCGATACCGACGGCGGCAAACATTTCGGTCATCGGCGTGGTGAAAGCCTTGATACGCGCCGCGCGCATGTTGGTCTTCAGCAGTCGCCTACTCTCGGCCTCGAAACGCTGCTGCTCGTAGCTCTCCATGCCAAAGGCCTTGACCACGCGGTTGCCGACCAGTGTCTCTTGCAACAAGGCAGAGAGACTACCGAGCGTATCCAGGCCTTTGTGGCTGAGCCGGCGCATGCGTCGCGACAGAGTCTGCAAGGGCAGGATGACGGCGGGAAACACCACAAACGTAATAAGCGCGAGCGTGACGTCGAGGTAGAAGGTCACCGCCAGCAGAATCACAAAGGTACTGGCATCACGGATGACCACCGTGGCCCCCTCGGTAATCGCCTGGCGCAACAACAGCACATCGGTGGTCATCCTCGAGAGCACACTGCCACTGGAGATGCCGTCAAAGTATGAGACCGGAAGATGCTGAACCTTGCGGTTTAGCTGGTAGCGAACATCAAAAACGATATGCTGGCCTACATACTCACCGAGGTACTCGTGTCCGAAGTGCACCAGAGCCCGGACCACGAACACCGCGACCAAGAACACCGGCATAAGACGCAGCATCTTCTCGTCACCGCTCGAGAGAACGTCGTCGACGAGGCTGCGCACCAGGTATGGAACCACCCCCGAGGTCGCGCTGTAGACCAGCATGCAGACGATGGCGCCGGAAAAATGCGGCCAGAAGTAGGGTTTGAGGTAGCTTAGTAGCCTCACCGCCGAGACGCGCAGATCCCTGTCGTTCACGCCAACAGCTCCACCGCCAGCTCAGCGGCACGCCCAGCAGCGTCGGGGAGCAGCAGCACCCGCCGTATCTCGGCACATCGTTCGATCACAGTGTCGCGCTTGGAGCTGCTATCGAGATAGCCCCCGAGTTCTTCGGCCAGGCGCTCCGCGGTAGCCTCGCGCTGGACCAATTCGGGAACAGCCCGCTCCCCGAGAATGATGTTGGGCATGGCGATATGCTGCACGCGCACCAGGAGACGCGCAACAGCGTAACTCATTCGCGACATCTTATAGACTACGACCATCGGACAGCCGAGTAACGCACACTCTACAGTCGCGGTGCCGGAAGTAACGGCCGCAACATCACTAGCGGCGACCAAGTTGTAGGTGTCATCACGAACAACGGCAACGTCGAGACCAGAAGCTGCTACCAGCCCCGCGTACAACTCTGGATCGAGACCAGCAACCGCAGCAACGCCAAAACCCACCCCATCACCGAGCAGGCGTGCGGCCTCGAGCATCAGCGGCAACACCCGAGAGACTTCCTTGGCCCGACTCCCCGGCAACAGAGCCACCAGCGGACGGTCGGCAGCAAGCCCATAGCGCTCACGCGTTGCCTCGCGAGACTGGCTACGGACTACGTCGCCGGCCAGTGGGTGGCCAACATAGTGGGCATCGACACCGTGGTCGCGATAGAGTTGCTGCTCGAAGGGAAAGAGCACGATCATCCGATCAACGCGCCCCGCAATCTTGCCGATGCGACGGCGACGCCAAGCCCACACCTGAGGACTTACGTAATACAGTACCCTCACCCCAGCAGCGTGGGCAACGCGCGCCAACGGCAGGTTGAAATCCGGGAAGTCGATGAGAACGATCAGTGCCGGCGATGGCGAGGCGCGAAGTTCTGCCGCCAAACGGCGATAGTGGCGTAGCGCTCGCCCCAGGCCACCGACAACCTCGGAGAACCCCATGATCGACAACTCGCTACAGTCGATGATGGTATCGACCCCGGCCGAGCGCATAGCCGGGCCTCCCACTCCGTAGAGCGACAGATCCGGGCGGATTCGTAGCATCGCAGCGGCAAGCCGCGCCGCCTGCGCATCGCCCGAGGCTTCGCCGGCGACCATCAGTATCCGTGTGGCCGCTTGCCCGCTCACAGGGGATATCGCCGGTAGCAGGCGTAGCCGGCACAACTCATGACAGCGGTCCCGCCTGCTCGGGGTTTTCCATCGCAGCAATCACACGGTCGGCGGCACGCAAAGCCGCGAGGCCTTCGGCAGCGCCAACCAACGGTGCACGCTTGTGGCGAACACAGGCGAGGAAAGCCTCGATCTGCGCACGCAGGGCATCGGCATCGGCATCGCCAAACTCCCGGGTTTCAGCGCAGATGTCTCCGCGCTTGGTCTCGAGCACCACCTACACACACATCATCTGGTTGCCTCGCGAGGCTATGACGGCACTCGAAGCCTCCAGATCCATCGATACGTAAGCATCCTCCTGGAATATGCGTAGCTTGCGCTCGCGCTTGAAGGAGACACGGCTGGCAGTGACGTTGGCGATACAGCCCCCCTCGAAACGAAAACGCGCGTTGGCGATATCAACCTTGTCTCCGAGCACAGCCACACCTACCGATTCCACCGCAAGCAGCGGCTGATCCACGATAGACAGGATCAGATCAAGATCGTGAATCATGACATCGAAGACGACGTCGGTATCTACGCCTCTACCACCAAAAGGCGAGAGGCGATGGCATTCGATGAAGCGCGGCGTGCTGAGCAGCCGCCGCACCTCATCGAGCACCGGATTAAAGCGTTCGAGGTGTCCCACTTGGAGGATCACCGCGTGGCGCTGCGCAGCTTCGGCGAGCATCTCCCCCTCAGTCAGGGTCGCAGCCAGAGGCTTTTCCATCAGCGAGTGAACACCGGCTGCGATCACCTCGGCACCGACCCTGGCGTGCTCGGGCGTGGGCACCGCGATCGACACCGCATCAACCTCAGCGAGCAACTCCGCACAGTGCACAAAAGCCCTGCAGCCCTGCGCCTGCGCGACCTCTTCGGCGCGTTGATGATTACTATCGTATACCCCCACGAGCTCGGCCTCGGCGCTAGCCGCGTACTTCTGAGCGTGAAAGTTCCCGAGATAGCCGACGCCGATCACACCGACGCGCAAGCGTTCAGTCATCATCGACCTCCCCTTGCTCGTCAAAACCCACCACGGCGATGCGGTGACGCTCAGCCAAACTGCACACTTCGTCGCCCTCGAGCACGATGCTGACTCCGGCGCGTAGCGCCAAGGTGGTCGCACCGGCAGCGATCATAGCCTCGAGAGTGCGTGGACCCGCCGCGGGCACGTCAAAACGCAGATCTTGCTGCGCCTTGGCGGCTTTGACGACCACCGCGCTGCCCCGTCCGAGCCTGCCCGCTCGCTCGATCGCAGCGTCGGTGCCTTCAATCGCTTCTACCGCCAGCACCACCCCTCCCTCTACGACCACGCTCTGGCCTACGTCCACCGAACCCATGGCCTCGAGCACGGCGTGCCCCAGGCGAATGTCTTCACGCGCCGACGCCGACAAACACGGACCAGCAAGCTGCCCCGCAGCCACCACCAGACGTTCGAGGAACAGTGTAGAGGGGACTATCTCTATGCCCTCAGCGTGGAACTCGCTGGCGAGGGCGCGCAGTAGGCCATCATCGCCCATCGATGAAGCCCGCCTGAGAAAGCGCAGCCCGCGCCAATCAGGGCGTATAGACAACAACGAACGAGCCTTGTTAATGCCGCCCGCCATCACCGCGCGTTTGACACCGGCTCGCTTGAAGGTCCGAATCATCCGGCCGAGCTGGCCAACGCGTATCCAGGTGAGCTCTGGAAGTTCCGTCTCGAGCTCGCTACGGGTTTCGCCTTGATGGGCAACAGCGACCACTCGGTAGCCACGCGCCCTGGCTTCGCGAGCGAAGATCAGCGGGAAGGTGCCGTTGCCCGCTATCAGGCCAATCGTTTCCATCGCCTCTGTCAGCGACAGATGCCTCGTTTGGCCGCCTCGATGAAACGTATCATTTTCATGACTTCCACTGAGTCCACATACTCCTCATTGAGGCGATCCAGAGCTTCCCCTAGCCTGAGGTTTGATTGGAAGAGGACACGGTAGGCCTCTTTGATGTTCTGCACCGCATCAGATGAGAAGCCGCGACGTTTGACTCCGATCACGTTGGGCCCCTGAAGCTTGGCGCGGTCGCCGACGGCCAGGCAATAGGGTGGAACATCCAGCACAATCATCGCGCCGCCGCCAAGCATCGCCGACTCGCCAATGCGGGTGTGCTGGTGAATACCCACTAATCCGCCGACGATCACATGACTCTCTATCACCACATGACCAGCCGGAGCACAGCCGTTGACAAGGACCACATGGTCAGCGATCTGGCAATCGTGAGCCACGTGCGAGAACGCCATGAAGAGATTGTCGCTACCTATACGCGTCGCCCCACCACCGGCTTCGGTGCCACGGTTCAAGGTGGTAGACTCCCTCACAATGTTGCGGTCTCCGATCTCGAGCCGCGTAGCCTCGCCCGCATACTTGAGATCCTGGGGCGGGCCGCCAAGCGACGCGAAGGGGAATATCTGATTATTGTCGCCGATCGAGGTGCAGCCTTCGATGACCACGTGCGGGCCGATGCGACAACCACAACCGATCTTCACCTCGGGTCCGACCACGGTGTAGGCGCCGATAGTAGTACCCGCGCCAACGACAGCG
>CAZPPZ010000192.1:0-6271 GCA_964588545.1 uncultured Myxococcales bacterium | reverse complement strand
CCCGAACTCCGATATTGAGCAAAATCAACTACTTAGAAGACGGACTTATCCCCCTATTTCGCAGACGGCGACGGGCTCGCTGCGGCCACGCACGGCTACGCGGTCACGCGAGGCAACCACCGCTTGCACCCCGCCGTGCGCGGCTTGTTGCCAGATCAGCTCCGAAACCAACAGATCGTGGGGACGTTCTTTGCACAGCTCCTGCAGACGTGCAGCAACGTTTACGGTGTCGCCGATGACCGTGTACTCATGACGATCGGCTGCACCGATGGTACCGGCGAGCAACTCACCAGCATGAGCACCCATACTGACACGAAGCGCCGCCCGACCATCAACGGCACGCTCGCGGTTTAGCTCTTCGATACGTTCTCGTACGCCTAGAGCACAGCGAAGCGCCTGGGCACAGCTGCGGGTCTGCGCATCATCGCCGTCATCGTCGAACAGCCCGAACACGACGAGCAGGGCATCGCCAATAAACTTGTCTACAAAGCCGCCGGACTCCCTCACCCACGAGGTAATCTTGGTGAAAAAGTCATTGAGAGTCTCAACTACTTCGTTCGCATCCAAACTCTCAGCCATGGCCGTAAACCCTCGCAGGTCGCAAAACAGCACTACCGCGCGGCGAGCCGACGCGCCCAGGGCTAGGTCGCCAGAGAGCAGATGGTCGCGCACGGCTGGCTCGACCACACGACCGAAGGTCTGGAGGATGCGATCCTTCTCGCGCAGACCGGCAACCATATCGTTGACACCGTCCTGAAGGCGGCCAATCTCGTCACTAGCCTCGACTTCTACCCCTACCTCGAGATCCCCGGTCTGTACCCGCCGCAGCGCGCGCGCCACCTCGCTGAGCGGCTGGGTGAAGGTTCGTGCCAGGATTAGCGTCAGCACCAGACCCAGACCCGCGTAGACGAAAAACACGGCGGTGCTTCCCGCGGCAAGCTCACTCACCACCTCAGCGGTGGGCACTCCCGATTCAAAGCGCACTGCAGCACTGCGCGCCAAGCCGAGCATGGTAAACAAGGGAATAAAGGCAACCGCCGCCAGAAACACCAACAGACGCGCGCGCACGCCCAGCGCTGCGCCGCCGCGCACGTCGGCGATTCCACCGGCGGGAAAGACGTGTGGGATTACCATCCTACGCGAAACCCAATCGACTACTAGATAGACCAGCGTCGCGGCGAAAAAACCGTTCACTAGCGGCGAGAGGATCTGTTGTGACATCAATTCGGTACTCCAGCGGCCAAAACGCAACAGCGTGGCCAGTGGATAGACCAGCAGGCTCAACAGCCAAGGCGACAGTCCGCCGAACGCCACTATTACTGGAAAGCTTACGGCTGCGCGCCGCACGTTCTCTGCCGCCGGCTGCGGACAGCCCTGGCGAAAATAGCAGACCAGAGGCCATACGTACCAAACCACAAACGCGGCCACACCAAGATAGGCAACAACCCGGTAGTAAGGAAGGATGCTCAGCTCGAGGATGCGGACACTGGAGGCAAACTCGCTGACACTGGCCATCAGCCCGATGGTGGCGGTGGTGGTAACACTAGCTACCACATTGGCCAGACCGGCGACGCCTAGACTTACCAGCAGCCATACAAGCGAACGCGGTCCCGCTGTGGGCAAGGATCTAGCCACCAATCGTCACTGCCCTACCCCGAACCGCGCCGTCTACAGCGCCGAGGCGAGTTCGCCACTAACCCCCAAGGCATCAGCATGAGCCGCCGCGCCCATACGACGGAACTGCTGTTCGGCCTGAGCCAGCTCTCCTGCACCCTCGGTGGCTTGGCCGCTCATGCGTGCTACCCGCCCCAGCTCATAGCGCAGGAAGGGTTCGTAGCCTCGCGCGCCGGTGCGCTCGACCACCGCCAAAGCCTCGGCCAGCGTCTCACCCGCCTCCTCAATGTCTGCGCTCGAGCCTCGCGCGAGCAACACCCGCGCCAGAACCAGGCGAGCTCGGCATTCAAACATCGCCGTTGAGCGCTGGCAAGCCAGTTCCACTGCCTCTCTGGCCAACTCACGCGCTTCATCAACCTTGCCGCAACCAAACAGCGCGGCCGCACGGTTGGAGACAAACACCGCCTCACTCTGCAACAGCGTTCCAACACTACGCGCTGTCGTCAGTGCGGTTTCGGTAAACTCGAGCGCGGCCTCGTAGCGCCCATCCATCATCAAGGCCACCCCCATAGAGTCGGCGGCACCGGCGACCAGAGTCGGCGTGCCCAAAGCCTCTGCGATCTGCAGCTGTTGGCGCGCGTTGGCCAGCGCCGAGGCAACATCGCCACGAAACCACGCCAGGGTAACAGCAAAACCGTTTAGCGTGGCCTCGCTGGGGCGGTCGCCGACGTCTCTCGACGCCTCGAGCGCCCGCGCATACGCCGAAGCCGCTGACTCCAAATCGCCCATATACGCCAGCGGCAACGCCCGTATCCCCTCGAACCAGCGGCGACTACTTACCTGGCTACTGGCTTGAGAACTGCGGATAGGATCGTCGCCCTCATCATCCCCGAGCAATTCAAGCGCGTCATTCATCGTGCGCAACGACTCCTCAAGGTGACCAGTGAGCACGAACATGTAAGCCATGCGGCCACGTAGGCTAACCAACAACTGGCGATCACTAGAGATCCCCGCCTCGCTCTCGGCCTCGCGCAAACGCTCGAGGCCATGTTCGACGTGGCCGGCAAAAAGCTCGGCCATGCCGAAAGCGGCGATCAATCGCGCCGCCGCAGCGCTGTCGCCAGCCGAACGCGCCAAGGCTACGCCAGCATCGAGTAAAGCCTTGGACTCCTCCAGGGGCTGCCCCTGTTTCCAACCGATTTCTATCAGGGCCTCGCGCGCAACCACGCCAAGCTCGGTGCTATCGGAACAATTTTCGCAGCCATCGAGAACCTCGAGGATTCTCTGCCAATGCCGCTTGGCCTCGTGCAGGTCGCGGGTCGCGGCCCACACCGCTGCTCGCCGGCTCCACTTGAGAGCGGCGAGTTTTTCGCCAGCCCCATCCCAGTGGTGGGCCAGCAGTGCGGCATTTTCCTCGCTCTTGCCGCAGCACTCGGACTCCAATGCCTCGGCAACGCGACGGTGAACGGCGGCTCGACGCTCGCCTAGCTGGGTATGATAGGCCACCTCTTGCGTCAGCGGGTGATAGAAAACGTACTCGATCTCCGGATAAACCTCGCCCTCGCCAAAGAACTCCGCCTCGAGTAGCCGATGCAGCGAGGCCTCGAGTTCTTCAGGCTCAATGTCAACAACGCGCTGGAGCAAGCGCTCGCAAAAGGTCTTGCCGATCACCGCGGCGGTTTGCAGCACTTCTTTGTCGAACTCGCCGAGACGATCGATGCGCGCAGCCAACATGTCGTGAACACTGGCGGGGATGACGACCTGATCTAAGGGCCTGGCCAAGCGATAGGCGCCAGCGCGACCCTCAAGGGTTCCACGCTCGATCAGCGCTCGCACGACCTCCTCTACAAAGAACGGGTTGCCTCCGGTCTGCGCGGCAATACGCTCGGCCAGGCCCTGCACCGAGGGATCAACCCCCAACGACTCGCACAGCAACTGAGACACCGCACTCTGATCGAGCGGGTTCAGGTCGATCTGGGTGTAGAAAGGCTGCTTCATCCACTCGGCGCTATAACCGGGCCGCATGTTGACCAACACCAGTTCGCAGCTGCCGGCCAACAGCTCGATAAAACCCTGGAGGAACCCATCACTGGCACCGTCGATCCAATGTAAGTCTTCAAACAGCACGATACCGCTTTGCGGCGCCCCCTCCGCACTGAGCATTTTTTCCATGCACATGAACAGATGTTTGCGGCGAGGCTCAGGATCCATCAGCGGTGCTGGACGCTCAGGGTCGGGGATTCCCATAAAATCAAAGATCAGCGGCAGCTCATCTTTGAACGATTCATCCAATAGCAAGAGACGGCCAGCGATCTTTTCTCGCGCGGTACGCTCGTCGTCCTGCTCGCTGACACCGAGATAGCTGCGCAGCAGCTCGAGTATCGGCAAGAACGGAATCATCTTGCCATGGGCCACACAGTGAGCCTCGTAGACAGGCACACCGCGGGTACGAGCACGCTCGATGAACTCGTAACACAGGCGACTCTTGCCGGCGCCAGCCTCAGCGCTGACACCGACCACCTGACGCTGTCCCTCTAGTGACAATGTGAGCGCAGCATCGAGACGGTCCATCTCCTCGCCGCGGCCGACAAAACGCGAGAGCCCGCGGCCGCGCGAAACGTCGAGACGGGTCTTGGCGCTACCAACTCCTTCGAGCTGGAGTATGCGGACAGTCGCGCTCACGCCCTTTAAGTTGAAGTCGCCTAGATCGCGCAGCTTGAAATAACCGCGCACCAGTTCCTCGGTTGCTCCGCTAAGACATACCGTGCCCGGCGCAGCCAGTGCCTCGACTCGCGCAGCAAGCCCTACGGTATGGCCCTGGGCGGTGTAATCCATGCGTAGGTCATCGCCGATGGCCCCGACTATGACCTCTCCCGAGTTGAGCCCAATGCGCACCGATAGGTTCAAACCGTAGCGACGTCTGACCTCATCGGCGTAGCGCCCCAGCTCGTGACTGACGTGCAGCGCGGCATAACACGAGCGCTGAGCGTGATCCTCGTGGGCGATCGGAGCACCGAACAGGGCCATGATGCCGTCCCCGGTGTACTGGTTGATGGTACCTTCGAAACGATGGATCCCCGCCGAAAGAATTTTAAAGAAGCCGTCGAGGATTCCGTGCCAAGCCTCGGCGTCAACACTCTCGGCAAGCGTCATCGACTCGCAGATATCGGCAAACATCACCGTTACCTGCTTGCGCTCACCTTCGACCGCGCTCTTCGAGCGAAGAATCTTGTCGGCTAGATGCCTGGGTGTGTAGGCCGCGGGCGCGTCATAGCCTGGACTCGACACCGAGCGGCGAGGCGCAGCCTCGCCGCACTCCACACAGAAGCGCGCTTGGGCTGGCAGCCCGGCTCCGCACTGGGCACAATCACAAGCCAGCGGCTTGCCGCATTCCATGCAAAATTTGGCCTGCGGCGGGTTCTCGGCCTGACAATGACTACAGCGCACGAGACCGAGCTTACCAGAGTCGCCCCCCTGTGTAACAGCGGGTTGACACTATTGGCAAAAGCACCGGCCGGCGGCGTGCTACCAGCCGGCCAGCTGCGCGGCACGGGCGCGGAGTAGGGCTGCATCACCAAGGAAGCTGCGATCGAACAGAGCCCGGCGCAGCCACAGATGCAGGTCGAACTCCCAGGTAAAACCAATGCCGCCGTGAAGCTCGGTAGCCTGACGCACGATATCCTCGAATACACAGCTCAAATGAGCCTTGGCCATGGCGGCATGGCGTGGTGCTTGATCCTTGATGTGATCAAAAGCGTGTGCCGAGTACCACCACAACGACAACGATGGCTCGAGCGCGGCCACCATATCGGCCAACTGATGCTTGACCGCCTGGAAGCCACCGATGGCCTGACCAAACTGCTCGCGCTCGAGCACGTAGCTGCGCGTCATCTCTAGGCAGCGACTAGCGCCACCATAAGCATCGGCGGCAACAAGCACCAAACCTGCCGAAACCACCCGCTCCAACAGCGCGGCACCACCGAGCCTAGTTGCCTCGACATCAGCAAAGGTGACCGCATCGAGACGCCGGGTCTGATCGTTGACCTCGAGCCGGGCACACTCGATCCCCTCGGCCTCGGCATCTACCAGCCACAGCCCCGGCCCCTCATCATCGGCCGCGGCAACCACCAGGAACTCAGCCAAGCCAGCATAGGGCACCAACGGCTTGGCACCACTGAGCCTGCCCGAAGTCACACGGCCGGCGAAATGCGCGGGGCGCCACTCCGAGCCATCCTCGCCAATGGCAACCGTAGCAAGACACTCTCCGCTGGCCAGGCGGCCAAGCCAGCGCTGCTGGGCTGCAGCATCATCGCCCTCGACTACCGCGAGGGTAGCCATGGTGGTGCCAAGCAGCGGCCCCGGCGCAGCCGCGTAGCCGAGCTCTTCAGCAACCAAGGCGGCGTCAAGAAGCTCGCCGCCCAACCCACCGTGCGACTCGGGAACGAGCAAGCCGCCCACGCCCAACTGCGCCAGCCCGTTCCACAGCTCGCGGTCGTGGCCGTCGTCGCTGGCCATGACCTCGCGAACCCGCACACTCGAACAGTGATCGGCCAAGAAACGCCTGAGCGTGTCTTTGAGTCGGCGTTGCTCCTCGGACAGACCAAAATCCATCAGCGCTGCCCCGCTGCGCTATCTCGCGGGAGCCCAACGCCGCGCC
>CAZPPZ010000191.1:0-6291 GCA_964588545.1 uncultured Myxococcales bacterium | reverse complement strand
CGGGCGTACCGTCGGTGCCGGCGTCGTCGGCAAGATAATAGAGTAGGCGTAGGCGATGCGAGACGAAATCGTATTGGCGTGTGAGTCGTGCAAGCGCAAGAACTACCGCGCTAGTCGTAACAAGAGGCTCTCTACTGACAAGTTGGAGCGTAAGAAGTTCTGTCCTGCGTGCCGGACCCATACCTTGCATAAAGAAGGCAAGGTTTAGGTTATAGGAGAGGGACGGATGTGTATTGGGTCAGTAGCTCTAACTGGCAGAGCATCGGACTCCAAATCCGAGGGCTCCAGGTTCGAATCCTGGCTGACCCGCCACTGTACGGTGTGTGGCTGAAGCGGGAACGATAACGATGGCGAATGTTAGCGAGTATATCACCCAGGGACGTAGCTACCTTAGCGAGGTAAGCGCCGAGCTGAAGAAGGTCTATTGGCCTTCTCGCAAGGAGACACTCGCCTTTACGGGCGTAGTGCTCGTGGTCGTGGCCTTCGTCTCGGTTTTTCTCGGCGTGGTGGATTACATTCTGGCGCTGTTCCTCGGGCTGATTTTTTAAGGACAAGCAACGGGTGCGATGACGGATAAGAACGAGACATCTGCGATACCGGAGCAAGCAGCCGAGGGCGCCGCTGGCGGCCCGACGTTGCGGTGGTATGTCGTCCATACCTATTCCGGCTATGAGGCGAGCGTCAAGAAGCAGCTGCTCGAGCGCGTGGCCTTGGCCGGGCGCGAGAGCCAGTTCGGCGAGATCCTGGTACCCGCTGAACAGGTGGTCGAGCTGGTAAAGGGCAAGAAACGTACTCTCAGCCGCAACCTCTTCCCCGGTTACATCATGGTGCAGATGGAGCTCACCGACGACACCTGGCACCTGGTTAATGATGCCCCTAAGGTAACCGGATTTGTCGGTGGAGCGACCGACCCGCCGCCGATATCCGAGGCTGAAGTGCAGGCGATTACTGCGCAGATTGCCGAAGGCGCGGCACGACCGAAGGCCAAAATCGCCTTCGAGGTTGGCGAACAGGTCAAGGTGATAGACGGTGCGTTCTCGGACTTCAATGGCGTAGTCGAAGAGATTCGGCCCGAGAGGGGAACTCTCAAGGTGTCGATTTCAATCTTCGGTCGCTCGACATCGGTAGAGATGGAACTCGTTCAAGTTGAGAAGGTATAGGCGAGCATGGCCAAGAAAGTCATAGACCAGATAAAACTGCAGATCCCCGCAGGTAAGGCGAACCCGAGTCCCCCCGTGGGCCCGGCCCTCGGCCAGCGTGGTGTCAACATTATGGAGTTCTGCAAGGCCTTTAACGCGAAGACCCAGCAGGCAGGCGACGTCATCGTTCCGGTAATCATAACCGTCTACGCTGATCGCTCGTTCTCCTTTATCACCAAAACGCCACCGGCCTCGATGCTGTTGCGCAAGGCTGCGGGTATCGATAAGGGCTCGGCAGAGCCCAACAAGACCAAGGTCGGAAAGGTAAGCAGGGCGCAGGTAAAAGAGATAGCTGAGGGCAAGATGGAAGATCTCAACGCCACCAGTATCGAGGGCGCTATGAAAATCATCGAAGGCACTGCGCGCAGCATGGGCCTGACCATAGAAGGCTAGGGCGAGGACGGCGATGGCAAAAAAGGGAAAACGCTACACACAGGCGGCTTCGGCGGTCGAGGTGGATCGAGAGTACTCGCTCGAGGAAGCCGTGAACCTAGTGGCGAAAGGCTCGGGCGCTAAGTTCGACGAGACTATCGAGCTTGCCGTGCGCCTGGGTGTTGATCCGCGTCATGCTGACCAGAACGTGCGCGGCACTGTGGCGCTGCCTCATGGTACCGGTCGCGACGTGCGCGTGGCAGTGTTTGCTAAAGGTGACAAGGCCAAGGAGGCCGAGGAAGCAGGTGCAGACGTGGTCGGCGCCGATGATCTCGCTCAGCGAGTGCGCGACGGTTTCCTGGATTTTGACCGTGCCGTGGCGACTCCCGACATGATGGCCACGGTGGGTAAGATCGGCAAGATTCTCGGCCCGCGCGGTCTCATGCCCAATCCCAAAGTTGGGACGGTTACCAACGATGTCGCCAAGGTGGTCGCCGAGCTCAAGGCAGGTCAGGTCGAGTACCGAGTGGACAAGGCCGGCATCGTTCATGTTGCCATTGGCAAGTCTTCCTTTGGTGCAGAGAAACTCGTGGAGAACGCGCGCTCGGTGATTGGCAGTTTAAACAAGGCAAAGCCCGCTAGCGCCAAGGGACACTACCTGCGTTCGGCATCTTTGTCTTCGACAATGGGCCCCGGCATCGCCGTCGATACAGTCGGGCTGAAGGCGGCCGCCTAAGCGGCGCGTAGCTGGTTCGGTAATAGCAATGAATCGTGCAGAGAAAATCGAATCCGTAGAGAAGATTGGCGACCGTTTCGGACGATCGCCAATTGCCATCGTTACCGGTTACTGCGGTCTCAATGTCGCCGAGATCACTGAGCTTCGCGGCAAGATCCGTGCGGCTGATGGCGAGTATCTGGTTGCCAAGAATACCTTGACGCGCATCGCTATCAAAGACACCGACGCAGCGGCGATAGCCGAGCTGCTCACCGGCCCCAATGCTATTGCTTTTGGGTTTAGCGATCCGGTTGGTGTGTCCAAAGCAGTGCACGAGTTCGCCAAGGATCACGAGGCTCTCGAGATCAAAGGTGCGGTGCTCGACGGTGAGTTTATTGATGGAGCACAGGTCGCGAAGCTCGCGGCGATGCCGGGACTAGATGAATTGCGCGGGCAACTACTCGCGTTGTTCATGACTCCGGCTACTAATTTGGTGCGTCTGCTCCAGGCGCCAGCACAACAGCTCGTTCAGGTACTGGACGCACGCAGTAAGCAGGAGTCGTAGCCGTAAGGCCACGATCGTGACACAGGCAGAGTTCGCAGAGCGGACTCATCGGATTTATTGGCAGTCGATCAAGCGATTGCCTGCTACAGGAGGAGACAATGGCTCTTAGCGTCGAAGAAAGACAGGACATCATCGAAAAGCTCTCGGCAGCGAGCGTCCTGGAGATTGCTGAGCTCGTAGGCGAGCTCGAAGAGAAATGGGGCGTTAGCGCGGCTGCACCGGTTGCGGTTGCCGTGGCCGGCGGTGGTGATGCTGCTGCCGAGACAGTGAAGGACGAATTCGACGTCATGCTCACCGGTATCGGCGAGAAGAAGATCCAGGTGATCAAAGCGGTTCGCGAGCTCACTGGTCTTGGCCTCAAAGAGGCGAAGGATCTAGTCGAAGCGGCACCCTCCGCGGTCAAGGAAGCGGTGGCTAAGGATGAGGCTGAAGCCGCGGTGGCCAAGATAGAAGAAGCTGGTGGTACAGCCGAACTAAAGTAGTTGCGGCTACGACACACAACAAGACCAGGGCGCGTATATATCGCCGCTCGGACCCCTCGGCGGGGCCGGACGTAGCGCAGGAGTAGGCATGGCGTCGATCGTTACCCAGAACCTGAGGCTTAGGCGGAACTTCGGCAAGATTCGGCGCGTCATCGACGTGCCCAATCTTATCGAGATCCAGAGGCGCTCGTACGATACCTTTTTGCGTATCGACGAGCAGCCCGAGTTGAGACAGGAAACCGGCTTGCAGGCCGTTTTTAAGTCGGTTTTCCCGATCCAGGACTTCAGCGGCACAGCCGAGCTGGCATTCGTCAGTTATGACATCGGTGACCCTAAGTACGACGTGGAGGAGTGCCATCAGCGTGGCATGACGTTCTCTGCGCCGCTTAAGGTGACGGTGCAGTTGATTACCTACGATATCGACCCCGATACTCAGGCCAAGACCCTGAAGGACATCAAGGAGCAGGAGGTCTATTTCGGCGAGATTCCGATGATGACCGACAACGGCACCTTTATGGTCAACGGTACCGAGCGGGTGATCGTCTCGCAGCTGCATCGCTCGCCGGGCGTGTTCTTCGACCACGACAAGGGGCGCACCTCGGCTGGGGGTCGGCTGCTGTTCAGCGCGAGGGTGATTCCCTACCGCGGCTCGTGGCTTGATTTCGAGTTTGACGCCAAAGACATCCTCTACGTGCGCATCGACCGTCGTCGCAAGTTCCCGGCTACGGTGTTGCTGCGTGCGCTCGGCATGACCACTGAAGATCTGGTCAACTACTTCTATCCAGTCGAGAAGATCCGCTTTGACGGCAAGAAGGCCTATAAGGCCTTCGACGCGTCGTTGATTACCGGGCAGGTAGCCTCGCGTGAGATCCGTCATCCCGACGGTGACGAGGTGATCACTAGGGAAGGGCGCAAGATCAACAAGAAGGCTACGCGGATCATGGCCGAGGCCGGGGTCGAAGAGATCCCGATCGCGCTCGACGAGGTGATTGGCCGCGCTCCCGCCCACGACGTAGTTGATCCCAAGTCGGGCGAGGTGATACTCGAGTGCAACGGTACGATAACCGCTGAGCTATTCGATGTGATTCGCGAGCGCGGGATCGACGAGCTCGAGCTGCTATATGTCGATGACATCAACCGTGGCCCCTCGCTGCGCAATACCTTGCTGCTCGACAAGATCGAAGGTATCGAAGACGCGGTTATCGACATTTATAGGCGCCTGCGGCCGGGTGATCCGCCGACGCTGGAAACTGCGACGCACTTCTTCAACGACCTCTTCTTCAATCCCGATAAGTACGACCTCTCACCAGTGGGACGGCTCAAGCTCGATCACAAGCTCGGGCTCGACGTGCCGCTCGAGCAGGGCACCTTGCGGCGTGAAGACATCCTTACGGTCGTCGAGTACCTAATCCTGCTCAAGAACGGGACCGGGAGCATCGATGATATTGACCACCTCGGCAATCGTCGTGTACGTACCGTCGGCGAACTCGTAGAAAACCAGTATCGGGTCGGCCTGCTACGCATGGAGCGGGCGATTCGTGAGCGTATGAGCTTGCAGGATCTGGAAACGCTGATGCCGCAAGAACTCATCAACTACAAGCCGGTATCGGCGGTGATCAAGGAGTTCTTCGGTTCGAGTCAGCTCAGCCAGTTCATGGACCAGACCAACCCGCTATCCGAGGTCACGCATAAACGACGTTTGTCGGCGCTTGGACCTGGTGGCCTTACCCGTGAGCGCGCCGGTTTCGACGTTCGTGACGTTCACCCCACTCACTATGGTCGCGTATGCCCTATCGAGACACCTGAAGGACCGAATATTGGTCTGATCTCGAGCCTCAGCACCTACGCGCGTATCAACGGCTTTGGTTTCGTCGAGACTCCTTATCGTCGGGTGCAGAACGGCCGGGTCAGCGACGAAGTCGACTACCTGACCGCACTCGAAGAAGAAGAGCACACCATCGCCCAGGCCAACGCGGCCCTTGACAATGACGGGGCTTTCCAGAGTGAGCGGATCGCTGCTCGTAAGCGAGGAATCTCGCCGCAGGGCGATCAGACCATGGACTCGACGGTGGTGACGCCCGATCAGGTCACGATGATGGACGTGTCGCCCAACCAGCTAGTGAGCGTCGCGGCCGGACTGATTCCTTTCCTCGAGCACGATGACGCCAACCGCGCGCTGATGGGATCGAACATGCAGCGCCAGGCTGTGCCGCTGCTGCGCACCGAAGCCCCAATCGTAGGTACCGGGATAGAGGCGACGGTAGCCCGTGACTCCGGGGTTACGGTGGTCGCCCGGCGGCCCGGTGTAGTCGAGAGCGTCGACTCGCGCCGAATCGTCGTCAAAGCCGATCGGCCGACGGGATCGAGAGATCCAGGTGTGGATATCTACAACCTGGTCAAGTATCAGCGCTCAAACCAGAACACCTGTATGAACCAGCGGCCTATCGTCGTCGTTGGTGAGCACGTCAACCTCGGTGATGTGATCGCCGATGGTCCTTCTACCGAGGCCGGCGAGCTGGCATTGGGGCGCAACGTTGTCGTCGCCTTCATGCCGTGGAATGGTTACAACTTCGAGGATTCGATCCTGGTTTCTGAGCGCGTGGTGCGTGAGGATTACTTCACCTCGGTTCACATCGAAGAGTTCGAGTGTGTCGCGCGCGACACCAAGCTTGGACCAGAAGAAGTAACCGTCGACATTCCCAATGTCGGTGAAGAGGCGCTTAAGGATCTCGACGAGAGCGGCATCATTCGTATTGGTGCTGAGGTCGGCCCCGGGTCGATCTTGGTAGGCAAGATTACTCCTAAGGGCGAGACCCAGCTGTCTCCGGAAGAGAAACTCTTGCGCGCTATCTTCGGCGAGAAGGCCGGTGAGGTTCGCGACACCTCACAGCGTATGCCCCCAGGGGCCGAGGGTACGGTGATCGATGCGCGGGTGTTCTCGCGCAAGGGCGTAGCTAA
>CAZPPZ010000190.1:0-6295 GCA_964588545.1 uncultured Myxococcales bacterium | reverse complement strand
CGGCGCGCAGCGCGCGCAGTTCACCGAGAATCGCCGCGGCCTCTGCGGCGCTCTCGCCCGCGCCCACCCAGCCATCACCAAGGTTGGCGGCACGACGCAGCGCCGCTTTGCTCTTGCCACCAATGTAGATCGGCACCGGCGTGCTTGGCGGCGGACTCATCTGCATGGGCGCGAAGTCGAAGAAGCGACCATGGTACTCCTGCATGCCGCCTCGCCAGAGCAGGCGCAGAACCTCGATCGTCTCGTTGAAGCGCTTACCGCGGCTATGGAAATCGACCCCGAGAGCGTCGAACTCTTCTTTCATCCACCCGGCTCCGGCGCCCAGGGCGAAACGATTGCCTGAGAGCAGCGCCACGGTGGCCGCAGCCTTGGCCACCTCGAAGGGGTGGCGCAGCGGCAGAATGTATACCAGCAGCGCAAAACGCAGACGCTCGGTAGCGGCTGCAAGCACGGCGGCCGTAACCATAGGATCGGGAAAGGGTGTGTCCGGGCCAAACGCTGGAGCCCCATCGGCTGAGTATGGATATGCCGAGTCGACCCGCTGGGGGAAAAACAAGTGGTCGGAGAGCACTACTCCTTCAAAACCCAGCTCCTCGCAGATACGCGCGAGGTCCACGAGCTGCTCGGGCTCGGTAAAAGACAGTGATTGCCAAAACTTCATCAGCCTTTGCCTCTTGGCCGCAGTAGCGACGGCGCACCAGCTTAGTGCAGCGCCCAAGCAGCGACCAGTGGCTCAGCCCGGTTACGCTGCAGGCGAGGTGATCTTCTCGATCTCGATCCGGGTTCCGCGGTCGTTTAGCCCCGGCTCTCCCATGATCATCATCGGTTGCAGATGGGTATAGCCACCGGCGAGCTGAATGGGATTTATTGGAGACGGAATGGCAGACTGATGTGACTTGCCGCCGGGGAACTGAAACGGCTCCCAGGCATGGTAGACCACGGCCTGACCGGGACGTACCGAGGCACTGACCTTAGCCTCTAGTTCGAACTCACCGATGTCGTTGAAGGCGCGCACGCGATCGCCGTCGTCCACGCCGCGCCTGGTGGCGTCGTCGATACTCATGTAGACCACCGGACCGCCACGCTGCAGACGCAGCAGTTCGGCGTTGTCGCGCCAGGCCGAATGAATCGACCAGCGAGTGTGACCTCCGGTCATTTTCAAAGGATAGTCGCCACCAACGGCCGGATTGTCCTTGTGTACCGGCAGCTCCTCGCCAAGCTCGAAGTAACGCTCATGGTCGATGTAGAACTGCATGCGCCGGGTAAGCGTCGGCCAGGGATACTTGTCGCGGGTGTGCCAGGTGTTGGCCGTGATGGTCTCACCTTCGTTGATATCAGTAGCGTTGCCGATGTTTACCGGGCTCATCCCCAGCGACGTAAAGCGCGCAAAACCCTTCTCCTTTAGTTCGCGCCAGCTGGTGCCGCCCAGATTGGTGTTGACCTCAAGCAGCGCTTCAAGGAATTCTTCACCGTTTTCCTCGGTGTAGCGCCGTCCATAGGTAACATCGTCGTAGACTCGGTCGAGCCTACGCTTCTTACCAGCGCGGTCAGTAAAGCTAGTAATGCCACGGGCCTTGGCGCGGGCTTGGATGTGTTTTACCAGCAGGCAGTGAATCTCCCAGTCGGATCGCGCTTGGCCCAAAGGATCGGCGGCCCGCGTGGTGGCCTGGGCAAAGGGTGAGTGCGGGGTCGCCCAGGTGATGTCATCGCGCTCATACCAACCAGCGGCAGGAAGTACGTAGTCGCTATGTAGCGCGGTATTACTCATGCGCCAGTCCACGGTAACCAGCAGATCGAGCTTGGGCAGCAGGTTATCAACCAAGCGGTCGTAGCCACGCACCCTGCGTAGGAAGTTGCCGCCAACCGAGAGAAACACTCGCGGTTCGGTGGTTGGGGCAACCTGCCAACCACGCTCGAGAGACTCCGAGAGGTAAGACTCAAGAGTGCGGCCCAGATGCGGATCCCACTTAGCCGAGCTGCCAGTGAGTTCATCAAGCCCACCAAACTTGTGAAAAAACAGCACCGACGGGATGAAGCCACCTTTGGCGTACTCGGCGCGCGCAGCGTCGTAGAGAAACATCTCCATGGTCTTGCCGCTCAGCTTGGCCTTGAGCATAGCCGGCGCGGCCTCCAAGCCGAGGGCGATCATACCGAGCTTAAGCGGCATCGAACCAGCCATGCCCGCGCCTTCGTGCGACTCGATGGTCAGCCACGGAAAAGCATTCATACCGGCCCCGGGCTTGCCGATCTGCCCGCACAGGGTCAGCACCAACAGCTGGGCCCTCTCCATCTCCATACCGTGGTAGTACTTGGAAAAGTTCGACTGGGTAAGAATCGTCACCGCCTTGGCGGCGCCGATCTCGCGAGCCAGGCGTCGGATCAGCTGCGGGTTGGTCGCAGTGATCTTCGAAGCGGCTTCGGGCGAGTAGCCGCGCAGCTGCTCGCGCAGCAGCGAGAATACCGTGGTTACACTGACCTCGCCGTCCTTGATGTGTACCTTGAACTCTCCCTCTAAGGCCGGGCTCGCCCCTTCAAGCGCTAGAGAGCGCGAGGGGGCACGCTTAACTTGTTTGGCCAGCCGATCGTAGAAATAAAAAGTATCCTCATCCCCTCCCCCGCGCATATCGCTGCCGCGCAAGAAGCGGCCGGTGTCGTTACGCACCAGCAGCGGCATGTCGGTTTGCTCGCGCAAAAACTCCTCGTCGTGCAGCCCTTCTTCAACCAATACATGAGATATTGCCAAGCCCAGGGCAGCGTCGGTGCCCATCTCTACCGGCACCCACAGATCTGAGTGCACCGACGAGGCGTTGTAGTCGGGTGCAATGGTGACCAGCTTGGCGCCGCGGTATCGCGCCTCGAGAAAGAAGTGGGCATTGGGGATCTGCGTGTATACCGGGTTGCCACCCCAGGCCATGATCAAGTCCGAATTGAACCAGTCATCGGCTGAGCTGGCAAAACAGATTTTGCCCGTAGTCACGCTGGCGCCTGGATGATGGTCACCGATCTCGGCATTCATGTCGAGCATGACGGTGTCGAGTACGTTGTTAGTGCGTACCAAGGCTACACCGTGGCCACCGTTGGTAAAGCCGGTACCGAAGTCCCAGTAGATAGATCCCGGCCCGACCTCATCGATGGCATCGATCATGGTGTCGGCAATGTCATCAAGGGCCTCGTCCCAGCTGACCCGCTTCCACTTGCGCTGGCCGCGTTTGCCAACACGCTTTAGAGGATGGGTAAGCCGCGCGCCATCGTAGAGGCGAGCGCTGAAGCAGGCGCCCTTTTGACAACCGCGGGGGTTGAAGTCGGGAACATCGGCGTTGGTCTGCGGGTAAGCACCGACCTGCTCCTCGCGGAGCACGAAGCCGTCCTTGACGAAGACGTTCCAGTTACACCCGCGCTGGTACCAGCAGTTTACATGGTGGGTGCCCTTGGCCACCCGGTCCCAGCTCCACTTCTCACGGTAGACGTCGCGCCAGTCACCGTAGGCCGGAGGGCTCGGCAACAAACGCTCGCCCTTGCCCGCTACAGGCTCCGAGCCGTTGCCGTCGCCGCTTCGACACGCGGGCACGAGAGCGCCAAGCGACAGCGACAGCGTAGCCGCAGCGGCGCCGCCCAAGAACTCTCGCCTAGTCAGCCGCAACATCTGTCCATCCCGACCATCGCGCTCCCCATAACAGCTCGCCGCGCCCGCTCCGCACTCGCCCCTCCCCCTAGCCTGAGCTTGCGGCTAAGCTAGCGGCCAGCCGCAGCGGGGAGGCCCAGTCTAAGCACAAATCATCCTTGCAAACGAACGTTCGTTTGTCTAGTGTTTATTGGCCCGCAGCGCAGATTTCAAGCCGGAAGCTGCCCGGCTGGGCACAGCCGTCGGCGCCAGCAGTCAAAGGACCGCCGCGACCGAGCGTATATGGAAGGAAAATGGCACTGGTAGATCTCGAAGCCGCCGTGTGCGAACAGGACCGTGAAGTTCGCGCACTCTGCCACCGCTTTGCCGAGCAGGTGCTGCGTCCCGCCGGGATCGAGCTCGACCGTCTCTGCGACCCTGCCGCGGTAATCGCCGAGGGCTCGGTACTGTGGGAAGTGTTCGCCCAGTACCGCAAACTCGGTATCGCCGAACTCGGCGACGATCCCGCCATCGATGCGCTGGCCAAGGCGCGGATGATGGCCATCGTCAACGAAGAGTTGGCCTGGGGAGATGTAGGACTGGCGATAACCTTGGGGCTGTGCAGCTTCCACGGCCCCTGGGTGGAGCAGACCGGCGACCCCGAGTTAATCGAACGCTTCTGCTCTCGCGACCGCCCCACCATCGGCTGCTGGGCGCTGACCGAACCCGACCACGGCAGCGATACCGTCACCCTAACCGAGCCACACTTCTCCGACCCCTCGCTGTTAGCCAACTGTGTGGCGCGTAAAGATGGCGACAGCTACGTGCTCAGCGGGCAGAAAGCCGCGTGGGTCTCCAATGGCTCGATCGCCGATGTCGCGGTGTTATTCTGCACGCTCGATCGCAGCCAGGGGTTTAAGGGTGGAGCTGTTTTTGTCGTGCCGCTGGATCTACCGGGCATCACTCGCCCCCACCCTCTCGACAAGCTCGGCCAACGCTCGCTCAACCAAGGCGAGATTTACTTCGAAGAGGTGCGAGTACCAGCCTCGTACATGGCAATTGGACCAGAGTTCTACGAGATTGCCCTGGAAACCATGCTCGGACATGCCAACGCGGCCATGGGTCAGCTGTTTGTCGGCGTGGCCCGCGCCGCGCTCGATCATGCGCTGGCGTATTCAAAGGAGCGAGTCCAAGGCGGAGTCGCGATCTGCGAGCATCAAAGCGTAAAGGCGCGGCTGTTCAAGATGTTCATGAAGGTAGAGGCTGCGCGATCGCTTACACGGCGTGTGGCTCTCTACAACGCCGCCGAGGCACCGCTGCTGCAGTACTCGATCGCCACCAAGGTGTTTTGCACCAGTACCGCCTTCGAGGTTGCCAGTGAGGCCGTACAGATCTTTGGCGGCAACGGACTGAGTCGCGAGTACCCGGTAGAGAAACTACTGCGCGACGCCCGCGCGTCGATGATAGAGGACGGCTGCAACGAGGTGCTCGGCCTGGTCGCCGCACAGAAAGTTCTAAGCGAGTGAAGCGTGGATATTTGCAGCCCAGAGAGGACGCCATGGAACTGAGACAGGCGATTGGCAACAGACGTTCGATTCGATTTCTGCTTCCGCACAAGCCCGTCGAACTCGACAAGATCCAGCGTATGCTCGAGGCAGCGCGTCTGGCCTCGCACTGGGGCAACATCGGCAGCCTCCGTGCACTGGTGATCGAGCGCGACAAAGCCTCGGCCGAGGTTCTCGACGCCCTGCCCTCGCCGGTTGGCGGCTATCAAATTGCTCTGGCCCCAGTGGTCATCGTTTGGTACGTCGAGACCGGCGCAACCGAAAGCGCCACCACACGCCTGCGCGAGCTGCTCGATGCCGGCGCAATCGGCTACGGGGCCAACAAACGCGACGCGCTGGAGACCACCCTGATACCCATCTTCGAAGGCCTCGGCGATGTCCTCAAAGAGCCCGGCCTTAACGAAGTCGACTGCGGCCAGGGCATAGCCCAGGCCACGCTCATGGCCTTCGAACAAGGCTTGGGCACCTGCTGCCTAGGCAGCGCCGATCCCGACGCAATCCGCTGCAAGCTCGGCCTGCCCGATAGCTGCCGGGTGCTGCTTACTCAGACCGTTGGCTATCCGGCCGAGTCTGCCCAAGCCGGCGGCCAGAGGCCGCGCCAGCCCTTCGAAAAACTGTTCCAGCTAAACGCTTACGATCAACCTTTTTCGCGCGATCCCCAGGTAGTCGAGGAGCTCAGGCACGGCGGAATGATCCAAGCCTCAGCACCGCTGCCCGAACGCGAGGCCGAGCTGGAGTTCCTAAGAGAAGCGCTCGAACTAAAGGGCGAAGGACTGCTGTAGGATGAAACTCGATGCCATCATCGCCGGAGCGGGCATGACCCGCTTCATGAAGTACCCCGACAAGGGCCTGAAAGAACTCGGCCGCGAAGCCGTCAGCGCTGCCCTCGCCGACGCCGGGCTCGGCAAGCAGGATCTCGACGCCGCCTACGTCGGCAACTGCGCCGCCGGCCTGGTAACCGGCCAAGAGTCGATCCGCGGCCAGGTAGTGCTGGCGAGCATGGGCATTGGTCGCATACCCATCGTCAACGTCGAGAATGCCTGCGCCAGTGGTTCAACGGCTTTCATCCAGGCCCGCATCACGGTGTCGGCCGGCATCCACAATGTTGTGCTAGCGCTAGGGGTAGAGA
>CAZPPZ010000189.1:0-6320 GCA_964588545.1 uncultured Myxococcales bacterium | reverse complement strand
CCGTCGGGACTGACACGCGACGTCAGCAAGCTCGTGCATTCGTGGTGTGTCGCTTGCTACGGCAGTGGCCAATACGTCCTCGTGGTTTATGCTCAAGCCATCGGCATCAGCGAGGATGCCATCAGCCGTGGTGTTGGAGAGCACCACTCGGCCCGCCGCATCGAGAAGAAATATGCCTCGAGCGAGGCGGTCCAGGATCTCGGTACTGGCAGCGTGCTCCAACTCCACCCTGCTCAGGTGGCTTACCATCGCGATCGCCCGGCGCAGATGCGGCATCAAGCTTCCCACTACATCATGGTCGTGTTGTGCATAGTCGGGTTCGTCTGAGGCCCGGTACAAAAGCAGTACAGCATCTATCGACGGCTCGAGGAATGTGCGTGCTGCCGCGATATCGCCGACGTCGGCATAGTGACTGAGAAACTCGCGATAGAAGCGCGAGGCAACGACGTCGGTCTTACTCAGTCGATAGTGCGTGAGAGCTCCTCCATTGCGTCGTCGTGGCGCAACACCGCCGGCGTAGACATCCCGTGGTGACGACTTGAGATAACCTCCGTGTGCCTCAACGGGCAGACCATACTGGGCTGTAATCACCTCACCGTGGTGGCACGAACTCGGCTGAGAAAGCAGGCCAGCAAATCTGCTGTGAGTGGCCTCACTAACACTCTTGAGAAAGGTCGGCCACGTCGCTGAGGCGACCGCCGACTCGTAGAGCTGATCGATGAGGTGGAGAATTCCTGTTTCGTAAGCTTGGTGGCTGCGGCGGGCCATCCTTGCCTCCTGATCGCGACAGTAGAGCATGTAACCGCACTACGATGCGACCCGAAATCGGAACAATAGGACCCTTAGGCAATAATAGTGTAGGTCGACCCGCGTTATCCGAGGGGCAACCCGTGGCCACTACGGGTAAACCCCTAGGGCGGGCTCTTTGCAACTCAGGTGTCGGTGTTGTTGAACCCTGCGAACACGGCGCGGACTATGCCGCTAAGTAGCTCGACCTCTTTGTCCGTGAGCGCCTTGAACTCATTGTGGCGGCGTTTCTTCGCCAACGTTCCGCCGTTTTGGCGAATGAACATTACCAGGTCTTGGGCCAGTCGGTCGGGCATGTCGACGGTCTCCGTGATGCGGCGTATGGCCTCGTCTTGGCGAGCCAGGAAGTCGATCTCCTTAGGAAGGTCGTGCTCGACCGTTGTTTGGACACAGGCGTATAGGAACTCTGCTGCTTCGGTGCAGTCAAAATAGCGGTACAGGTCGGCCGTGTCGTTCAAGACCTCTACGTTTCGGTCGGCGGTTGGCCGCCACTCGATAAACGGCATCAATGGGCCGGAGTGCGCCTGCAGCGTCTCCCGGTACTTGTCGATGCGGTCGAGCATGACCGACGATACCGGGAAGACCATTGCTGGAGGTGTGAACTTTCGCTCTGCCAGGACGTGATGAACCAGACACCGGTGCAAACGTCCATTGCCATCTTGAAACGGATGGATGTAGACGAACCCGAATGCGGTTGCCGCAGCTTGGAGTATGGGGTCGAGACTGTCGTCGCGCATACGTTGGTTTGTGGCAAGCATCTGTGCGACCAGATCCTCAAGATCGGCAGGTCGTGCGCCTATGAATTCGGGCAGCGGATCAGCTAGGTGGTCGCGTTCTCCGAGGAAAACGCCATCGGGGCGTAGGCCGGCGCGAACGAATCGCGTGTCTTCTATCAGGACACTGTGAAGCCGGAGGATCTCTCCCAGACTGAGAGCATTCTTTCCCGCCTGGAGTATTGCTCGCGCCCACCTCTCCAGGCGGGAGCGAGCTGGTCGCTCACCCTCGATTTCGAAACTAGCACGGCTATCAGCGAGAAGCATGAAGCTCCCCGCGCGCGCGACCAGGTGGCCGCCGGCGCTGCCGACGATTTCTCTTGCCTTGCTCCCTAGCCCCAGCGCGATGAACTCTTCGAGGGCCCTGGTGCGGCGAATGATCGGACAATAGCTACCTGAGCCGAGCAAATTGTCGCGCACACGATGGCGTTTCGACAGGCGCGCTTTGCCGGTGAAGTAAGTCTTTGGGTCAAGCAGGTCAATTGCCGAGACGTTCCCCGCGTCCGCTATGTCGAGGGTGCGTCGGGTAAGGGTCTCATAGAGGAACCACGCGCGCCGCGCGGATATGCCGGTAGGGGTGGCCTGAACGAATTGCTCGATAGCAGACTGGGGAATGGCGTCGAAGGTTCGCTTCAAGATCAGCAGGTCGACGTCTTCGTGCCGCAAGGCAAATGTCAGGTGGTCGGCAAACTCGTCTCCGGCCCAGTAGCGCTTGTCGAAAACACTCCAGTCGCGGTCTTTCTTTTGGCTGCCACGGACATGTCGGTGCGAGACGCAACTCGGCCGGCGAACAGGTGCCTGCAGGCAAAGACCATGGACCAGAGCGGCCCAGCCGACCAGTCTTGTGCCCTCCGGCACGAGGCTCTCCTGGAAACTGACTGGTGTTGCTATATCAATGTTCATAGGTCGAGACCTCTTAGCCACCTGTCGAAAACTGCATGAAAAATTACCGTGATATCGAAAATCACTCTACAGCAGCCGTATGTCGAAATCCACCCGTTTTTGTCGATAATCGCACCATTTATGGCCAGTGTGTCGAGATATGCATGCCGCGCCTTCTGCTTGGCGGGGCAACTACAGCCGTCTTCAGTTAAGGCCGGCGACTAGCGAGGCTCGAGCAGCAGCGCGTCGACCATGCAATCTGCGAGTGGGAGACAGGCAATCCAGCCAAGCTTGCGCAGCAGCGGGCCGATCGGCAACAGCAGCAACAGCGGATTGTTCGTTGGTGGTGGCGCCGGGCTACGGTGAGTAGACAACTGCGGATTGTTCGGAGCTCGCCGGCTCGCTCCTCACTCCCATTCCACTGTTGCCGGGGGTTTTGAAGAGATGTCGTAGACTACTCGGCTAACGCCGCGCACTTGGTTGGCGATTCGCGACGAGGCTGTGGCTAGGACCTCGGGAGCAAAGTGGTACCAGTCGGCGGTCATACCGTCTTCGCTGGTTATGGCTCGCAGAGCTATGACGCGGTCGTAGGTGCGAAAGTCTCCCTGCACGCCCACGGTGCGTATCGGCAAGAGCACGGCGAAAGCCTGCCAGATTTGCTCATATACCCCAGCACGGCGGATTTCGTCGAGGAACACCGCGTCGGCCTCGCGTAGTATGGCGAGGTCCTGCTCGTTTATCGGGCCGAGAATGCGCACCGCCAGACCTGGGCCCGGGAAGGGGTGGCGCCACAGCCAGTTCTGCGGCAGGCCGAGTAGCTTGCCTACTGCCCTCACCTCGTCTTTGAACAGCTCGCGCAGCGGCTCTACTAGCTCCAACTTCATGTGCTCGGGCAATCCGCCTACGTTGTGGTGACTCTTGATAGTGGCCGAGGGCCCCTTTACAGAGACCGACTCGATGACGTCGGGATACAAAGTGCCTTGGGCGAGAAGCTCGGCATGGGGTTTGGTTCTTTGGGCTGCGTGAGCGGCTTCATCGAAGACCTCGATGAAAGTATTACCGATGATCTTGCGCTTCTTTTCTGGATCGGCCTCGCCCTCGAGTGCCGAGAGGAAACGCTTACTGGCGTCAACGTGGACGAAGTCGGCACCGAACAACGGTGCGAGCTTCTCGCAAACCTCCTCAGCTTCGCCCTTGCGCAACAGACCATTGTCGACGAACACACAGGTGAGCTGGCCGGGCACGGCCTTTTCGATCAGCGCAGCGGTCACGGTCGAATCAACACCGCCGCTAAGCCCGCACAGCACCTGGCGGCTACCCACCTGGGCGCGGATTTTGGCTAGCGTGGCCTCGACGAAGCTCTCGGGGGTCCAGTCACGCGGGTCATGGCAGATGTCGAAGAGGAAGTTCTCGATCAAGCGACGGCCGTTTACGCTGTGGACCACCTCGGGGTGAAACTGCAGGCCGTAGCGGCGCCCGCTCGCGTCGCGAATGGCGGCGAAAGGAGAGTTTTCACTCTTCGCTATGGCCGACCAACCCTCGGGCAGCTGCTCGAGGCGGTCGCCATGGCTCATCCATACCTGCCCCAGGTCGACCTGGCCGCGATCGGCGTCGATGCCGGCAAACAAGGGGTCAGCGGCGCTGCCATTATCGCTTAACAGCTGTGCCCGTCCGTACTCGCGCTGCTCCGAGCGAGCGACACTGCCACCGCAACTGTGCGCGAGTAAGCCCATGCCGTAGCAGATTCCAAGATAGGGCACGTCAAGCTCGAGCACGGCGGGATCGGGCCGTGGCGCGTCTTCGTCGTATACGCTGGCCGGGCCTCCAGACAGTACTACTCCAGAGGGGTCTAGAGTGCGTAGCTTCTCGACCTCTACGTTGTAGGGATGGATCTCACAGTAGACGTTGGCCTCGCGGATTCTGCGGGCGATGAGCTGGGTGTACTGGCTGCCAAAATCGAGGATGACGAGCATAAATCGGGGTTAACCTCGCTGGTAGTTCGGCGGTTCTTTGCTCATGGTGACGTCGTGGACGTGGCCCTCGGCCAAGCCAGCCGGAGATACGCGGATGAAGCGCGCATTGGCACGCAGCTCGCGGAGGTCGTTGGCCCCTAAGTAGCCCATTCCAGCGCGCAGCCCGCCAACTAGCTGGTGAATGGTAGACTGGAGGTCGCCCTTGTAGGGCACCCTTCCCTCTATGCCTTCTGGAACCAGCTTTACGTCGTCTTGGTCGTGCAGCGAGTAACGGTCTTTGCTCAGCCCGCCGCGCATGGCCTCGAGCGAGCCCATACCGCGGTACACCTTGTAGGTGCGGCCCTGGTAGAGGATGGTTTCACCGGGGCTCTCTTCGGTGCCGGCTAATAGGCTTCCGACCATGACACACGAGGCTCCGGCGGCTAGAGCCTTGGTGATGTCGCCGCTAAAGCGCACTCCGCCGTCGGCTATTACCGGAATCCCGGCCTCGTCGGCTACAGCGCGAGCGGCACGAATTGCGGTTAGCTGAGGCATGCCGACTCCCGATATAATCCTGGTGGTACAGATCGAGCCTACGCCCATTCCGACCTTGACGGCATCGGCCCCGGCATCGATCAGCGCCTGGGTGCCCTCGGCAGTACCGACGTTTCCGGCCAATACCTCTAGCTGTGGATGAAGTTGCTTTACCTCTGCCACGGTATCGATGACGTTGTGGGTATGGCCGTGAGCGGTGTCGACGCAGACTACGTCGACACCGGCCTCGACCAGTCGTGCCGCACGGTCGCGGCGATCTACGCCCACTCCGATGGCCGCGCCGACCAGCAGCCGGCCGCGGCTGTCCTTTGAAGCCTGTGGGAACTCGATACCTTTTTGGATGTCCTTGACGGTGATTAGACCCTCGAGACGCCCTTTCTCGTCTACCACCAGCAGCTTTTCGATGCGGTGACGGTGGAGGATCTCGGTCGCCTCGTCGAGCTTGGTCCCGACTTTGGCAGTGACCAGGTCTTGGCTGGTCATTACCTCGGAGACTTTACGGTCGAGGTTGCGCTCGAAGCGCACATCACGGTGAGTGAGGATGCCCACTAGCTGCTCGTTCTCGGTTACCGGCAGCCCCGAAATACCGTTGTCGCGCATGATATCCAGGGCTGTATGTAGCGGCATGTCAGGGCCCACGGTGATCGGGTTGGCGATCATGCCGCTCTCGCTCTTCTTGACCGCAGCCACTTCGGCCGCTTGTAGCTCCGGGGCGAGGTTGCGGTGGATGATGCCCAGCCCGCCCTGCCTAGCCATGGCGATGGCCAGACGAGCCTCGGTGACGGTGTCCATGGCGGCACTGATCAGCGGGATGTTGAGGGAAATACCTCTGGTTAGCCGCGATCCAACGTTGGTCTGGCTGGGCAGAACGTCGGACTGGCAGGGGACCAGGATCACATCGTCGAAGGTTAGGCCGACGGAAAGGTTGTCCAGGTGTTCCATGTTGCCTTATAGGCAAGGGCCGATTACTTTTCAATATGCTCAGTAGCTATCTCGGCACAAGTCCACGCGTAGATCCCGCAGCCTGGGTGGCGCCTAGCGCGGAAGTGATCGGCGACGTCAACATTGCCAAGGATGCCTCGGTGTGGTTTCAGTCGGTGCTGCGCGGTGATGTGGCCTACATTCGCATCGGCGAGCGCAGCAACATCCAAGACCACTGCACTATTCACGTTACCCGCGATTCCTGTCCCACCGTCATCCACTCAGACGTCACCCTTGGTCACCGTGTGGTCGTTCATGGAGCCGAGATCCGTGCCGGAGCCCTGATCGGCATAGGTGCAATCATCCTCGATAATGCGGTGGTTGAAGAAGGTGCGTTGGTAGCGGCTATGAGCCTGGTGACCCCGGGCAC
>CAZPPZ010000188.1:0-6349 GCA_964588545.1 uncultured Myxococcales bacterium | reverse complement strand
GCAGGAAAACTCGTTTCCTGCGCCCCCTTTGTTTCTGCGGGGTTAGACGACGGACTTATCCCCCCCCCTATCGGCCGGCGGCGATGATGGCGCTTAGCTCGAAGTACTCTTCGCTGGTGCCTTCGGCGTCACCGAGGTTGATGTACCAGCCCTGCTCACCGGGGAAGGTCGAACTTGGCAAAGAGCAGTGAGTTGCGTGTTCGAGCTGCAGATCGACCATCGAAATAGAAGCATTGTAGGCGACTTTCCAGTCGAAGCCGTACTCTGCCTCAGGGATGGCCTTTTTTGCGTACTTGAAGTTATTGACCCATATCTTCCACAGCTCACCGGCGTTGTCGTACATGTCGGTGTATGGGATACGGTAAGTTTCTTTGTCGAGGAAGATGACGCGCTTCGAGTAGGCGTACTGAGGAAGCTTGGATATTCCTTCTACCACCCAGACGTCGCGGGCTTCCCATACGTCGTCTTGCATGAAGTTGGCCGAGCCCTGCCCCCACTTTACCGGCAGATGTTCCGAGTGGAAGGCTCCTAGCAGCGTCTTGTCGCCGAGATACTTCCAGTCGGACCAGGCGACATTGCCAGCGTAACCTGCGTAGCTGTCCTGGTCAGTATCCTGTCCAAACAGTGCATCCGAGCGTTGCGCCGAGGATAGGCGACGCACGCGACGCAACTGGGGCAAGTAGAGCCACGAGTCATCCTGGCGGGTGTGGTCGATATAGCGGTTAAAGGTGAATCCGGTTCCCTTTAGGTCGAAGGGTTCAACGAAGGGATACAACGCTTCTTTGTAACGAACACCATTCTTATTGTCCGGGTTTTCCGGTTTGGGATCGACCTCGGTCCGTTCAACGAAGTATAGGCGCCGCAGATGATCGATGAGGAAATGCTTCTCGACCCGTAGCGGGTCGCCGTCGCGACCAACCGTTCCGGTGTCGCAGTCAAAGTTACGCAGGTCGAGATCGTCGACCGCGATCGATGCGTTAAAATTGAACATGTGCATATTGGCAGCATGTGGATCATTAGGGTCGATGGTGGGGAAGGGCAGTCCGGCCACGTTATTCAGCAAGTGGGTGCCGTCCTCCGATAACTTTACCTGGGCCGAGTATTGCTCGGTGGCGGCTTTGAAGGGGACTGGGTAGTCCTCCTTAATGTGGTCGATGATTTTGAGCTTAACCCCTCGTTCGACGATCCACTGCATTCCCGGGCTTAACAAATCGCCGTACTTGTTGAGGTTGGCCTTTTCGACGACGCTTCCGGCCGGGGGTAGGTCAGTGGCTTGTGCCGATGGTGACGGCAGCGCGAGCGCCGCAAGGGCGACAAACCCCATACAGGACCATAGCAAGCCATGTCTCCAAGATTGTTGTGGTCGGAACGCGGTAGCGGTCATGTTGTTCACTCCTCTGGAAGAAACCAAATAGGTCCAGCCGTGATGGGGGTCTCGACGCTGTGCGTCGGCGTCCCCGTTAAGACCCGAGTCTTCTATCACTAATACGCCGACAATTGCGAGTCGCCACCTGTAGCTAGGCAACTTTCTCCAAAATATGTATGGCGCAGGCACTTCCGAGTCCGATGACATGAGTCAGACCGAGCCTGGCGCCTTCTACTTGCCTCTTGCCGGCGTCGCCGCGCAGATGGGTCGATATCTCGTAGACGTTGGCGATGCCGGTGGCACCCAACGGGTGTCCTTTGGACAGCAGTCCGCCCGAAAGGTTTACCGGAATTTTCCCGCCTATCGCGGTTTCTCCTTCGTCTATCATTCGCGCGGCTTCACCGTCGGCGCACAGACCGAGGTTCTCGTAGTGAAGCATTTCGGCGGTGGCGAAGCAGTCGTGAAGCTCAACTAGGTCGAGGTCGCTGGGTCCAATACCGGCCATCTCGTAGGCGCTGCCGGCGGCCTTGCGGGTGCAGGTGTTGACGTCGGGCATTATCAAATCACGCTCTTGCCACGGGTCACTCGTGAGTACCGAGGCCTTGACGCGAACAGCCCTTCCCATGCCCAGCTGCTTGGCCTTCTCTTCCGATGCCAGTACCGCGGCGGCGGCGCCATCTACATTGGCCGAACACATCAGTTTGGTATTAGGATAAGCGATCATCTCGGCACCCATGACCTGATCTAGCGGAGTTTCGATCTGATACATCGCTTTGGGATTGAGGGTGGAATGATGGTGGTTCTTGACCGAAATCTTGGCAAACTGTTCGAAGGTGGTGCCGTAGCGGCGCGCGTGTTCCATCCCGGCCTCGGCGAATACCGCTGGCATCGTCGCTGAGCCGAGCAGCCCTTCTTTTGATATGCCATCTCCACCTCCGGCACTGCCGAGAAGGCCCTTGCCCATCTGCTCAACTCCAACGGCGAGCACTAGGTCGTAGATTCCCGCCTTGATAGCGGTCCACGCCTCACGAAAGGCGGTGGCACCCGTGGCGCAAGCATTGGCGCAGTTCACCACCGGTATCCCCGTCTGACCTATTTCTTGGAGGACGCGCTGGCCGACCATGGCTCCGGCTTGAAACAAGTTGCCGCTGTACAGCGCCTGGATATCCTGGATGGTTACCGCGGCGTCATCGAGCGCCATGTGCGCTGCCTGGGCCCCGAGTTTGGGTACGGTGGTTTCAGGGAACCGCCCGAATTTGATCATGTCTATGCCGACTACGTAAACATCACTCATAGCTTGGTGTCTCCACAGGGACGGAAGAAGTAACTTAGATAAGAGTTGCCGTGTTTATCTTTCCTACCCAGAGCGTCACCGTAGACGACCTCGACGGCCATACCCATCTCGATCTTGCTGGGATCCGGGTCGATGCCGATGAGGTTACCTTTAACCGTTGCGCCGCCCTCTAGATCAACGATTGCTGATATATATGGGACTTCTACGCCGGGGTATGAGCGGTAGACGATGGTGAATACATAGAGCGATCCCCTGTTGGATAGGCGCTCGGGCTCGAGCGTGTCTCTCGCCCCACATTTCGAGCAGTTCGTGCGCGGTCCAAGAAAAACCGCCTGACATTGCCGACAACGCCGCCCCTCTAGATAGGGGTCGTCGTCTTCAGGGATCTTTAGGTAATCGACTACGGGTAGCGGCCTTGGGGCCGTTGTGGTCTCGGACATGATCGTACTTCCTTTGGCAAACTATAACGCTGGCTCACGTGGCGGCGAACTCTCAGGCTTAGGCGTTCGACTCTGGCCTCTAGTAGATATTAGTGCCGCAGCTAGTCCAAGGCGCAGCCGAACTTGGGTGTCGTGGTGGGGCCAATATTGCACGTGATCGCACCCTCGCGTACGGCATTGCGCTAAGACCGACGATGGAGGCTCCACGTGGCTAGGCGGATCCATCGGCATGATCCTTGCGTTGATACTGCTGTGATCGATCCAGAATCTTGTCAAGGCCGAGTCTCTAGGTGGTTGCACGGCTTCCTCGCCGATGAGGAAGCCGTCGCGATGGCCGAGTACGCCTATCTTCTCGGCATAATCGCTTTGGGGGCGCTGGCGGGTCTAACCCTGCTCAGCGACGGTCTCATCCAGTTCTTTAGCTCGACTGGTGATCAGCTCGGAGAAATGGTCGATTAGCCGGGTAGACTGCGGCCCCGTATACTAGTTGGCGTGACTATTACACGGGTACGTTGCTTTGCGCGATTTTCCGTGGCGCGGACGTGTTTGAGTGCCGTCGTGTGTGGTGTGGTGGTGGTGCTTATCGGCGTGACCGCTGCGGAATCTGCCCGAGCCGCGGCTCCCGCCGAGACCTTCGCCGCAGAGTTCGTTCCTCGGCTTGATGTCAGCGGCCAGGTTCTTAGCCTGCACGGCATTGGTACGATCAAGTATTTGAAGCTTATAGACGTTTATGTGGGAGCTCTTTATCTTCCCGAAGATGTCCCTACTACACGCGTTCTTGACGACGTGCCCAAGCGTCTGGAGTTGCTCTACCAGCGGCGCGTGAGACGCTGGCAGATTCGTATGGCCAGTGACGTGGCCTTGAAGCGGAATCTTTCTCCTGAGCAGCTTACAGATCTCGCTCCCCGCCTCGCGCTGATCAAAGACGCCTATGCCGAGGTTCGCTCGGGGGATCGCTATACCCTTACCTACGTTCCAGGCGAGGGCACTGAGCTGGCACTGAACGGCAAGAGCCTCGGCGTGATCAGCGGCAGTGACTTCGCTAGAGCCTATTATCAGATCTGGTTTGGTGAGCGACCGTTGAGTAAACGTTTCAAGCGAGAGGTCTTGACAGGGATCCCTCTAGCCGATCCAGAACATCAATGCGAGAATCACGAAGGCAACGACAATCGCCTCGGACGCTGAGGGTTCGGAGTCGAGAAAGCGATCTATGATACGCATCACGTTACCTCCAGGGGACACTACTCAAGATAAAGCCGCTAGGCCGATGCACAAGCTGTCGCCGCAACAATATACACGAATTCCGCAGCGATTTTCCACTGCCCGCGAGGATCCGTTTCAGGCTACCGCGGCATCTGCCCTGAGTCGCGAAATTTGCTCGGCGTCATAGCCGATTTCGTTGAGTATCTCGTCACTATGTTCGCCCAGCTGCGGTGGTCGGCGGCGCAGCGAAGTTGGTGTTGAATGGAAGCGTACGGGGTTCCCCAGTAGTTGCATTGGACCGATGACCGTGTCCTCGGTTCTCCACATTATGTTACTGCTTTGTACCTGAGGGTCGGAGAGGAACTCGCCTATGCTGTTGGCGGGAGCCAGGGGGGCACCCAGTCTACGCGAGCGTTCTACTACTTCGGTCGTTGTACGTTTCTTGAGTTCGTTAGCTAGTATCGAGAAAAGTTCGGGACCGTGGGCGAGTCTGGTGACAAGGTCGACACAGCGCGGGTCGTCTATCAAGTCTTCGCGTTCAAGTACGCGGCATATGGCCTCGAACTGGGTATCCTCGACTACCATCATCACCACGTGGCCGTCGGAGGTCTGCCATGCACGGTGAACCGACGACATATCAAAGGGTTGCTGGGACTCGTCCTTGGATATGAAGGTTTCTGCGCCGATGACATCGGCGAGCATGAAGGCCGCGAACGAATCGAGCATGGGGACGTCTACCAACTGGCCGGTGCCACCGTTACGCTCGCGCGCGAACAGCGCCGCCATGGTCGCGTAGGCTGCGGTGAGTCCACTGGCCTTGTCGGCAACAATACTGCGGACCAGTTCGGGGTGGTCGGCCGATCCCTGCACGTGCGTGAATCCCCCGAGTCCCTGAATCACGTTGTCGTAGGCGGGCAGATCGGAATAGGGGCCCTCGCGGCCGAAACCGCTTATGGCTACGTAGATCAGTCCGGGGTTCTCGGTGGCAAGCCACTGATAGCCGATTCCCAGTCTGTCGCTGACACGAGGACGAAAATTTTCTACGAGAACGTCAGACTTCGCGATCAAACGTCGAATAACCTCAAGGCCTTGCTCGTTCTTCATGTCGATGACGATGCTTCGCTTGTTGCGGTTTACTTGGGCGAACAGGCCGGTCATGCCGGCTCGGAATGGAGGACCCATCATGCGGGTGATGTCGCCGCGCGGCGATTCGACCTTTACTACTTCGGCACCAAGATCGCCGAGAATCTGCGAGCACAGGGGTCCGGAAACGACGGTCGAAAGGTCAACTATTGTTACGCCACTTAGTGGGCCTTGCTGGGGGTCGCTAGGGGCTGCGTTCATGGGGTTCCTGTGAATAGTTGATGCCATCCGGGCCTCGCTGCGGCCGTCTCCTGTTCGAAGCTCTGCCGTGAGCTGCACGTGCTAGCGGAAACCGCACCGACGGACGAATCGCTGCTGACCTCAGACCGACCGCTACGGCGATTGACAGGTGAGCGTGGTGTTGAGGGCACGGGCGCTGCAGTCCGCAGCACCAAAATTGGTCTCGGTACAATCACCCAGGGTTGGCTCGCCCACTACCACCGCGGCTTTTAGTGGGAAGTCACTCCTGTCGACAGGATAATTTCCCTTCTTGCCTATAACCTTTACTTTGATGCGCTGCGGTTGCTTCTTATTGCGATCCTGGAACATCACGCGGATGATACCATTGTTGATCGCGTCCGATTTGTCAGTGAACGTCCACTTTCGACTCGACGAACCACTGATCTTCCAACCAGCGGTGCCGCGTCCGGCAAACTCGGTTGGTGGCAGTGTCACGTCAACAATAGTCGTTCCATCGCCACGCTTAACCACAACTCTCGCGGGGATCGCGAGTGGGTTTAGCAAGCTGAAGGCAAGGTTTGTCGGCCGTATGAACTCACCTGAGATAAACAACGCCTCATCGTTGGGCCTCGCATCGGCTCCCGCAAATCTGAAACGTACCTTTGATCTGATGGACAGGAACTGCTCCGTGTTGAACACCGCACAGGCATCGCAGGCATCACC
>CAZPPZ010000187.1:0-6416 GCA_964588545.1 uncultured Myxococcales bacterium | reverse complement strand
AGAGCGCAAGAACAGCCAACGCACGGTGGCCGAGGGGTGTCGAAACAATCGCGAGTGGCAATCCCTCGGCGCAAAGAGAGGTGTCTATGGGCCTTGGTGCGTAAGGGTTAGGCAGGCCGATCCGGCCTGACTAAGTGCGCGCTAGACCGCATAGGACAAGGGGTCGACCCGCCTCGGACGGGGAAAATATCCACTGGAAAAAACCCCCTCAGCTCTGGCACACATCTTGGTTAGGAGTAGGCATCGCCGCGTTCAGCGTGACCGGCCCCAGCGGTGTCAACACTAGGCCGCTGGTCACGCTAAACGACGGCTCGGTAAGTAGCGACGAAAAGGTGCAAAGCAGCAGCCCCAGTAGGCCAAACAAATGATGTACACCGAGAGCCAATACCAGACAGTTCGCGTCCCGCTGACCCGCGGCGAGCTAAAAGACTCGAGCTACGAGACCGTCTTTCTCGTTGCCGAGATATCCGATGCGATACGTCGTGGGGTATCCTACTTCACCCTTCATGGTGATCCCCTGCCCCAGCTCAACGACGTACTCAATGCTCTGGTCAACGAGGGAGAAGTCGCCTTTGATGATGAGTTGGCCGACGACCTCGTAGGTCACTGAGGCAGCAACACTCGCAACCTCGAGAAGATTCCCTTCCATCACCCATCAATGCCGGCCGGTTACCGGCGGCGCTCCATCGACATAGCCCAAGCCTCGCAACTGCTCCCAGGTCTGCGCATCCACGGGAACATCAGACCCCCTTTCGACACCGTCCTCATAACTAGGCAGCGACTCTACGCCACGGCCTAAGGCCGAGACTACCTCGCGCAGGACGCTGCCGCTCATGTCGTCGCCCACGCCAAGACCGAGAAGATAGAGCACGGTAGGGCCGATATCCTCGATGTTCGCCAACCCACCGCTGCGCTTGCGCAAACCTGGGCCGGAAACCAGGTAGATCCCGGCTGGATCGTGCACACCGATGTGCTTGGTCGGTTGGAGGCTCGACTTGAAACCATGGTCTGAAGCGATCAGCACGTAGTAGTCTCCCTGGATCGCCGAGAGCAACTCACCCAACTGTCGATCGGTCTCGCGATAGGCCTGGCGAACCTCTCCACGGTAGAGACGCGCTTTCTGCGGTGACAAGCCATCATAGTCGTCCGGATGCATATAGGCCCAGTAAGGGTGGGAGACGCGGTCCACCAAAGTTGCGACGTAGATAAGCAGGTTCCACGGACGAGCGGCGAACAGCTTGACCGCTTGAGTCTGCACACGAGCGACAGAGGTCAGGTGCTCGGAGAGGTATGCTGGAGTATCCGGCTCCGCATAACGGCTCCACCCCGGCCCTTCCGGAATATAAGGAGAATCTCCCAGCACTTGATCGAGCTGGTCCCGCGCTTCGCGAGGATAGCTAAGATTGAATCCTCGGTCGTCACGATAACAGGGCGACAGATAGTAGCGGTCCTCGGCCAAACGTTTGATGCGAGTAGTAATCCGCCACTTACGGCGATTGGGTAACATGAAATGTAGCCAGTTACTCCACTGCCCTACGCGTAGATCGTCCATGACCGAATAGACGACCTCTCGGTTGGCCGCATAGGCAGGATGGATCGCGGACGTGAGAAGCCCCGCCCGTGACACCACCACCCCGGTATTGCCACCCACGGTAGAGCCGGCCAGCGGAAACCCCGAGATCATGACACCGCTGAGCGGCGTCGGTGGCCAGGTGCCGGGAACGTTGAAGACGCTGGCAAGCAGCCCTTGCTCGGAGGCTATCTCCCAAACGGTCTTGACTTTGCGGTGCTGAGACTGCGAGGTCTTCCAATTTTTGACACCATGTTCTTGGTGCGGCCGGCCCGAAAAGATCGTCGTCCACACCACCGGCGAGATAACCGGTGGACGCGAGCGCAGCACACCGTGAATCCCCGAGTCGTAGAGCCTGGCGATGTTAGGCAGTTCTCCAGCCTCGATCATCGGATCCAGCACGTCCCAGGTGCCGCCATCTATGCCGAAGACCAAGACGCGGCGAGGATGAGGCTCTTGCCCGCCTCTGCTGCAACCGCCAATCGCCGCGGCAAGCGCGAACACCAGCGCCGCACAGCCAAACAGGCTAGAGTGTCGTCGAAAAAACCGCATAACCCCGCATGATATGGAATTTGTACCGCTCGCTGATAAGACTAAGCGGTCGGGCCAAGCCGCCGCGCTCAGCTGGACCAATCACGATTCGATGTCTAGATCTCCCATACGCTCAGCTGCGGCGCTGGCAGTGTGCCTCGCGCTGCTCTCGTGTTCAAAGCAGGACAAGCGTGGAGCGCAGCGAGAGGCGCTTTGTCCGGGATGCAATGTAGTAGTTATCTCCATGGATACGGTGCGCTCCGACCATCTCGGAATCTATGGCTACGCGCGCAGCACTTCCCCCAACGTCGATCGTTTGGCATCGCAGGCAGCCGTTTTTCGCAACGCCGTGTCGCAGTCAGCGTGGACTCTGCCTGCGCACGGCTCGATGATGACCGGCCTATACCCCGGCCGACTAGGCGTTACCCACTATCCGGCCAAGCGGCTGCTACCGCAGAGCACAGCAATGCTGGCCGAACAGTTCAAGCGAGCCGGATACGCTACCGGCGGTTTCACCGGAGGTGGTTTTGTTTCCGCACACTTCGGCTTCTCTCGCGGTTTTGACGTCTACACTTCCGATGGGCGCCGTTTCGAACACAACATTGACGAGGCCTTCAGCTGGCTAGGTGAGAACAAACAGCGCCGTTTCTTCTTGTTCTTTCACGGCTACGATGCCCATCGGCCCTACTACTCCACGGCCGCTGACCGTGCAGCTGTTGGCATCACCAAAACCAAGAAAGATCGGGCCACGGCTAGAACCGGCCCTGACAACAAGGGCTACTGCACGCGCAACAACCGTGACAGGCCACAAAACCTAGAGACCATCGTCGCCCACTACGACGCGGCTATTCACCACGGCGACCACCAGGTGGGCCGACTACTCGAGGAGCTATACAGATACGGACTCATGGCCAACACCGTGGTGCTGATAACCGCGGACCACGGCGAGGAGTTTTTCGAACATGGCAACTGTGACCACGTCCGCAGTCTCTACCGCGAGGTGATCTCGGTTCCTTATATTCTCTATGTCCCGGGCCTCAGCCCCTCGGGCTTATCGATCGCCGACCTGGTGCCGGCATCTTTGTCGGTAGCCCGTACGCTGCTCGACCTAGTCGGCATCACCACCGACATGCCTGGAGCTTCGCTCGAGCCCTTGCTACGGGGCAAGCGTGGATTGTTTCGTGCGGTCTACAGCGAGACTTCGAGTATCGCCGGCAGCCTTGGTAGCCGCGGCGAGACCGTCGCCATGACCACCGAGGCCTATAAACTCATCGCCTACACCGAAGAAAACAGCGAGGAAGCCTACGACCGCATCCGTGATCCCGACGAGCGCCACATTCTGGAGAAATCGAGCCCTGGCTACCTAGGACGCAAGTCGCTGGGGGACTGGCACCGCTCGATCATTCCCCTGCCCCGTTCACGTTCGCGCGCCCGGGCTGATGGCGCCGACAAGCCGGCAGCAAACGCTAGCGGCTCTGCGCCGGTGCGGCCTCAGATGGAAATGCCAGAGGAACTTCGAGAAAATCTGCGTTCTCTCGGTTATCTCGACTGATCCTGGCCTGGACGCGGCCGCGATCGGGCCCTGACCGCGTGGCCAAGGCCCTCACTTAATTGCCCGCAGGAGACGACTCCGCTATATGATGTAGATTCGCCAAGCCGATATTCCCCGGTAGCTCAGTTGGTAGAGCGGGTGACTGTTAATCACCTTGTCGCTGGTTCGAGTCCGGCCCGGGGAGCCACGGCCTGAAGAGTAAGGTCTCAAGGGCTCGGTGACGGCGCAGCCCCGAGTTTCTGTCGTAGCCCTTCGTAAGGGGGTTGCCCATCCCTCGCACCCGTGGCACCGTCGCACTGATAATGTCCACTTTGCGCGGACTGTTGCTCGCCATCTTATCGATATCGACGGCGCTCGGCTGCGCGACGACGATTAACGGTACCACCCAAACCCTAACTATTACCTCCGAACCTAGCGGGGCCCAGGTCTACGTTGCGCCACTTGGATATAGGTTAACGACCCCAGGGCACATCGAGCTAGCGCGCAAGGGCAGCTACACGCTTCGTTATGACATGGCCGGCTACAAGACGGTGTTCGTCGGCATAGACGCTGTCGAATCGGCTGCGGTGCTCGGTAATCTCTTGCTCGGTGGTGCAATCGGCGTGGGTCTGGACGAGAGTAGTGGTGGTGCCTACCAACTGGTACCGAACCCGGCCCATGTCGTGTTGAAACCGCTGCGCAGCTTCAACCGTTTCGACTCAACAATACGAGTGGCTATGCCGACCGATGCGCGCTCCGACCGCCTGGATTCCCTGCCCCCCGGCAAACAGTGGGACAGCTGTAGGCATGATCCGGTGCATGGCAAAGACGCCGCTGCATTCGTTCGCGCTCGTACCCGCGCCGCACTCCTAGACTCGGGGATATTCAACGAGGTGGTCTTCGAGGCACCAGCACAAACGCCTGTGCTCGAAATCGAACTGCGCATGCTCTGCGGACGCATCGGCCTCTCGGTCGACCGAGAAGAGGCCGTCGGCCACATCGTACTAGCAGCGCGCCTACGCAGCGGTGAACGAGTACTCGGCGAACAGGTCTTCGAGCGCAGCGTCAGCCAGCTGAGCAAAACCGCATCATACAACGACGCGACGACCGAGGCCGAGCTACTCGCAACCGCAGTGGCCGACGCCCTCCGCATCGTCTTGTACGAACTAGTCACGCACATAGAGAAATGGACCTCCAACCAGGGATAAGTCCGTATCCTAACCCCTTAATAAACCAAGGGATTGGCTTTTCGGCCACACTTCCGCAGCCCACTGCCAGCCTATCGATTACCCTCAGCGCCAGAACCATTCTCTGGAAAATCAGCTACTTAGGAGACGGACTTATCCCCCTCGGGAAGATCATTGGGGTTTTTTGCTGGTAGTGACGGTAGGAATCGCCCAAGGCATCGACTAGGTCTTTTTCTTCCATGGGAATGGCGATGAAGATGTAGAGGGTGTTGACGGCGGCGAAGAGCAAGTGGCCGTGGGTCATCGACGGTGTAGCCCAGAACGCGATGAGAAACCCCAAGTACAACGGATGACGAACGAAACGGTAGAACAGCGGCACCATGAAGGGTTTAGCCGAATACTCCTTGCCCCGCAGGTTGAGGAGTACTTGGCGCAGGCCGAACAAATCAAAATGGTCTATGAGAAAGGTCGAAACCAACACGATCGCAAAGCCCACCACCATCAGCCCTTGTATGACCACGCCAGCAGCACCTTCCACCTGCCAGATCGCGCCGGTCATCGGCCGCCACTGCCAATACATGAGTACCAGTGCCAAGCTGGAGAACAGCGTGTAGGTGCTGCGTTCTATCGACTGGGGCACGATTTTCGTCCACCGCTCCTTGAAGGCGGGCCGCGCCATTACGCTGTGCTGGATGCCGAACAGCAGGAGCAAAACCAGATTGATTATAAAGGCGGCTCCCACCGAGCCTTCAACCCCCGAGTCCAACGATTTCGGCACTACAAGATTGCCTACAAAACCAATCAAGTAGAGAAACGTGGCAAAAAATATCAAATAGCTGACAACTCCGTACGCAAATGCGGCAATCCTGTTCATGTTGCACTCCTTCTTCGGGTTTGGTTCGCCCACCGTCTGCGCCGCGGCTCAGGCGCTCGCCGATATCGTCTCTATCGCGTCTTCCCTATACTACCGGATACTACCGATTCCTGCACCGTCGCCTACCCTATCTTGTACGCTCGAGCGGCTTCGTAGCTGAGTTGGGTAAGCCTTGGCCCCGCCTTTGGCACTACACCCTGTGACCCGCTTGCGCTTGTTTCTATTACTGACCTAGACATCACAGCTTCCTGCGTGTTACTGCAGCCCCACGAGAAGGTCGTACCAAATCCGTATGGAAGCCGTCGCAATTATCGCTGCAAGCGCGTGACGCAGCACGCCCGGCCTAATGCGACCGCCCCAGCGAGCACCGACCTGGGCACCAACGATCGCCGCCGGCACCAAAGCCAGCGCTAGAGGCCATACAATCTGACCGGCAGCGAGCTTACCCGCGGTGCCCGCTAGTGCAGCCAACACCACCACAGCAAGCGTGGTTCCAATTGCCGTCCGCATCGGGATTCCAAGCAGGTGAATCATCGCGGGAATCACCAGGAAGGCGCCGCTTTGCCCGACCATGCCACCGGCGAAACCGACGACGATACCGATGGCCACCGCACGCATCCGGCTAAAGCCTATGTTTTGCACCTCAGCTTCATCGTCAGAGCGGCCGCGTGGCACCAGCATCAGGGCAGCTGCAACCGTGGCGAGGATGGCAAACACTCTAAG
>CAZPPZ010000186.1:0-6476 GCA_964588545.1 uncultured Myxococcales bacterium | reverse complement strand
ACGGCACAAAGTAGGAACGGTGACGACGCTCAGCGGTCGACACAGTGGCGTGGGCGTGGCTGCTCCGATGTGGCGTGCAGTAGTTCGCGCGCGATCAACGACTGACAGCCGGCGGCTCGCAGCACGTGATCGAAGCTTCGCGCGGCCGTTACACCAGCGTCATCGTCCCCCACACCCTTGCCCAGGCCCGCCGCATCGCCGACGAAGTGGTGGTGTTCTGGCTGCGCGATGGTTGCGGCTACATCGTCGAGAGTGGTACCACGCGACGCGTTTTCGAGACGCCACAGTCGGAGCTAACCGGCGGCTATGTGGCCGGCCTTCGCGGCTGAGGCCCGGATGAGTCGGAACGGCCCCCCTGCCAATATGGACGTGGGATTTCCAAGCACTCGCGCCAACCTCAAGGGGGGCATCCAAGAGCGCTAGTGGCATCCCTGTGTGCAGCCCGACCAGGCCCCCAGTATTAAAGTAGCACTTTAACTCTTGATTCTGTTGCAATCCGTTCAAACCAGACCTAGCGTCGCCTTCGCGCCCCTCGGCGGCCCCATTTCGATCGATGCCGGCGATAGCCTATAGCACCATCCTCACAGTGACGGCAGCCGCGGTCATCATCGCTGGGCTCACCACAGCCTGGCGACGGCCGCAGGCATTGCTGCGCGCACGGGTAGCCGTGCTGCTCGCCCTGCTCGGTCTATCGGCGCTGGCCGCTACCGCGCTGGTGGATTTCCCCTCGCTCAGCTGGCGCATGAGCCTGGACCCCTCCGAGGAACCCATGCTGGCGCCAGCAACCGCCGGCCGCCACGCCTACCAGGAAGCAGTGCTGGCCTTCGGCGACGACGACCTCTACGTCATCGCTATGGAGACCGAAGGGGTCTTTACCCCGGATCATCTCGAAACCCTGCGAACCCTCGGCAACCAGATCCGCCGCCTGCCGGGCGTACGTTCGGTCGAGAGCCTGGCCGAGACCACGGCCTTCATCTTCATACATCTAGTCAAGGTAGTGGCCATCGGGAAGTACATCGATGAGATCCCCAGTAGCCTCGCCGAGCTCAACCGCCTGCGCTCTCTGACTCTCAAGCACCGTCTCTACCCCAAGACCCTGGTCTCCAAGGATGGACGGGTGGCCGCCATCAACGTTGCTTTCAAGACCATGACCGACGGCGAGTTTGTCGAGGCCGGGATCGATGATTCGGTAGCAGCTCTGCTGGCCGAGGCCTCGGGCGAAGGCCGGCGTTTCTATGTAACCGGACGCCAGCATATAAAGACGCTGACCCACCGCCTTCTCGTAGACGACCTACAGCGGCTGATCCCGCTGGCCGTTGCCGTGGGCGCCGCGGTGGCCTGGATCATAACCGGCAGCCTACGCTCAGCCATAATCTCGGTAGGTTCTAGTCTGATCGCCACGCTGTGGGCCTTTGGCGCCCTCGCCTTCCTCGGCCGACCGCTAAACCTAATCACTGTGGTCCTCGGACCAATGCTTATCTGTGTGGGCAGCGTATACGGCGTTCACGTAATGGCGCACTTCGACCGTGCGCTGGCCAAAGGCCACAATCGCCAGCAAGCGGCGCTGCTGTGTCTGCGTGCAGTAAGAGCGCCGGTGCTCATCGCCGGCATCTCCACCTGTATCGGTTTCAGCGCGCTGCTGCTCTCGGCAACCCCGGCCATAGGCGAGCTAGGTGCCTACGCCACCCTCGGCGTAGCCTCGGTGACCATGATTGCCCTGACCGCCGTTCCCTGTCTGCTGGCACTGCTGCCGCTCGGGCGGAGCAGCCGCAGTAGCGAAGCTCGTGCGCTCGGCCGGGTAGTCGCCTGGCTGCTAGCGCGCTGGGCTCGGAGCTGTGTGTCGCGAAGCGGCCTGACTCTTGTAGTTTGGGGCGTGATCACCGCGGCAGCCCTCACCGCCATCCCCCGTATAGTCGTCGACACCGACTACCTGACCTTTTTCAATCGCGACTCCGAGGTACGCCGAGACTTCGACAGCATCAGCGAAAGGCTGGTCGGCGCGGTACCAATCTATGTTGTGCTCAAAGGCGGCGAGGAAGGCGCCTTTCGATCGCCCGCCAGTTTGCGAGCGTTGAAGTCGCTACAGCACGCGATAGAGCAGATCCCGGCGGTTAGTACCACGCTGTCAATCGTAGATCTGCTCGAGCCGCTAAATCGCGTCGTCGAGCAGGATGCGCCCCGCGCCGAGCGCATTCCCGACGGCCGTGGCAAGGTAGCCGAGCTGCTGTTCATGCTCCCCAAGAACAAATCTCGACGATTCATAAACTCCAACCACAGCCGCGCCAATATAGTAGTGCGTACCGGCGTTAGCGGCTCGGCCGCGGTTCTGGCCTTGGTCGGCGACATAGAAGCCGCCATCCTTGCCAGCGAACTACCCGAGGGAATCAGCGCCAGCGTCACGGGCAACTCGGTAATCGTCAACCGCGGCGCAAAAGCAGTGGCCTCCGATCAGATCCAGACGGTAGGCCTAGCCGCCGCGACGATACTGCTGCTCATCGCCTGGTATTTCCGTTCGTTATCGATCGGCGCGCTAGCGATGATACCCAACATCGTCCCGGTACTAGTGTTCTTCGGCTTCCTCGGTGCCGGAGTCGCGCGGCTATCGCTGCCCACCAGCCTGATCGGCAGCATCGCGCTGGGCATAGCCATCGATGATACCGCCCACTTCCTTGTCGGCTACCGTCGCCGGCGCCTTGCCGGTGATGATCCCAGCAGAGCCGCAGCCGCCTGCATCACCACTCTTGGGCAGCCCATCGTCACCACCTCGCTGATGCTCATCGGCGGCTTCTTGGTGCTGTCGCTGTCGAACTTCGCCACCCTGCGTGAGTTCGGCTACCTCTCCGCTTTGACCATGGCCGTGTGCCTATGCGCCGACTTGTTTTTGCTCCCCGCGCTTCTAATACGCGCACGAGCCTGAGCGCCGTGCGCTAAGGTCTAGCCTCGAGCACGCTCAAGGCGAAATCGGCGTCGCTAAGCTCGGGGTTGGGTTCGAGTTTATCAATGAGTAGCTCCGACTCGGTCTCTTCGAGCATATCCACCACCTCGACCTTGGTCGGCAGCCAGGCACCGTCGAAGTTCCTTATCGAGGAGTGCGGCGAACTCAGGACTTTGACCTCCACACCCACTTCATCCCAGTAGCGCATCTTCAGCGGAACATAGTGAACCTTCTCCAGGTAGACACGCGCGCGGCTGTAGCTAGAATTGGCACTGGGCTTCATGGTGGCCTCGACTACGTAACACTCGACCCCCTCCACCACCTGGTCATCGAGACGTCGGTACTCGGCATCCTCAATATCATCGAGCTTGACGAGAAAATCGTCAAAACTGAAGTCGGTACCGGCAACGCTCTGGCCCTTCAGTGCCACACGGAAGGTGCGGCTACGCACCGGTGAGTACATGAATTGATCGTCAGGACGGTCGTCGCGCTCAACGTAAAGATAACCAGTGTGGCGCAGATCGCGAGGACCACTGACCTTGAGCAACACCTTGGTAAATATCCAATCAACCGGGTCGTCGTTCTCGTCACGGTAATCCTTCATCCGCAACCAGAAGGTAGTCTGCTGAGGGTTGCCCCCGGAATCGCGCGAGATGATGCGTCCCTCCTGATACACGCTGCGCAGACGTCGGCGGTTCTTGATGAAACGGTCGTAGAGATCGCTTCCGTCGAGGGTCGCTTTCGGAGGAAACTTAGTCTCGACCTCGGCCCCGCTCGGAGTCTCGATGAGTGGTTGCTCGCCGGCCGTCGCCACGACGTCACCGGCAGCGGCGGCCAGCGGCACCAACAGCACGGCGGTCAGCAATAACGAGGGTACTAGAGGCATCTGCATTGGCCACGGCGGACACGCTCTATGCCTCCGCCACAGCCAGGTTAACAGGGGCTCCAGCTTTGTCGAGCCTGCCTCGTTGACGACAGCGCGGAAGGCTCGGGAGCATCGTGGCGAAGCCATCACCCCAAGCCGGAGGGACAGTGAGTTGTCTGGTCGAAGTATACACCCGCAGATTTCTTGCCGTAGCCCGCGACCTAAGGTAGAGCCGATTACGCCGCAGGGAGAGCAACATGCATAGATTCACAGCTGCTTGGCCGACCACCGCAGTTTTATGCGCACTAATCCTTAGCACTACAACACCGGCGCGTGCAGCCTCTGTTGTCATCCGCGACCCAGCATTTTCCCTACCCCATGTCTGCGCCGACACCGACCTCGATGCAGCCAGACAGCAAGGCTACGAGGCTGTTCGCGACCGCGCCGTTCAGTTCTTGCTATTCATGAACGTTGCCCGTGGCACTCTCCACCGGGCACTAGGCCTGCTCGGTGTCGACGCGGCCGACGACATTGAAGTCCGGCGTAGCGGCTACTCACGCAACGAACTCAACCGTATGTTCGAAACACTGCCGGCCGATGGTCAAGCACTCATCACCGCCTACGCAGACGGCGTCAATGCCGCACTCGGAGACATGCTCGCGGCGCCTCCAAGACTAGCCCCACCACTGGAGCTCACGTTCTTCCGACAGAGTGCTGTCGCCGGCAAGGCCAACCTGTTTGGCAATGCCAAGGCACTGACCCAAGGCCAAGGGCTCGACCCCAACTACCTGCCACTAGGCCAAGGCCCTTACCCAACCAGCGGATTCCAGTTTACGCCCGAGCTGACCATGGCGTTTGCCGTTTTTCAGGTGCGCAACTTCGGCGTCGACGTTTGGGATCAACTGGGTATGGCCGACGACCTCGCGAAGCTAATCGCGCTACACGGGCCAAGCGATGGCACCGCCATTTGGTCTGACCGCCACTGGGTAAACGATCCGCTGGCGCCAGTGTCGCTGCCAGACCCGACCACTCCAGGTTTCGGTGGCCCGTTGGCCAACCTCAGCATCGAGGATAAGGTCGCGGTCGCAGAAGCTGCTCACGAACTGCACGAGCGGCTACTCGGCCGCTCGAGACTGCCGGGATATCCCAAACGCGATTACCGCAAGGCCATAGAGCCACGCCTCCAAGCGGCCACGCACCGCGAAGCAATGGCGCGAAAGTGGGGCGCCTGGCCGGATCTCGGCAGCTACGCATGGATGGTCGCACCGGGGAACTCGGCAAGTGGAAATCCATGGATTGGCGGCTTCCCTCAGACCGGCATCGAGGTGCCATCGTTGATGCACTACACCGAGATCCGCGGTGATACTATCATGGGCAACGGCATGACCTTCACTGGCGCCCCCTTCGTGCTGGTCGGTCACACCGACAACGTCGCCTACACCACGACAAGTGGCGACGCGATGCCAACCGACACCTACTACATCGAGACACTAGTGGGCGGCAACTTCGACCTCTTTCGCTACGACCACCACGGTACGGTAGAGGCAATGGCCAAGCGTATAGAACTCGTCGCCCAGGCCGTCGGTGCCGACCTGCAGATACCGGTATTCCGCACCAACGTTACCTGCTCGTCCAACGGCTGCACCGGTGGAGACCGGCCGGTGGTAGCATTCAGCGGAGATGTCGCCGGTAGCGTAAGCTCGGCCACGTCTGGGTCTATCACCGACAGCGCCGCGAGTTTCGGCGACCTAAGCGGCGGTTATGTAGCAATCGTCGACGGCAAAGGCGCGGGACAGATTCGTACGATCTCGTCGAGTACGGCGACCACTATCAATACGGCCACCGCGTGGACGACACAGCCCGATAGCACCTCGGAGTACGTCGCCGTGGCTTCGGGTGGATCGATCACGGCCGTCTCGCGCGAAAGTACGGTATGGATGGAGGAGTCGACAACCGCGTATGCCTTCGGGCTGTTTCAGAAGGCAACCAGCATTCTCGACATTCGCGATGCGGTACGCCTCAGCGCTGGAGGTCAGAACTTCTTTGCCGCGGACAATCAACCGTTCAACGGCATAGGCACAGATACCGGCAACGGCAACATCTACTACGGCGGCGCGGGGTATATTCGGGTGAGGCAAAATGGGCTGGACCGCCGCCTGCCGCTCGACGGCAGCGCCCCCAACACCTTCGATCTCGCTAACGCGACGGTGACCGCGGCAGGGCCCAATACTCTGAGCGCCGACGCCGGTACCTTCATAGGAGCTGACTACTCGACATCGCCGCCAAACTGGACCTACGACAACCCTGGTCAGAAGGGTTCTGATTACATCGTCGTGATAACCTCCGGCAATGGCTACCACCAAACGCGCCGCATCACATCGAACACGGCCGACACTCTCACCTTGGAGCACGACTGGGGAGTGGTGCCATCGGTGGGTGACACCTTTGCGCTCTACGAGGTGTGGGCCATCCCCGAAGTCATCAACCCGGCCGAAGGCTACGCCGCCAACTGGGACAACAAGCTGAGCGTCGCCACCGACCAAATCCTCTTCCACGGCGCCGGGCGCAATGTATGGCTCGCCTTTATCCTCGAGAACCTCTCGCTCGACACCTCACGCGACCGCGCAGAACAGCGCGCGATCAACTAGCTGCTCGCCGCGGAGGTGCACAGCTTAG
>CAZPPZ010000185.1:0-6545 GCA_964588545.1 uncultured Myxococcales bacterium | reverse complement strand
CCACAATGCAGCCGCCAAGCTGGGCTTCCCGCTACTGGTAAAGGCCACGGCCGGCGGCGGGGGGCGCGGCATGCGCGTGGTTCACGATGAATCCGAACTCGCCGCTGCGCTGAGCGCGGCGCAACGTGAAGCCGAGGCAGCCTTTGGTGACGGTCGTGTCTATCTGGAAAAGTGCGTCGTTGAGCCGCGTCACATCGAAGTACAGATATTCGGCGACGGCGATGGCACGGTTGTAGACCTCGGCGAACGTGAATGCTCGGTACAACGCCGTCATCAAAAGATCGTCGAAGAAGCGCCCTCGCCTTTTGTCTCGACGGCCTTGCGCAGCCAGCTCAGCGCAGCCGCTCTCAAGCTGGCCCAAAGCATAAACTACCGTGGTGCCGGCACCGTGGAATTCATCGTCGACAAGGATCATGGGTTCTACTTCCTCGAGATGAACACCAGGCTCCAAGTCGAACATGCGGTAACCGAAATGACGGCGTCGCTGGACCTGGTGCGCTGGCAGCTCGAGGTAGCCGATGGGGCCGGGCTACCCAGCTGTAACAGTGACCCTCGTGGTCACGCTATCGAGTGTCGGGTCTATGCCGAAGACCCAGCAGCCGGATTCGTACCCACCAGCGGACGAGTAGCGCGAGTTGAGCACCCCAGCGGGCCGGGCATACGGGTCGATTCCGCGCTGTTCGACGGCTTGCGGATTCCCATCGAGTACGACCCCATGCTCGCCAAGGTGGTGGCCTGGGCGCCCGACCGCAGGCATGCGATCAGGCGTATGCGCCAAGCCCTGCGTGAGTTCATCATCGTTGGCCTAGACACCAACATTCCCTTCTTGATCGACCTACTCGACGACCCGCTGTTCGCCGCGGGTGGATTTAGCACGACCAGCGTCGAGCAACGCTACGCCGATTGGCAGCCTAGCGATGAAGGCTTGGCGCTTGCCGCCGTCGCTGCAGCCCTGATCATCACCCAAGCGCCGGCGGCTCGGTCGACAAGCGGGCTTGCCCGGCGAGCACATGAAACAGCGGGACCGTGGCATACACTGGGAAACTGGCGCTTGGGTCAGACCCGCGGTGACCGCGAGGACTGAAGTGATGGAGCTGCGTTTACGCGTTAGAGGCCGCGACCTCGTGGTGACGGTCGATAGCTCCACCGACCCGACTCGCATCACGATCGACGGCAACGCGATCACGGTCGAGGCATTCACCATAGGTGATCGCTACCTAACAGTGCGCATCGGCGGCGAGCAACAGCGCCTGCCATTCGCTCGCTGCGGCGCTCAGCTTCATCTAGGCCATGGCGGCAGCAACTACACCTTCACCAGGGTGGACGACGAAGATGACGGTAGCGATGTTTCGTCGGCTGGATTCGTCGCTGAGCTAACCTCGCCGATGCCCGGCAAAGTTATCGAGGTTCTAGTTGCCAGCGGTGACTGCGTCGAGGCGGATCAGGCCTTGTTGGTGCTCGAAGCGATGAAAATGGAACAAACCGTCCGCACGCCCGCTGCTGCGCGCATCGGCGAGGTCGGTGTTGCTGCCGGGACGATGATCGCCCCGGGGCAGACCCTGATTAGACTGGAAGCACTGGACTAGCCCAGGCGATCTCCTTCACTCAGTCCAATATCAGCAGCAACCGTCTCGGCGGTCTGCTTAGCAGCCGAGGCACGAAGCTTAGCCAAGCTCAGGCTCCCGTCTGCGGTTGCCACCTCGAGGCCCTGCTCGCTGATCGACACCACGGTCCCGGGAGCAGCAACCTGGGCATCGGCAGCCCGCCGCGATCCGTACAAACGCAAGCGGGTACCGCGCCAATCACAGTACGCCCCCGGCGATGGATCGCAGCCACGGATGAGGTTGTGAAGCTCGAGGCTCGGTCGCGCCCAATCAACCGCCGCGTGCTGATCACGGCAGAGCGGTTGGTGGGTGGCCACGGTCTCATCTTGAGCAACCGCAGCGACCTCTCCTGCAAGGAGCCGCTCGGTGACCTCGAGCATCGCCGCCACTGAGGGCTCGAACACACTGGCGTAGTAGTAGGAACCCGCCGATTCATCAGCGCCAATATCGAGAGTCTTGGTCGAATAGATCGCTCCCGCATCAACGCCGGAATCAGGCCGGAACAGAGTAATGCCGCCGCTGGTCTCACCATTGATCAGCTGCCAGTTGATCGCAGACCCTCCGCGGTAGCGCGGAAGCAGTGAGGGATGAAAACACAGCGAGGCCAAGCGTGGGGCATCGAGAATTTCCACCGGGATGATCTGGGTAACATAGGCCAGAAGGCACAAATCGGCGCGCTGTGGCTGTACTGCTGCATAGCCCTCGTGGCCCTTGTAAGAGCCGCGCTGAACCACGGTAACGCCAGCCGCCTCGGCAGCTTGCTTGAGAGGGTCGCTAGCCCGTCCTTCACGCTCAGGCGGAGGACATACGGCGGTCACCTCGTGACCTGCGGCTTGCAGCCCCGCAAACACCCGCGCGCCAAACTGAGCCTGTCCAAACACTAGTATTCTTGCCACACTGCTACCCCTCGCACGGTATTCCTGACGCGCGGACCACGGCGCTGCAAGCCACAGTGCATCGCCATCGCGCAAAATTTTCCATCAGGCACAGACTTGAATTGTGACGCGCTGCATGATACCTGCATCAGTCGTTCAAGCCGCTTGGATCCGAATCTTATCCAGATAAGTCAGTTTTTGCAGGTTGTTTCTAGGAGGACTCTCAAGTGAAGATTCTTGTCCCCATCAAGCGCGTTCCCGACGCCGAGACCACGATCAAGGTCAACCCCGACGGAAACGGTATAGCCGAGTCTGGCATCAAGTGGGTGGTAAACCCCTTTTGCGAGATTGCCATCGAGGAAGCGCTGAAAACCAAAGAGGCCACTAGCGATACCGAGGTCGTACTGGTATCGATTGGAACCGCCGATGCCCAAGAGCAGCTGCGCACCGGCCTGGCAATGGGCGCCGACCGAGCCATCCTGGTTACATGCGACGTTGCCGACACCTGGGTAGTGGCGCGTATCCTCGCTAAGGTCGTCGAGAAAGAAAGCCCCGACATGGTCATCATGGGCAAGCAGGCCATCGATGATGATTCGAACGTCGTCGGCCAGCTGCTCGCGCAACTGCTGGCATGGCCGCAGGCGACCTTCATCTCTGAGCTTTCACTCGCTGAAGGCAGTGCACAGTGCGTGCGCGAAATCGACGGTGGGCTCGAGACCGTCAAGGTTCCGCTGCCGGCGATCATCACCGCCGACCTGCGGCTCAATGAGCCACGCTACGCGTCGCTTCCGGGAATCATGAAAGCACGCAAGAAGCCCCTCGAAGAAATCGAAGCTTCGTCGCTGGGGGCTGACCTAACACCGAGATCGACGGTCAAGAGCCTCAGCCCACCGCCCGAGCGTCAAGGTGGACGTACCGTCGAATCTGTCGACGAACTCGTCGGGCTGCTGCAGAGCGAAGCCAAAGTCATCTAAGGTTATTGAGGGGAATCATTACGATGGGCAATATACTAGTTTACGCTGAACACGCACATGGAAAGCTCCCTAAGGCTACTGCAGTCGCGGTAACCGCAGCCAAGGAAATCGCAGCAAAGCACGGCGGCGGAGAGACCATCCTCGCGGTACTTGGCAACGACGTTACTGCGGTAGCCGAGGCCGGCGCCAAGCTCGGGGTCGCCAAGGTGGTCACCGTCGACAACGCTGGCCTCGAGCATCACACTGCCGACGTCATCGCAGCAACGCTCAAGGCGGTTGCCGAGGCTAGCGGGTCAGACACCGTGGTTTTTGCCTCGACTAGCAAAGGTAAGGACATATCGCCGCGGCTAGCCGGCGCCATGGATGCGGCGATCGCGCCCGAGATCATCGCGGTTAACGACGACGGCACTTACATTCGTCCGACTTACGCGGGCAACGCCTTCGCTACCGTGGAACTGCACGGCGACAAGAGAGTCGTCAGCGTACGCACCACGGCTTTTGATGCTGCTACCGAAGGCGATGCCGCGCCGGTAGAGGCATTGTCGCTCGATGTAACAGCGCCGAGCAATCCCATAGAATTCGTCAGTGTTGAAGAGATCACCTCCGACCGGCCGGTGTTGACCGAGGCTGAGCGTGTGGTAGCCGGAGGGCGTGGGCTCAAGTCCGGCGAGAACTTCACCGATGTACTCGAACCGCTGGTTGACGCGCTCGGGGCCGCGATGGGCGCGAGCCGTGCCGCCGTCGATGCTGGCTACGTCCCTAACGACCTACAGATTGGTCAGACCGGCAAGGTGGTGGCGCCAACGCTGTACATTGCGGTTGGCATCTCGGGCGCGATCCAGCACCTTGCGGGCATGAAGGACTCCAAAGTTATCTGTGCGATAAACAAGGATCCGGAAGCACCGATTTTCCAGGTATCTGACTACGGCTTGGTCAGTGATCTGTTCGAAGCAGTTCCCGAACTTACCGAAAAGATAAAAGCACTCTAGGCGACGCAGGCGTCGTTAGCGTTGTTTGCGGCCGATCCCGACTCGAGGATCGGTCGCAGTATCTTCTTGACCCGCTCGGTAATCCCCCCGTTTTGGGACTGTATGAGTTCGTGCTTGCGGAAGACCCCGATGGCTCCGAGCCCGAGCAAACGTTCCTCGAACTTTTCATCGTCCATTGATGTCAACACCACGGTGGGTACCGTAGACGAACTCTCCGCGAGTTTCTCCAAAACCTCGAACCCATCCATCGCCGGTAGCATCAAGTCGAGGACCATTGCGGCCGGCCGCTGGTTGACCACCGCCTCCACCGCTTCGTGGCCATCGAAAGCCTGAATGATCTCGTAGCCAGCCTGGGCAAGCTCAAATTCCACCACCGCGTTGTATTCGGCATCTTCTTCGGCGAGCAGCACTTTGGCCCCGGATGGCACCACTCTCGCGAGAGTTCTGAGCAGCGGCTCGCTGTGAGTTGGGGGACTCATCTCGACTAGCCCTTCGTGCGGCGAGAGCATGAGGATGTGCGCGACACCAGCCTTGCGCATTCGGTTCTCAACCCCCTCAGTGAGTTGCCAAACGAAAGAGGCTGACACCACCACCACATCTGGAGACCAGCTGGTCAGTTGTCCAAACACCTCTTGCATCTGCGTGCACACCCGCGACTCGATATCCTCGAGTCGCAATGCACGCACCGCGGCATCAGCAACCACATCATTCTTGGTTAGCAGCAACACCCGCGCAGTCTCTTCAACCGGCGTCGGCATCGATACACCGATGTGAAGATCATCAATCGTCGGGATCTCGAACTGAAACACCGAACCCGAATCTGGCTGGCTAGAGACCCAGATCTTGCCCCGATGGCGTTCGACGATTCCACGGCAGATAGACAACCCAAGGCCGGTCCCACTGTTGCGACCGCGCTTGTCTCCACGCGCAGCAATCATATGCGTCTTGTCAAAGACACTCTCGAGCTCAGAGGGAGAAACGCCTGGGCCGGTATCACGTATGGTAAAGCGCACGGTATCGTTGTGCTCAGCAGCCGACACGTAAATGCTGCCCCCTCTCGGGGTAAACTTGATGGCATTATCTAGGAGTTTTTCGAGTACCTGGTCGAGTCGGTGCTCGTCACCCCAGACCGTAGGTAGGGTCCCTGAGGCCTCTGCGTGAATACTAAGGCCATACTCTGCAGCCGCGCTCTCGACAGCACGCACAGCTCTTACTATGAGGCGGTCGGGACGAACCTCGCGGTCACTCCACTCGACGTTGCCGGCTTCGAGACGAACCACGTCGGAAAGATCCCCAATTAGGCGCCCGAGACGTTTGCCCTCGCTGCTTATGGTATCGCCAAAGCGGTCGACAACCTCGGGTTTCTTTATGTGGTAGTGCTGGATGATGCGCGCGGCGGACACCATCGCGCTCAGTGGAGTGCGGATCTCGTGGGACACCGCCGCAAGAAAACTCGACTGAAGATCCACAGCCTCGCGCAAACGACTGTTGTCTTGCTCGAGCTGTTGGATACGGCCTAGGGTTGCAGCTCGACCGTCTGCCAAGGCAAGCTCTATGAGGTTGAAGCGCTCCGCCAGTACCGTAATCTCATTGGATTCGCCGGCACCGCGGTTAGCGGCTCCGCCATCCTCACCAATGTCGATACTGGTTCCACGGGTCATTCCCTCGGCAGCGTTCTTGAGGGGTTCTAACTGAGACTGGATGCCACTGGTGAACACCCGTGCGACCACGATGACGGTGCCCAGCACCCAGATCACCACCAGGAAAGCCCAGTAGCCGAAAGGCAGTGAAGCCGTCCCTTGGTCGACAAAAAATGACGAGCCCACGACCAGCAGCAGCACTACCGGAAGGATCGCCCCCAGAGCGACAAACAGCGCCGCCTGGCTCCCCAGCGACAGCGGTAGTCGCCGTGGCTTTTTCAGTTCTTCTGCCAGAGTACTAAACCTCATTTCGCGCGCTGCCGTGCCACTAGGTTCCGGCGTAATAGTGCCGGTTGTGACAAAAGTTCGACGCTCACCGCGCACAAACCCGTAAGTATTTTGGGGATTTGGGCCCCCCCACTACGTCTGAGGGCAAGAAAGAAGCACGATATATGCCAGGCGG
>CAZPPZ010000184.1:0-6620 GCA_964588545.1 uncultured Myxococcales bacterium | reverse complement strand
CGCGCCGTGTGGCGGGGCCCCCCCCTCCCCCCCCCCCCCCCCCCCCCCCCCCCCCCCGCCGGCCCGACCGGTGGGACCCCCCCGTTTGGCGCGCCGCGAACGTCGACCCCCTCCAGCCCCGGCGCCCTGGCGGTTGACCTCACTCACCAGCTCCTCCTCGGCAACCTCGAGCCCCTCGCTCTTGGCCACGGCATCAAGGATGAAGCCGGCGCGCACCTGCTTGATAGCCCCAGGTTCTAACGCGCTGCGTACCTCCTCGAACTTATCCTCAGGAATGTCGCTGATTCCCATTTCGCGCAGCGTCGACCCCATCTGCCTAGCGATCAGGCTCTCGGGAACCTCGAAAGAATGAAGGTCGACAAAAGCAGCAAGAAGAGCGTTCCGCATCTTATGAGTCGCATCTTCACGGGCACGCTCCTCGAGATCGCTACGGATGTGGGCGCGCAGGTCCTCAAGGGTTTCGCAGTCGTCGTAACCAGCATCACCGGGCAGGTTGTCGTCAAGCCGCGGCAGCAGTTTGTTCTTGATTTCGCGCACCGTCACCTCAAAACGCAGCAGCTTGCCCGCCAACGCAGGACTGCGGTGATCGTCGGGAAACCTCACATGCAGCGGCGTGGGAATGCCACGGGTTACGCCGACCAACTGTTTTTCGAACTCCTCGGGAAACCGCCCAGCGCCAACCTCGAGCTGCACGCCCTCGCCGCTGGCTTCGGGTACCGGCTGGCCGTCGCAGCTTCCGGCCATATCGACTACCAAGACATCTCCCTCGGCAACATTGACGCGATCGCTCTCGGGTTCGAGTTCGGCCATACGCTCACGCAAATGGGCCACGGCCTCATCGACATGCCGATCCTCGATACGCACGATGCGTCGCACGGCTTCTAAGCCCTTGTAGTTGGCAAGGTCGAACTCGGGCTGGGTTTCGAGGCGGGCCTCAAAGCGTAGCTCGGAATTCTCCCCGAGTTCGTGGCTTACCAGCTCGGGGTTAGAGACGATCAAAACCTGGTGCTGTTTGAGTGCCTCGGCGCAACTGGCTTCGACAAGGTCGTGGACGACATCCTCGCGTAGCCGCGCTCCGTACTCTTTTTCGAGCACCTTGCGCGGCACTTTTCCCTTTCGAAAGCCGGGCAGCCGCACCTCGCGGCCTAGCTTCTTGAAGGCCGCCTCGATCGCCGTGGAGACCCGCTCGGGAGGCACCACCACACGCAGGCTACAGGAAACGGGACCGTTCTTTTCTAGACTCGACTCGATTTCAGGCATTTCGCGATCAGGCTTAGCCGATACAGGCTAATGGTGCGAGAGGGGGGACTCGAACCCCCAACCGCGCTAGCGGGCTAGATCCTAAGTCTAGTGCGTTTGCCAATTTCGCCACTCTCGCAACAAACCGTGAAAATCATACCCTGGGCGCTCGCGGCCGCGAGCGCATCGCCGCCTGGCCTAGAATAAAGTGTAGATAAACGGGGCGGCCGCGGTACCGCCGAGCATGATCAGAACACCAACGAGGAGCAACACCACAACTATGGGCGTCAGCCACCACTTCTTGTTGTTCTTGAGGTAGTCGATGAACTCGGCGGCCACACCCCCCTGGGCCATCTCAGCCTGCTTGGCAAAATCGCCGTCAACTTCCTTGCCCCGCCCTTTCTCGTTAGTAGACATTGCCGAAGTAACCCTTAAATCCCTCAGAACTGGCGGAAATAACGCGAGGGGTCCTTGCCAGTGACGTGCTCATTCCAATACGTGGTTGCTTCACGGTCAAACCGCCGGTTCATGGGGTCGTGGCCGAGAAGACGCAGCAACAGCCCGATGGGAGTGATTACCAGGTAAAAAATCGTCCCCAGCAGCAGATGCGACACCGTCCAACCAATAGGAAACGCCGCAATCATCCAGGTCACGTAAATCGGCCGCATCATCGCCGGCACCACCAGCCCCGGCACACCAACCAGCAGCGCCGCCGCCAGCACAACCATGGCAACCGAGCTGGCAGGATCGTGGTAGTAGAAGTAGCCCCCCAACGCCGCAAAGAACCCGAGCCAAAGTCCAGCGAACTGCCGCAGCTCCTTGCTGCTGGGTTTCCAGTTGATCTCTAATACCGCCATCCGATCTTCCTCAGCCCTGCCGTATATCAGTCAAGAGCAAACTGGGCCAGGTAGTCCTCGTTCGAGACCTCCGCGGCGCCAGGCTGGTCTTTCTTTAGAAGCACACAGTGCTCGAGCACCAACACGTCCATGTTGGTGCCCATGAAACAGCGATAGGCGTCGGCAGGAGTGCAAACTATGGGTTCACCGCGAACGTTAAAACTAGTGTTGATCACCAGCGGGCAGCCGGTAATCGCCTCAAAGCGCTCGAGAAGCTGCCGGTACAGCCCGTGGCGGCTGGCGTCCACGGTCTGCACCCGCGCCGAACAGTCGACGTGGGTGATGGCAGGAACGTCGGAGCGCGGAATCTTTAGCTTTTCGATGCCTTCGAGCTGCACTTGGTCGCCGTTTACCTGCTTGCGATGCGATTCGCGCACCGGCGCCACCAGCAGCATGTAGGGGCTAGGCTCACCGGACTCCAACATGAAGTAATCGGGCGCACGCTCCTCGAGCACCGACGGTGCAAAGGGGCGGAACGACTCGCGAAACTTGATCTTGAGGTTCATCACCGACTGCATCTTGGTGCTGCGTGCATCGCCGAGGATGCTGCGCGCACCAAGCGCCCGCGGACCAAACTCCATGCGCCCTTGAAACCATCCGACAACGTTCTCGTTGGCCAACAGCTGCGCCACGTCCTCGCTCAAGGCGGCGTCACCATCGTAGCGACGGTAGACCGCACCGGTGTCGCGCAAAAAGCCCTCGATCTCGTCGTCGTGGTAGCGCGGCCCTAACCATGACCCCGACTGCGAGTCGGTCGCCCCGAGGCTGCGAGGATTGCCAAGCAGTTGGTGCCAGATAAACAGTGCCACCCCCAACGCACCACCGGCGTCACCGGCAGCCGGCTGGATCCAGATGTTCTCGAAGGGACCTTCGCGCAGCAGACGGCCATTGCCAACACAGTTGAGCGCAACACCGCCGGCAAGACAGAGGTTGCTCAGTCCGCTCTGCGCGTGAACGTGGCGGGCCATGCGCAGCATTACTTCTTCGGTGACCTTTTGGATGGAAGCCGCAATGTCCATTTCGCGCTGAGAAATCGGCGTCTCGGGTTTACGCTCGGGGCCATCGAACAAACCACGCATCTTTGCCGAGGTCATGGTCAGACCCTGGCAGTAGTTGAAGTAGGACATGTCCATGCGAAACGAACCGTCGTCCTTCAGATCGAGAAGCTTCTCCAGGATTATCTTCTCGTAGCGAGGCTCACCATAAGGAGCCAGCCCCATCAACTTGTACTCTCCCGAGTTGACGCGAAAGCCACAAAAATAAGTAAACGCCGAATACAGCAGCCCCAGAGAATGAGGAAAGCGCAGCTCGTGGGTGAGCTCGAGGTGATTGCCGCGGCCGACCCCATAGCTAGCCGTGGCCCACTCGCCCACCCCATCAAGCGTCATCACCGCGGCCTCTTCGAAAGGCGACGGAAAGAACGCGCTGGCCGCGTGCGACTCGTGGTGCTCGGTGAAGACGTAACGCTTCGAAAAGCCACCGCCGAGCCCCTTGTTGATCTCGCGGGGCAGATAGAGCTTTTGGCGAAGCCACAAAGGCATGGCCTTGACGAAAGAGCGGAAGCCTAGCGGCCCGTAACCAAGGTAGGTCTCGAGCAGGCGCTCGAACTTGAGCAACGGTTTGTCGTAAAAGCCTACGTAATCGAGATCGGCTACGCCCAGCCCAGCCTCCTCGAGGCAGTACTCGATGGCCTTGGTCGGAAACCCAGCATCGTGCTTCTTACGGGTGAAACGCTCTTCCTGGGCCGCGGCGACGATCTTACCGTCGACCACCAAGGCCGCAGCCGAATCATGATAAAAGGCTGAAATTCCGAGAATGGCACTCATAGTCAGTAGCCTTCTATAGTACCAGGCCAAACGCCGCGATCTACACCGTTTGACCAAGAGCTCGCCCGAGGCTCGCGAAAAGCTAGCTCGTGCCGATCGCCGGCATCCCTGCTACCTTCTGCGCCGCCGTGGCAGGTGTACGCTGCCGCGGCCGGCAAGCTCTGCCGCCTCCATCAGCGTTTCCGACAGCGTCGGGTGAGGATGCACGGTAGCAGCGATATCCTCAGCTAAAGCGCCCATCTCCACCGCCAGGGCTCCCTCTGCGATTAGCTCTCCGGCCCCTGGGCCAACGATGGCAACGCCCAAAACCCGCTGATCAGCGGCATCGAGAACCAGCTTGGTGAGCCCATCAGAGCGCCCAAGCGTGGCCGCCCGCCCCGAGGCCTGCCAGGGGAAGCGGGTTACGCTCACCTCGCGCCCCTCGCTCTTGGCCTGCGCCTGGGTCAGCCCGCACCAGGCCAGCTCGGGATCCGTGTAAACCACCGCCGGAATCACCTCGGTGTCGAAGACGCCGTGACCACCAGCTATAGTTGCAGCAACCGCCAGCCCCTCGTGGGTGGCCTTGTGAGCCAACATCGGGCCTCCGGCTACATCGCCGATGGCAAAAATACCAGCAGCGCTAGTGTGCCCGGCCTCGTCAACCTCGATGAAGCCCTGCTCGCCTACCCTCACTCCGGCGGCCTCCAAGCCCAGCCCCGAAGAGTTGGCTACCCGCCCTACCGCTACCAAAACCCGCTCGAAGCTCTGCTCGCTGCTACCATCACTTGCGCTCAGTCTAACCCGCAGGCCCTCGCCATCCTCGACCACGCTCTCGACCCGAGTAGACAGCTGCAGCGCGGCAAAGCGCCGCTCGAGCGTACGCGCGGCTACACGAACCAGCTCGGCGTCGACTCCCGGCAGCAAAGTGTCGGTGGCCTCTACCACCGTGACTTCGGCGCCGAGCGCCGAGTACACGCTGCCTAGTTCCAGTCCGATGTAACCACCACCGATGACCAGCAGAGACGCCGGAATCGACTCCAAGGCTAAAGCGCCGGTCGAGTTCATCACGCGGTCGTTACCAAGCGGCAAACCGCCGATGGTCGCCGGCCGTGAACCCGTGGCGATGATCGCATTCTCGAACTCTAACTCGCTCGGGCTGCCTTGCTCGGTGTCGATGCGCAACAACTTGCTGTCGCAAAACACACCGCGGCCTCTGATCAGAGTCACACCACGAGCCTTGCACAGGCTCGACAAACCGCCGGTCATCTGTCCGACGACTTGGTCCTTCCAAGCGCAAATACGCTCGAGGTCGAGCTCGGGCGGAGCAAAGGTGACGCCCCAGGCGGCGGCTTCTTTGGCCTCACAGAGCAGACGCGACAGATGCAGCAGAGCCTTTGACGGGATACATCCGCGGTGCAGGCAAACCCCACCCGGTGCTGGCTCGGGGTCAACCAGGGTAACGCTCAGGCCTAGATCGGCACCACGAAAAGCCGCAGCATACCCCCCGGGCCCAGCCCCGAGAACGACCAGTGCGCTAGAGTCTCGACTAATGCTCGTCACTTCGCGTCTACTCCCCCTCCAGCTCGAGCACGAACGGCTCCTCTAGCGCCTCGCACACCCAGCGCAAGAAGCGAGCAGCATCGGCACCATCGATCAGTCGGTGATCGTAGGACAGCGACAGCGGCAATATCAGCCGCGGCTCGAAGCCCTCGTTAACCCACCGCGGTTCGCGGCTGGCGCGTGATACGCCAAGAACCGCAACCTCGGGAGGGTTGATCAAAGGAGAGAAGGCGTTGCCGCCGATACCGCCGAGGTTGGTCAGAGTAAAGGTAGCGCCCTGGAGCATCTCGGGCCGGATGTTGCGCTTGCGCGCACGCTCAGAGAGCTCGCGCAGCTCGCGAGCGATCTCGATTATGTTCTTGGAGTCAACCGCGCGGATCACCGGAACCAGCAGCCCCTTGTCGGTATCCACAGCCACACCAATGTTGACGTAACGCTTGAAGACCACCTCGCTACGCGCCATATCGATGCTCGCGTTGAACTTGGTATAGCGGCGCAGGGCCGCGCCCAAGACCTTGAGCAACACCGCCGTCATCGTCAGCTTACCACCTGCCCTCTTGGCACGCTCGGCGTAGCGGCGGCGCAACAGCTCGAGGTCACTGATGTCGGCCTTGTCATGATGGGTAACGTGGGGGATGTCGCTCCAGGCAAGCGCCATCTGCTCGGCGGTCTTGCGTCGCACCTTGCTCATGGGCTCGCGCTCGACCTGGCCGAAGCGCGTGGAATCGCTGGGCTGCGCGCCCGAGCTTGCGCCGGCCAAGCTTACGCCGCCAGCGTGGGCACCAGCGGCAATCAGAGCACGGGCATGGCCGAGCACGTCGTCGGCACTGACACGGCCATGGGCCGCCGTAGCGCGAACCGTCCCGATATCAATTCCAAGCTCACGCGCCAGGCGACGCACCGATGGTGGCGCAGCTACGGTCGAGACCGCCGTGGGCGTTTTCGACTCGGGCGACGGCGACGCCTCGGCGCTGGCCGCTTGAGAAGGCCGAGCCGCGGGCTCGCTGCCCTCTGGCGTCGCAACCGCGGGCGGGGGCTGCGCGAGCTCTCGCTCGAGCTCGGAGGGGTGCCGCGGACGCTCGTGCGCACGTTCCTCGAGGTGAGCGTGCGGAGAGCCAAG
>CAZPPZ010000183.1:0-6628 GCA_964588545.1 uncultured Myxococcales bacterium | reverse complement strand
GACTGTCGGATCGGCCGACCCGTATGGGCCCGATTCCCCCCGCGCCTCCTCGAAGTGTCTGCACTTTCCCGCACTACACACCCACCCGTGGTGCCCGACACCGGAACACTACTCCTACCACCAACACCCGCTCGCCCATCTTTGGCAGTCCCTCGAGGATGAAGCGCTGGCGCTCGGCTTCGAAGTCTTCACGGCCCACGATCCAAGCCGGCGTTTCCTTGAAATAGTCGACCAGCACCAGCGCGCCCATGGCGAAGTGACCGAACCCGAGGGCGTTGCCGCCAGTGCGGCCGCCGAAGCCGTTGTCAGCAAGGAAACTGTCGACACCGTCCTCGAATGTTCGCTAGGCGCGCTAGCTGGAGCCTGCGATGCGCTGTTCGAGGACGCCGAGGTAAGCCACTTCGACCTAGCACGAGAACCGCAGAGCTGGCCGCAGCAGAACTTCGGCTGGGTAGCGGCGACAAACTTACTCGAGCGTTTGCCCGCCGACGACGTACCTTGGCTACTCGATGCGCTATTCAGCCGCGCCGACTGCGGCGTATACGTAAACGTACGCTGCGGCTTCTCAAATCGTCTTCTGCCCGATGGCGGAGACCTACACGCCTGCGTACGCTCCCCGCAATGGTGGCGCGACCAGGTCGCCAACGTAGCCCGACGCCATCCCAGTCTGCGCTGGCATCTCGATGCAACTACAGATTTTGGCCGTGCGCAGGCCAAACTTACCGCCTATCAAGCCGAGCCGCGCTCGGTTGCCGCAGGAGCACCAAAGCTGTGGGTGCTGCTCGGCAGCAAGGGCGGAGACAACGCACAGCTGCTTAACTTGGCCGAGACTCTGGGCTGGCCATACCAGACCAAGCAGCTGGTATTTAACTCGCTCCACTCCTGCCCGGCCATAGTCCTCGGCGAGAGCCTTGCGAGCATCGACACTGCTGCCTCAGACCCACTCTTGCCGCCATGGCCAGAAATAGTTCTCTCGGCCGGCAAGCGCAGCGTGCCAGCCGCCAGGTGGATTCGCGCACGTTCGCAAGCGACAACCCGGCTGGTACATGTCGGACGGCCTTGGGCGCCGCTTGAGTGTTTTGACCTTATCATCACTACCCCTCAGTACCGACTACCGGCGCGGCCCAACATCTTGCACAACACCCTGCCGCTTAATGCGAGTAGTGACGAGAGGCTAGCAGCGGCCGCTGCTAGCCCACTGTGGCGTGCGCGAATAGAGGCACTGCCGCATCCGCGCATCGCGGTACTGGTTGGCGGTGACAGCTCCTCTCACCTTCTCACCGCCCAAGACGCTACTAGGCTTGGAGAGTTGGCCACCAAGACAGCGACCGAGCGCGGCGGTTCTTTGATGGTAACAACCAGCCCGAGGACGTCCGTGGAAGCCGCCGATGCCCTCGAAGCGGCGCTCGGCGCCAACATCCTGCTGCATCGCTGGTCCCCGGGCAGTGACAATCCCTATGCCACCTTCCTAGCCAGTGCGGATGCCTTCATTGTCACCGGGGACAGCGCCTCGATGGTCGCCGAGGCTTGTGCCCGCAACAAGCCGCTGACGATATTCCCACTAAGTGAGCGCCTAGAATTGCTCCCCGCGATTGGACCGCTGATCCATCGCTTGGCAGACTGGCGCGGAGGGCGCGTTACCTACCGCGGCACGCCCAAACAGCAGGACGTGATCGACCGTATCTACGACCGCCTTGTCGACGCCGGCATCATCACACCCATGCGCGATCTCGACGCATACCACCACGCCATCAAAACCCGCGGACTGGCAGACGGCACCAGGCCGCCCCAGCCTAGTGACATGGATCGAGCAGTAGCCCGTCTACAGCGGCTAATCGCCGGTGAGCGCCGCATAGCGTGAGCAAGATGGAGTAAGGCAGCGGTGTCATATCTCGACTTTGACCGCCTCGAGGCCCTAGACAGCAAGTCTTTCCGTGCCACCCGGCCCTTCCCGTGGATCAACCCGCAAGGACTGCTGAGCGAGGACGGCTACCTGCGGCTGTTAGATACACTGCCCCCGGTATCGAGTTTCTCGCGCATCTTTGGCAAGCAGCGCTCCTACGGCCAGCAGAGCCACAACCGTTTGGCGCTGGAGTACAGCCCCGATCTCGAGCTGGCTGAACCTTGGCGCGAGTTTATCAACGAACTCGAAAGCAAGCGTTACGCCGCGTTCTTACAACGTATGTTCGGGCGGCGCGGGCTCAAGCTTAGCTACCACTGGCATTACACCCCGCGCGGCTGCTCGGTCTCGCCCCACTGCGACGCAGCGCATAAGCTCGGGTCTCACATTTTCTACCTCAACCGCGAAGACCAGTGGGATCCGCGCTGGGGCGGAGAGACCGTGGTTCTAGACGACAGCGGCCGCTTCGATCATAAGTCGGCGCCAACTTTCGAAGATTTCGACTCGGCGGTCGGCTCTGAGACTACTGGAAACCGCAGCCTGCTGTTTGCCCGCGGGGCCAAGTCCTGGCACGGCGTGCGTGAGATTACTTGCCCTGAGGGTCAGTACCGAAAGGTTTTTATCGCGGTGGTCAACGATTGGCCACGCCTGCTCGGCAAGCAGGCACTCGAACGGTTTCTAAGACGAGGCGTAGCAGCCTAGATAAGCCTTGAGCAGCACCTTGAGTTCGGCAGCGTAGCGTTGGCCAAGCTCGGGGTCCTGGCAAGATAGAGCCAGGTCTTGAATGGTATTGGCGGCCTCGACCGCCACTCGGGCCACCACCTCTAGGTCGGCCTCGGCGATGACTTCGCCGCGTTGACGAACACGATCGACAAAACCAGCAACGATGCGATCGTTCGAACGGTGGGTAATCTCCCTGAGCTCGGGCGTGGCGTTGAGCGCCTGCAGCAGTGGTATGAACCCGGGCTCGCCCGAGTAACTCTCAAAGACCGCATCAACCACGCGATCGACCTCATCGCCCCAGCTGCACTCGCCCACCGGTGCGGCTAGTACCGCTTCGATGCGCAAGTCGGCGTGGTCCATGGCTTCGCTGGCCACAGCGGTGAGTAGTGCCAGCTTATTGGGAAAGTACTGGTATAGAGAACCAATCGGCACCCCCGCTCTGGCCGCAATCATCGCCGTGGTCATGGCCTGGGCGCCGACCTCCTCAAGAACCTGACCGGTGGCCTCGAGTATGCCGCGAACCCGCCGACGCGCGCGCTCCTGTTGGGGGCGCCGCCGGGGTGATAGAGCGGGTGAGTCGGCAGCCGTGCTAATGTGAGCAGGCCTCATTTTTCTTGACGCAGTCATGCCTCAGGGCTAACTTATCGCGCTGCCAACATGAATACGAGTCATGTTTAGGTTTTTATTGTGAACCTCTCCAATTCCGTGCCAGAGCCTGGAGTCAGCTATGTTTTGGCCATCGACCTGGGCACCGGCGGGCCCAAGGTCGCGCTGGTCTCGTCTCGCGGTGAACTCATCGACGACGAGCGTCGTAGCATAGAAATCATCGAGCCGGACGGTGGCGGTGCCGAGCAAGACCCAGCGCTGTGGTGGTCGAGTATAGATGACGCGATTGGCACCCTGCTCGGCCGCAACCCGGTCGTTCTCAAGAGTGTACGCGCTCTGGCCTGCACCGGTCAGTGGCTGGTGGTGGTACCGGTAGACGCCGATGGCGAGCCCTTGATGAATGCCGTTCATTGGCTGGACACCCGCGGTGGGGCTTACGTGCCCGAGATCGCCTGGGGGCCGCTACGCATCCAAGGCTGTAGCGTGCGCAAGGCCTGGCGCTGGGTGCGCCTGACCTCGATGGCTCCCGTCAACGAAACCGTCAGTTCACTGGCACACATCCTGCTCATCAAGCACCGATACCCCGATGTCTACCGTCGTACTTACAAGTTTCTCGAGCCGGTAGACTTCCTCAACTTCAAGCTCACCGGACGCTTCTGTGCTTCACCCGGTTCGATCTTCCCGCTTACGCTCGCCGACAACCGAGACTCCACCCACGTGGCTTACGATTCTAAGTTACTCAGCTGGTCGACTATCGACAAAGAGAAGCTCCCTGAGATCGTCGCGAGTGATGCCGTAGTGGGTCGGCTTCGCGACGACCTGGCGGAGCGTTGGGGGCTTTCTCTAACCACCCAGGTAGTTGCCGGAACCATCGACCTGCAGGCCGCAGCTCTGGGGGCCGGTGCCACCGAGGACTACAGCGGCTACATATACGTGGGCTCAACCGCCTGGATCAGCTGCCACATCCCCTTCCGTAAGGTCGACGCCATAAACTCGCTGACGGTGATGCCCGCGACCATTCCCGGCCGCAACGTGGTAGTCGCCGAGCAAGGGGTTAGCGGTAGATGCCTGGAGTTCATGGTACGCGAATGGCTGGCGCCCCATCACGCCGGGGAAAGTGGTTTCGACGAGGCCGCGGCGATAGAGGAACTAGAAGCCATGGCCCAAGGCGTCCCAGCGGGTAGCAACGGCTTGCTGTTCTTGCCGTGGCTGGCCGGACTTGGCGCCCCGGTCGCGGACTCACACATGCGCGGAGGCTTCCTCAACCAGTCGCTTAGCACCGGCAGGGCCCATGCATTTCGCGCGCTGCTCGAGGGACTGAGCTTCAACCTGAAATGGCTGATCGGCTGTGTAGAGCGATTCACCGGCCACCGTTTTCCGCAGCTCCCGGTAATCGGCGGCCTGGCGAGCTCATCGCTATGGTGCCAAATCCTCGCTGACGTACTCGAACGCCCCATCCACCGCATCGCTCATGCACGCCAAGCGCCGGTTATGGGGTCCGCTTACGCCGCGTTCAACGCCATGGGTATTCTCAACAGCGACCAGTTGAGCGCGCTGGTAACGAGCGATGCTATTTTTCAGCCCCAGCACCAAAACCAAGACGTCTACCGAGCCATGTTCAAAGAGTTCCAATACGCATACAAGCGTAACCGTGGCTTGTTCTCACGCCTGCAAGCAGCAACGAGGACAGACCCATAGAGTCTGCGGAGGTAGCCACAATGAGTGAGTCCGAAAAGAGCATGATGGAAAGCTTCGACCCGATCATCCACCCCTACCGCGAACGCTTCGGAGTGGAGACCCGACTTCCAGAGACGGGCAAGACAAGAGAGGATGTGCTCGAGACACTTAGCGCACTGTGCGAGGTCGAGACGAAAAGCTGGCGCCAAGGTTATGCTTCAGGTTCGGTATACCACGGCGACGAAGACCACATCAATTTTGTCAACCGGGCCTACGCGCTGCAGTCTCAAGCCAACCAACTTCATTTTGACCTGTGGCCAAGCGCCGCAAAGTTCGAAGCCGAGATCGTCTCGATGACCGCTCATATGCTCGGCTGCGAACACAGCGGTGCCACGTTCGGCTCCGAGCAAGGGGTCTGCGGCTCGGTAAGCTCGGGCGGATCCGAGAGTATTCTGCTGGCTATGAAGTCCTACCGTGACCGAGCCCGCAAAGAGAAAGGCATAACCGAGCCGGAGATAGTCCTGCCGATCTCGGCTCACGCCGCCTTCCACAAGGCGTCACAGTACTTCAATATCAAGCTGCGGATTACGCCGCTAGACAGCGCCTTCCGCGCAGATACGGCGGCCATGGAATCGGCGATCAATGACAACACTATCGCTATGGTCGGCTCGGCGTGTAACTTCCCCTATGGAACCATCGACCCCATTGGTGAGATCTCGGCCATCGCGCTTGCTCACGGCATAGGACTGCATGTCGACTCCTGCCTCGGGGGATTCTTCCTGCCATGGGCCGAGGCGCTCGGCCAGCCGGTCGAACCGTTCGACTTCCGTCTTCCCGGTGTCACCTCGATGTCTTGCGACACTCACAAGTACGGCTATGCCCCCAAGGGCACTTCGGTGGTCTTGTACCGCGGCATGGCCCTGCGCCGCTACCAGTACTTCACCATCGCTGAATGGCCCGGCGGGATGTACTTCTCTCCGACCTTCTCGGGCAGCAGGCCAGGCGCACTAAGTGCAGCCTGCTGGGCCGCGATGATGGCAACCGGACGCCAGGGCTACCTCGACGCCACCGCCAAGATTCTCGAATCAGTGGCAACGATGAAGGCTGGTGTGCAAGCCATCGATGAACTCTTCATCCTTGGCGACCCCATCGGCGTATTCGCCTTCGGCTCAGAATCTCTCAACGTCCACGAGGTTTCAGATCAGATGGCCACCAAGGGGTGGAGCCTTACCTGCCTCCAGGATCCTCGCGGTGTACACGTCAGCCCCACGCTGAGGCATACACAGCCAGGCGTAGCCCAGCGTTTTGTCGAAGACCTGCAAAGCGCGGTTGCATATGTAAAGAAGAACCCTGGCTCCGAGCAAGGCACAGCCCCTATTTATGGCCTGGCCGCCGCGCTTCCCGACCGTGGCGTCGTCCATGACCTGCTAAAGGAACTCATGGACATATACTACCGGACCTAACGAAGCGGCAGCTACGGACGAAGCAGGAAGGACATCATGGATGTAAACCGTCTAAGCGACGAAGAGCTTCGTAGCTATAGCACGTTTGCCGGTGAGTTGGCCGACTTGGCCGCCAAGGTAACACTCCCGCGTTTTCGCAGTACCGAACTCGCGGTTAGCGACAAGGGAGAGCTGGCCGACCTGGATCCGGTCACCGAAGCGGATCTCCAGGCCGAAGACCTAATCCGCGAAGCCATTGCTTCTCGTTATCCCGACCATG
>CAZPPZ010000182.1:0-6644 GCA_964588545.1 uncultured Myxococcales bacterium | reverse complement strand
GGCTGCTGGCCTCGGCGCGGCGGAGTGGCGCTGCGCGAAGAGGTAGATTCTTCCCAGGCTGATTCACCTCTCCCACCCCCTCGGCCCCGATCTCGGTCAGCCCGCCGTAGCGTGGGCTCTCGGTTTGGATGTCGCCGATGTCGTTTGTTCGGTAATGTACCAGGGTGATAGAACGCACGCCGAGTTCGTAGGCTTCCTCTACGCGTTGAGGATTGCTTTCAATGAAATCTCCGCCTTCGCAGGTGAGCATGGCTCCAGTCCGGCCGGAGTCGCGCGCCGCCTCGATGTCGCTGGGCGATCGGATCAGTTTTACACCGTGGCGGTCTTGCAGTGCGAGCAAGGCGTGGAGCTGGCGCAGGTTGTCGCTGTAGGCCTCGCCTGGTTGGAACTCTCGTTGGGCCCTGATCGCGCCACTCTCGTCGACACCAAGAACCCTGAGATCGGATACGCTGGCAAAGCACGCCACGGCTACGCCTCCCTCCTTCATGTCGTCGAGTGCCGGCAAGATGTTGTCGCTTCCGAGCAAGGTCACGAATGGATCATCGGGCGCCATCCCAGCAAGAAAACAGCGGCCGGGGTGGGCGTGAACGTCTATCCACACCTGGTCTCGAGGGCGAGTGAGTACGCCTCTTCGTTGCTCGTCGGCAACGGCCGGGTTCTTAGTAGGCAGCAAGCTGCTCGGGCTTGCCACGCGCTTAATGGCGGCCGGGCTAGCCATGAGGTTGAAACATTGACACACGGGCATTACTCCCTTGGCTGACAGTCCGTGGTCTGGGCGTTGGGCTGAGGGTCAGCTCCTCTTTCTTCGAGCGCACGGATTATGTCGATCACGGCTGCGTGACTTGGAGTCGCTACACCAAGCTTAGTGCCGCGGGCTACGATTTCTTCGTTTAGTTGGGCTATCTCGGTACGGCGCCCGGCGATGATGTCAGTCGCCATACTCGGCAGATGAGAGCTGCCGCCAAACATCGGCTCGAGCGCGGCTTCAACAAACGAAGAGCCAAGCGCGATGCCTGTGGCTTGTGCGACGGCGAGGCCCTCTTCGAGCAGGCGGCGAATCAGCCTCTCGGCCGGAGAACCGAGGAGCTCGCCCAGCGGAGCCTGGAGTATGGCGGCTACGGTATTGCCGGCGGCGTTGGCTATGCCTTTTCTCCAGGCTTCGCGGTCGATGTCTTCACTAAGCTCGGTCGGCAGGCCGATCTGCGTCAGTTGCCGGGCGAGTTCACGCGCCACCTCTTGGGCGTCACCTTCGCCTCCAACGAAATGTGGTGGTGAGTGCAGGGTGATGCGCACCGGTAGTGCGGGGGTTGCAAGGTCAGTGCAGTCGGCCGGCGGCTGAGCGTGGAGCGCGTCGGTGTCGTCAAAGGTCGCACCGTAGGTACAGACCATGCGCAGAACACGCGCCGTGCCTAGCTCTCTCATCAGTGCACGCCCTGGCTCTAACCCATTTTGATAGGAGACTATATGGGGAAGTACTTCAACATGAGGGCGCAGCGACTCACATATGTTCGAGATGGCGGTGGTTTTCGTCGCTATGAACAACAGGTCTATACAATCAATGGCAGCGAGGTCCTCTATGCTCTCAACAACCTCGGGATGCCCGAAACCGCTGAGCATACCCGCTACTCGTATGCCTGACGTTCGGATGCGTTTGGCACGGGCCGCATCGCGCACGACGAGTACAGTGGGGATACTAGGGCTGGTTAGCGCTGCGAGCGAACAGCCCATCGGACCAGCACCGACAATTGCGATTTTCTTGTACATCGAGAAGTCCTGTTACCATAGTTACCAAGCCTGTGACACCCGTCCGGTCGTCGCTGGATAGCCGCGGAGAAACGTCGCGCTAGATCGCCGGTGGCGTCCTCTGTATGTTTAGACTCCGGCAACTCGATGGACTGACGAACAAGGATGAGCAACGCTTCGACTGCAACGCGACGTTTCCTCAAGCTGGCTGCAGCTGCCGCGGTGGTGGCCAGCGCTTGCGATTTTATGTTGCTCTCCGCGATCGTCTCTCCCCCAGCCCTGGTCGCTGCTGCGCGCAGTTTGGTCGTGGCGAGTGGAGTGCTTGGCGCGCTAACCTCGGGCGCCGGGCTGCCGATGCTTTGGGGTCTGGCCGTAGCGGCTGCGCTGTGTGCGTCGGTTGTGCTTGTCTATGCTGCCTTCACCGGGCGTTTGGTTATTGGGAATTCGGTGGCGGTTTTAAACCCGGTTGTGGTGACGGCGCTGCTGGTGGTATTAGCGTTGGCTTCTGGTCGGGAAACGCTGAGCCATATTGTTGCTCCTGCAGCCCCGAATCTTGCCCACGTGCTTTTTTTCATTGTCGCCGCGGCCAGTCTAGGGCCGGGCCGGGGTTAGTTCCTAGCTTGTTAGGCCAATGCGCCTGAGTGGCGCTGAGCGGAGCATCCCACGCGGATCTCGATGCCAGCTCGACGATGAGAATCCAGGCAGCGGCCGCATCTGTAGAACCCCTGGAGTGCCGGATCTGCAAAGATAGCGCTGAATCATTGGGTGGATTGGTAGATCGGCTTGTATCCTCCCTTGCGGCGAGTTGCGGCGATCTGTCGGATATGACAGCCAGCATGTACCGGACGTGGCTGCGCACTGTCTTTACCTTGTTGGTGCTCGACGTCGTGGTTTATAAGAAGAAAATGGCGGTTCTCCGGATCGGAGTTGCCGGCGGGCTCAGAGCAGTATGGACATGGCATAGACTTTTCGACTCCTGTTTGTTCTCTTGTTCTCTCAACATTGCACCGCATGCTTGATCCTTAATACCTGAACCGCCGGTAAAGGATTGTAGGTCTGGCCACGGCGACTCTTCTGAAGCAGTCGCTGGGGCAGCACGCGGGTTTTCGATAACACCTATAGTTCGTTGGGGAGCATCCCCGCGGTTGCTTGGTCAGCAACTCGCGACGGATCTACGCTACCGGCAGCATATTGCATGATGACGTAAGCAAGCATTGCCATCGGGAGCCCCAACCAGTAGCCGTTAATCGTGCCGATCAGTCCTATCGCAAGCGCCGTGGTCTTGACGACCAGGGTTGCTATCGCGAAGCGGTCTACCACGCCTGGCACGTGACGCATGTATCCTAGGCGAGAGACCAGTTCGCTGGACGAACTAGGCTGCGCGGTGGTACGCGGAGTGTCCCACGCGAATTTCATAGTAGCCTCGATGATGAGAACCCAGGCCACGGCAAGGGCAAGAAGCGCCCATGCGCAAGTAGGTGAGAAAGCGGATGCCGCGATCGCACTGAGACTGATTGAGTAAGCGACAAGCTCCAGCATGGAACGGTCCTCCCGGTCGGTGTTTGGCGGATCGTGAGCCACACGACATGCGACTCACTCCTGTTTACTAAAGTACTATCACGACCATTGTGCGGGGTACTTTTCTGGGTGAAATTAGGCGCTTTCAGCGCCCGTATAAGGGTTAACCCCTATGCATATAAGTGTCATCCCGGCATGGGATACGGGTCTGCCCTTAAGTCGCTACGGCAGGCCTTAGTCACCTCTATGTGCCCGCCGTTGTGTGGCATTGGCCAGACGAGTGTAGTGCGGCAAAACAGCCGCGTTACACTCACGCTTCGATGCGCGAGATCTTAACCGTAGTCCGCGTTATAGGTGACGATAGCTGACGATAGGTGACGGCACGCTTGTTGCGTTTGTGGTGTTGGTTTTGGTGTAACCCGTCGTGCGTATACTAGTACTTGTCATCGTTATTGCGCTGCCGTCTTTTGCCTCGGCGGCGGAGTACTTTGTATGTGATTGCGTTGCGGGTGCCGATGCGGCGTGTGTGGCCGGCCGTGATGTAAACTCTGGTGATGATCCAGCTTCAGCATGGCGTAGCTACGAACGGGCACGGCAGGCCTTTGCCCAGATCGCGCCTGGCGATGCCATTCGTTTTTGTCGTGGCGGAGCCTTCGAGCTTGGTAGCGAGGTGCGGTGGGTGAACTCTTCGTGTCGTCGCGATGCACGATGCACGGTAGGTGCGTACACGCCGTCTTGGGCCGAAGCTGACACTGAGCGCCCCATCCTGTGGCAACCCAACGATGCCAGCGGTTTCGCGCTGGAGGATGGTGGTGACGCTGAGCACGAGGAAGGCTATGTGTTTGCGGATCTTCGCCTGCTGTCTGTTGCGGGGCGTGAGGGCAACGGTGCTGGTTTCTTCATATACAACGACACCGATGATGTCCTTATAGATAACGTCATGATCAGTGGGTTCTCGATCGGTGTGCACGTTGGCGGCTCCAACCGCTGTGGCCCTGACCCCAAATGTGATGGCCGAAATTCCAGAGTCGTTCTACAGAACTCGACGGTCGTGCAGAACCACCACCAAGGCTGGCTGGGTTCGTCGGACGGCAGCCGCATCATGGCCAATCGATTCGTGGCCAACGGCTCCACCCCTCAGCTCGACCACAACATCTACCTATCCGAGAGCGGCGCACCGAGTTCTGGCATGCGTGTTATTGGGAACTATCTCACGGGCTCTGCTCTGAGCAAGAACGGAGGCTGTGCCAGTGTGTCTCTAGTGGTCCACGGCAACCAAAACGACCTGCGCATCGAAGCGAACCAGATACGTGAAGATTCAAGCAAGGCCAGCGACTCGTGCTGGGGTATTGCCGTTGATCCGGCTTATTCATCCTCTGAGGGTTTTACTCAAGTGGTCATTCGCGGAAACCACGTGGTCGGGGTTGGCAACGTAGGTATAGGATTGTCAGCCTGCCAAGACTGTGTGGTCGAGAACAACATCATCCGAATCTCACAGGCATTTGCGCTGCGGGGTATAGCCGTGGGCTATCGCAGCGGTGGTGTCGGCGATCTCGAACTCGAACGTCTACGCATTCGTAACAATTCAGTTTACGTTGGTGGTCGCGCAAGTGGCAGCGTGGGGATTGAGGTCGGTGGCGAGGGTGAGGGCCACCAGGTGATCAGCAACGCGGTATACTATCGAGGACGCGGTAGTAAGTGGAGCTGTTTTGGCGGTGTGCGCGGGGCAGCTGCATTTACCGCCTTTGACAACAACCTCTGTGTCTTCCCCCGCGCCCAGGCTTCGGCGGTGTGGATTGAGGGTGCCGACCTAGGCCGACTGGCGCGTTCGGCCTGGAAGCAGAGGAGCGGCTTTGATGGACACTCCAAAGATGTTGGGCCGCGTGGCACAGGCAGGCATGCTCGGTTGCGCGCGCTCACATCCAATTCCGCTCAGGCACCAGTGGTCGACTCTGGCCACCCCTCGCTTAGCGCCAAGGCTGCCTATGGTGGTTGGTTGCGCGACGCTCGCCCGGACATTGGTGCTCGTGAGTGGGGGGCCAATCCCTGCCGTGCTACCCAGCGTGTTAGCCGTGGTGGCGGGCATGCTAGAAAGGCTGCCGGCGTTTATGCCCGGCCTCCACGCGCGGATTTCCGCCGCCGACATTCAGTAGCCGCGCCACTGCGACCGGCCGCTGTGGTCCGCAGGCTTTCTTGCCGTGCGTCACGCTACCCGCTTCCTTCGCGTTAGCCGACCTACCCCCCTTTTTGCTCCCTGTGTACATATTGCTTGAGCGACCCTCGATCCCCGCTAAACCATTACGCCGGCACTGGGCATTGGCTACAAGGGGGCTACTTGATGAGAAGCACTACCACCGGCAAACTATCGATATCTGCGGCCGCTTTGCTTATGGGGCTTTGGTTAGGTGGGCCATCCGTGGCTCTGGCCCAGGGGGGCCTTTGTGGTCAGCCGATCAGCACCGGGGCTGCTCCAACCGCTACCGACGCGTTGTTTGTGCTGCGCGTGGCAGTTGGTGTCGCCAGCTGTGACGCTTGTGTTTGCGATGTTGACAGCAGTGGTGGCGCTACCCCGGTAACCGCCACCGATGCGTTGAAGGTTCTCAAGAGAGCCGTTGATGCTACCGTGGTGTTGACGTGTACATCCTGTACCACTTCGGTCTCATGCTTCGACAATTCGGTTACCGCCCCGACCTGCGGTGGTACCTGCCCATCCGGTTTAACCTGTGCCGAAGACCCGTTTGAACCGGGCTTCTGCGAGTGTCTAAACGCCTGCGACCTCAGCGCTGTGCCAACCTGCGGTGGCAGCTGCGCAGCCGAGGGCGATCCTAATCTCACCTGCCAGGTGCTGGGTATTTCCACCGATGGGGGCCCGATCGAGAGCCTCTGTACCTGTGCGCCGTCGGTAGTCCAGTTGTGCAGCGAAGGCTCAGCGCCGACTTGCGCAGGCTTGTGCCAACCCGGAGCTCAGTGTGTCGCTACTGGTGTCGGCAGTGCTTGTGCATGCGAGTTGCTGCCTACGCAGCCAGCCTGCGCTTCAGCCAGTGCGCCGGCCTGTGCCGGAACCTGCCCCGACGGTTTTATTTGTGAGAGCGGAGCCGGGGGCTGCGGGTGTGCGGTCTTTTCAGGTCAGTCCGAAAGCTGCTTCGACGCTGGGGTGCCGGTGTGCGGTGGAACCTGCGCCTTCGGCGAACTCTGTAGTTCCGATATACTGGGAGTTTGTGAGTGTTTTACTCCCTGCGAGCTGAGCACAGCGCCGGTCTGTGGTGGCTCTTGCCCGGAACCGGGCACCAGCTGCGTGGTGCAGGTGCTTACCGTGGGGGGCAAAATGTTAGACATCTGTGCCTGCGACTAGGTAGGCGGCCAAGATTGCGGCTTGCCGCGAT
>CAZPPZ010000181.1:0-6658 GCA_964588545.1 uncultured Myxococcales bacterium | reverse complement strand
CCGCACTGTCGTGCCACTCAGGCGCGGCGATATGCGACGACTTGTGTCAAGGGGTCACAATGAGCTAAACCAACACCCGTCCCGGACGCCGTCCGTTGGCCGGTTTTGGGGTGTCCACTGACGATCTCGAAGCAAGGCAATGAAATCCCAAGCGCACGATAGCCCAGGGCCTCGCGACACAATCGTCACATCGCCTACGATTAATCGCCGCCGTTGTCCTTCGCCCCGCGGCGAAGTCCGAAGAAGGTATAGGTCAAGATTCCGGCCAACGACCAGTAGATCGGCAGTGCCACCATGGTAATGCCAACCGACATGGTAAAAGCATCTGACAGCTCGTGGGAGACGATGCCTAGCTTCACCACCCAGACGGTAATTGCAAGGCTAAACACCCACATCACAGAAACCGTGGAATATTGGAGTAATCTGATCACACGATCGTACATATACTCACTCACGTATCACTAGACGTAACACCATCATCGAGCGATGGTTGATAGGACAAGATACGGTCGCCTACCTCAGGAACCGCGGCTTCCATGCCTTCCTCTATTTCCCATATCGATATTAGAGGGAAGAACTTGGCAAACACCAAGAAGCCCAGGCAGAAAACCCCTATGCCCCAGGCGAACACGCCCCACTCAACCCAGGTCGGAAAGTAATAGTGGGCAGGAAAAGGAACCGCGGGATTTTCCAGAGTGGGAGCGACGATGTTCAGCCTCTCGAGCCACATCCCCAGGAGCACGCATATCGATGCGATACTTATTCCGCGCACCGTGCAGAATCGCTTCGAGGCCAGGATTACCACCGGGACCAAGGCATTGGTCACTATCATCAACCAGAATGGCCACATGTAACGCCCGGTGAACTTGTACATTATAATAGAGAACTCGACCGGCTCGCGCCCGTAAAAGCCGGTAAGGTACTCTGCAAAGGTAAAGTAGAACCACAGCACTGCCATCGCCAGCATCAACCGACTGAGTTGGTAAAGATGAATTTGCTTGATGTAGTTCTCTAGATGGTAGACTCGCCGAAATACGATCATCACCAAGAACAGCCCAGCGATTCCCGAGTGGATAGCGCCGACGACGAAATAAGGTCCAAAGATTGTAGAATGCCATCCCGGCTGCAGCGTCATCGCAAATATAAAGGAGATGACCGTATGCACCGACACCGCGATCGGAATAACCATGATCATCAGGATATTGATCGCGCGGTTGAGCACACGTTCTTGCTCAGGCGTGCCAATCCAGCCCCAGGCCAACACACGGTAGAGCCACTGCGGACGCACGCCACGATCGCGCATGCGCGCGATATCAGGAATCATGGGGACGTATAGATAGACCGTAGAGGCAATAAAATACGCCGTGATACTCGTCACGTCCCACAGCAGAGGAGATTGCAGACGCCCGTTGTAGAAGATGTGGAGAAGGCGGTCGGGCCGACCAAGATCAATGATCGGATGCAGGGCGCCGATCATCAGTACGATACCCGTGATCACCTCCGCCATACGGGTTATAGGCCGACGCCACTCGGCCTTTGACAAGCGTAGTATCGCCGAAATCAACGTGCCCGCGTGGCTGATCCCGATGAAAAAGACGAAATTGACGATGTAGAAGCCCCAGGTAACGGGCTGCTGCATCCCGGTAACACCCAACCCGTGTCTGAGCTGATAAGCATAGGCATAAAAGCCCCATACAATGACGGCAAACAGAGACACAAAGGCCACGTAAAACCACGGGGTAGTGTGTTCAACCGATCTCAGGAGATCGGACTCTATTCTTTCTGTATCAACTCTCATGCTTGGTCCGGCTGCGCAGATAAAACACTTTGGGCTCCGTTCCTAAGTCTTCGAGCATCCGCTCAGAGCGCGGGCTTCGAGACAGCCTTGCAACGCGGCTCGCTTCATCCTCAAGATCCCCGAAAACCATCGCATCAGCGGGGCAGGTCTCTACACACGCTGGCTGGTAGTCCTCTGTCCGTAGCGGACGCGATTCGAAGCGGGCCTGCTCCTTGGCTTTCTGCAAGCGATGCGAACAGAAGGTGCACTTCTCGACGACCCCTTTCGGGCGAAGCGAGACATCGGGATTGGGTGCCACACGCCGAGCTTCGGTCTCTTCAGGTTGATACCAGTTAAAAGCCTTGGCCACGTAAGGACACGCCGCCATACAGTATCGGCATCCGATACACTGTGGGTATATCTGGGCAACGATACCGTCAGCCGCCAAGTATGTAGCGTGCACCGGACATACGTTGACACACGGAGCGTGGTCGCAGTGCATGCACATGCGCGGATAGCTCTTGACGTGAACGTCGGGGAAGGTGCCTTCTACTTCCTCTACTATCCGCACCCAGCTCATCGAGCGGCCCATACGAGCCTCATCATCCGACGCAACTGGAATGTTGTTTTCGGCATGGCAAGCCGTGACGCAACTGCCACACCCGGTGCAGCGGTCGATATCAATTACCATTCCCCAACGCGCCATTACGATCTCCCCACGGCTACAGCGCCTGTACCTTGACGCGGGTCAGTACCGTTACAGTTACACCGTCATCAGCGGCCTGCGCCTCAACAATTGTATTCGCATTGGCACCGATACCAGACGCCATAGCACCGACCTTGTGTCCGAGTCCCAACGGTACCGCCACGATCCCCGGTGGTACCCCCTCGGTAAGATGTGCGGTTACCTCAATCCCGCCGACATCGGACGCAACGAGTATCGTATTGCCATCGCTTACCCCCAGCTCAGCCGCCGTACGCGGATTCAACTCTGCCCAGGTATCGCGGTTCTCGGAACCACGCTGACCTGAGAGTTCCATCATGAACGGATAGTTGGCCAACTCGCCGTTGCGTAGTTCGGGAATCTGAAAGGTAACAAGATAATAGGGGTATAGGTTAGCGTCGCGGGTCGATGACGGGGTTATCAAGACGCGTAAACGCTCGGTGATCTCGCCTTTGCCCAAGCCCAAAGCCGTCCGCGGCAGAGTCACGATCCTACGCTGTCGCAGGTCGCCAAGCACCTTGTCTGCGTCCAGAGCCCATACGCCGTCCGAGCGCAGCTCTTTCCAAAAAGACCGAGCGCTAGCCGGTCTACTCGTGTCTTTACCCTCGCCACCAATCGAGCAAATTCCGCCATCGGTTTGTGCATGCAGCCCAGCTGCAGCCGCGGCGACGAGCTTGTCGGGCTTGGTCGATTTGAAACGCAGGCTAAAACTGTCGGCAAGATGCTCGGCGATGCCGGCCAGCACAGCTTCAGACTGGCGTGACTCAAACATGGGCTCGAGCAGGGGCTGCTGAAGAGAGGCGTGTCGGCGAGGCACAATCGGCGTATCGGTCAGCAGATCCCAGCGCTCCGCAAACGTAGGCTCCGGCAAGATAAGATCGGCCAACTGCGAAGTCTCGTCCATCTCGCTGGTGAAGGCCACCACAAAGGCCTCGGTAGCAGCCAACGCGGCCGAAAACGGGGTAGCCAAGCTGCCCTCAAAGGCCGGGCGCGCGTCGCGAAGAAAGAGAACATCGACATGATCTGGATGCGCAGCATCCAAAGCTTTCGCCAGTTGAGCGGGAGAACGCAGCGATGCAGCCGGCAGAGAAGGTTGTGACTCTCCCGCTTCCCAGGCCGGGGCAAGCCCAGCACCATTGCGCGCTACGACTCCACCACGACTGCCAACACTCGCGACCAGTAGATTGAGGACATTGACTGCAACCGCGGTCATCGCCGCGGGCTGACCACTCGGGGACCCGCAACCTGCAACGGCCACGCCTGGCCGATGCTTGGCAAACATTTCTGCAGCGGCCTCTATCTGCTCAGCAGGGACACCACTAATGTCCGAGACCACAGCCGGCGTCATCTCCGTGACCAAATCACGCAGACTGCTGGAACTCTCGTCGAACCAGTCGGTATAGCGCTCCAAGTAGACCGGATCTTCTTGCCCGGTCTCGAGGATATGGTGGGCCATTGCCAGTGCTATCAGCCCCTCGCTCCCCGGCCGCGCCGGAAGCCAGTGGTCACACTTGGCAGCCGAACCCAACAGCCGCGGACCGATGCTCAAATATATAGGACGATCGATAGTGCGATCACGACCGGCCGCGTACACGCGGCTCTGCCACACCGGAGAGCCTTCGGTGCCAAAGGCGTCGAAGGCAAACAGCGCCACCACCAAAGCAGACTCAAGATCTACACCAGCAGAACGCGGCCAACCAAAACTTTCGCGCGCGATAGCTTCTTGGGCTGAATCTTCTATGTGAATGTAGTTGGAGGAACCCGCTCCTCGCATGAAGGCCCTGGCAATCTCGGTCCCTGCTCCCCGCCGACGCCCATCAAGAAAGGCTATCCGTTGCGCCTCTCCGCCACTCATAGCCTCGCCAAGGTGCTTGACCATGAGCTTCTCTGCGCTTTCCCACGATATTGCTTCCCACTCAGGGTGACGCCTGCGCCCAATACGCTTGAGCGGCGTACGAACCCGGTCTGGATTGTAAAGCATCTGTATGGTCGCGTGGGCAGCCGGACATAGCTTACCGGCATTGACCAGATGGCTGGAACGTCCACGCACACCGACTGGCAGCCCATCGATCAATCTCGCTTCGAGCCCACAACCGCCTGGACAAAAACCGCAAGTCGTCGTCACCCAAGACTCGATGCCTGGGCCAGGCGCTGTCTGCAGAGCACCTTCAGCCTCGAGAGCGGCCACCCGATCGACCAGCCATCCAGCAGAACTCACCGACACGCCCGCTGCGGTCAGAACTTTGAGGAATTGCCTGCGACTGATCGACACTCGTTAGCTCCTTCTTCTCTTCGCCATCCCTAACACATCCCGGCGTCAGCGATGACAATCCACACAGTCGAGCCCTGCGTGAGGGTTGGCGCTATGCCGGTGACAGTTCATACATGCCTGCATGCCCTTGCGCCGAGTAAAATCTACCGCCGGCTCCTTCACCGGGGTGGTGAGTTCCGCGATCTTGCCGTGACAAGCTGTGCAATCGATGTTGCCGATCCCGACATGACGCCGATGGCTGAAGTAGGCGTACGGTTCTACGTGGGTGACCTGCTTCCACGCCAGCGGCTCGCCTTTCTCCAACAGCTCGACGAGCTTGGCCTCGGCGGGAGACTCGGGATCAGAACCCTCGTGGCAGGCCGCACAAAACATATCTGGGGGAAAACCCGCGTGTCGATTGGTCTCTGCACCAGTGTGGCACTTGGTACAGGTCATGTCGGCGTTCTCAATGTGAGCGTAGTGGTTAAATGCTACCGGCTGCTCAACATCTCCGGATCTTGAAGACATCGCCGTCGCCGCCGTCAAGCCCAGCATGCCAACGGCTAACCACTGCAGCCCCATTCTTAGAGAAGTAACTCTCACCTAATCATATCCCTAACGACTACTCACAGAACCCGCGCACGTACTCCACCAGAGCCGGAACGTCCTCGGCCGCAACCTTGTTGGCCGCAGGCATCTGCGGCGACTTGCCGACCGCTTCACCACCAGAGCTTATGATCTTGAGGAGGAATTCGTCAGAAAGGGCTTTCATGGTGTCGCAGTCAGCAAAATCGCCGGGCGTAACATCAAGAACCGCAGACGCTGGTCCTTTACCGTCGCCATCCTCGCCGTGACATTTCAAACAGTGCTTGGCGTAGTTGGTTTCCGCGTCGACGGCATAAGAAGCGACCGGCGTCAGTCCCAATAGCAGGCCAACTAGCAAGGTGCTCACAACGGAAAGATGAATCTTCATTAGCTTCTTCGCTCCTCTCTATTCCTCGGCAACACTGAGCAAGCTGGCTTCACCCCTTGTGGCTCTCCTAGGGAGTCAACCAAGCAAAGCTCATACCAGCCCTCTCATACCACCCAGTTCTCACCTAGAACCCCAGTAACTGTGGCCTACAAGCCTGTATTAGCGGGGCAAATGGCTTTTCCGTCCGAACAGCAGCGATGCTTCTCCGTCTTCCGACCTTTGCCAATATCGCCACTCTGGCGCGCCACATTTCCCAATTGCTGGAAATTATCGTTACGCTCCTAACGGAGCTGACGCCAGCGCTGCCCGCAGGCTACTACACGAATCGGGCAACAAGATTCTCGAGCAGCTCTTGTCTGCCCGACAGCGGCTGTGGGTCTAGTTGATCCTCCAAGACTGTCCTCGCCAGCCCCGCTAGAGACTGTTCGCCACTGAGAATCTCTCGGCCCAGTCCCTGCTCCCAAGCCCGGTAACGCTCAGCAACAAAAGCTGCGAGCGAGCTGTCTGTGATGATGCGCTCGGCAGCCAACAGCGCTCGAGCCAGCGTATCGACACCTCCTACGTGAGCATGGAACAAATCGTCGGCATCGATACTCTGACGACGCAGCTTCGCGTCAAAATTGAACCCTCCATCCCCAAGCCCTCCAGCCTGGAGAATGGTCAGCAGCGCCGGGGTCATCTCTTCGCTACTGTTGGGGAACTGATCGGTATCCCAGCCGAGCTGCGGATCGCCGCGGTTGGCGTCGACGCTGCCGAGAATCCCGTTGGCTGCCGCGTAGGCGAGTTCGTGGCAAAAGCTGTGTCCCGCAAGAGTCGCATGGTTGACTTCAACGTTAACTTTGAACTCTTTGTCCAAACCATACTTGAGAAGAAAAACAAGAATCGGCGCGTCATCAATAATCTACATTCTCATTATTGGATCCTTATATCTTT
>CAZPPZ010000180.1:0-6684 GCA_964588545.1 uncultured Myxococcales bacterium | reverse complement strand
GGCATTGGACGCGACCAAGGAAGCTGCTCTGGAGGTGATGGCGGAGACCAAAGAAGCGGGTGCCGCGGTCGTCGCCAATGCCAAGGAAATTGCCTCGACTGCGGCGGCAGCCGCCAAGGGGGCCGGCGCCGAAGCCATAGACAATGGCAAGAGTGCGCTAAACAGCGCTGCTGAGGCCGTTGACAACGCCATCGAGACCAACAAGGAAAAGGCGGCGCGAGAGTCGCTCGGCAAGAGTCTCGGCCTGAAGTAGCCCGGGGGCGACTCCCATCACTGTCGCAGTTCGGGAAGAGCTTGGCCTGCGCTAAAGAACTCCAGCGCCGCGCCGTTGTTGCACCATCGCTGACCGGTCGGCGGCGGTCCGTCGTTGAACAGATGTCCCTGGTGGCCGCCACAGCGTCGGCAATGATATTCAGTTCGTGGATAGAGAAGCTTGTAGTCCGTCTTAGTTGCGACGTTACCTTCGATCGGTACGTAGAAGCTCGGCCATCCTGTTCCGCTTTCGAACTTGCTCTTTGAATCGAACAGCGGCAGGCCGCAGGCCGCGCAGACGAACGTGCCCTCGCGTTTTTCGAAGTTGAGGGGGCTTGTGAATGGCCGCTCGGTGTTCTCTTCGAAGAGCACAGCGTACTGGTGCGGCTTGAGTATCTTGCGCCATTGATCGGGAGACTTTCCCAATCGTTCCGAACCGTCCCCCGATGTCGTGATGATTGGCTCCGGGGTCTCGGCGCCAGGCGTACACGCTGCTGCCAGCGCGGCACTTCCCACGAGTATCATGGAGCTGATGAAGCTGCGCCTAGTCATCACGCTCCATGCTCATTAGCGAAACTCTCTCGGCGTGTAAGCCTAACCAAAACATATCGTACGCGAAACCACCGCCTAACACTTAGCATTTATGGTGCCTCCAGAAGCTTATCAACAGACGACGATAAATTGAACAAGAAGCGATTGGAGGAAGAAATGAGACTAAACAGACTAATCGGCTGGGCCGTTGTCGCCACAGCCTGTATATCCCTTTTACTTGGTCCCCCCACAGTTTTCGCCCACGAAGGGGCTAGGCTCGACTTCGGCCAGAGGGTGGAACGGCTATTGACCAAGAAGAAGAGATCGCAGGCGTTGTTCGGGATCGCGGCGCCGATAGCCGCTCCCGCAACCATTGCGAACTATGTGCCCAGAGATATGGCTAGCGCGAGTCAGCGTCTGATGCCGGCGAAGGGACTCAAAGTGAGCTTCGTTACACGTCATATGGCTCAGTGGGGAGACCAAATCGCTTTTTGGCCGAACGATACCAGCTACACGCATCTTATCGTCTGCATCGAGCAGCGCCGTAGTGGGACCACTCCGGCGGGAAACGAGGGACTCAACGCCAGCGTACAGCGCATTAACGTCAGTACCGGCGAGGTCGAAACCATTCTTCACGGCATGAACGTCTGTGACGGTATTCGCACCACGCCCTGGGGAACCGTACTGGCCACCGAGGAGGACTGGACCTACAGTCAGGGGCGCGCCTACGAGATTCTCGATCCACTTACGACCACCGACGAGTGGGTCGCCGATCGTAACAGCGGCGACATCTACGACGCGGTGGATGGCACGACTCGCTCGACCCACATCGTACAGCGTGATGCCCTGCCAACTGCTAATTGGGAGGGCATGGTTATTTTGGCCTCAGGGGTGATCTACTCGGGCGATGAGCTACGCCCTGGTACCGACGCATTGGATAGCGATGGCGGAGCCATATTCAAATTCGTTCCAGATGTTCCTAACCCGACCAACCAGGTGATCACCAGCCTGGGTGATTCCCCTTTAGCCAGTGGTAGCGTCTATGCCATGACTACCTCATGCAAGGAATCCACTTCGAGTAAGTTTCCTCAGTACGGGCAGGGATGCCAGGTTGGGCAGGGCGCATGGGTCAAGATCGATGCGTTGACGGCCCGCATCGATGCCGATGCCTTCGGGGCTACGGGCTATTACCGACCGGAAGACTTTGATCTTGACCCGCTCTACCCCGGTCCTGGGGTACGCTTTTGCTGGACTGCAACCGGTCGCGAGAAGGCCAAGAACTACGGTGAGGTGTTGTGCGCGGTTGATGCCATCCCCGTGCCTGTCCATCCCACCGCGGTGATCGACTCCCGCAGCGGTGTGCCACTGGAGTACCTGGGCGATGACGGTCGGATGACGGTGGTTACCACAAATCGTCTGCTTGAAGGCGATCCCCGCTTCAACTCTGTCGACAACCTCGCCTTCCAGCCTGCTACTGGAAACCTCTACGTTATCGAGGATCATCACTTCGGCGAAATCTGGGCTTGTCTGCCGGACGGCGCCGACCGGGATATCAAGAGTGATGGCTGTATCGCGACGCTATCGGTGGTGGATCCGAAGGCTGAGCCCACCGGCTTCGTATTTGACGGAACTGGTCGGGTGGCCTTCGTAAACATCCAACACGGCGAGGAGCCCGCCTCGCTTCTCGACTTTAATAGTGACCCTGTAAACGGTTTTACCGACGACTTGCTGATGGTCACCGGCTTCGAACTCGACGACTAGTCCGCCGCTTCTCTTAGGTGCCGCCCCCCGGTTCTTGGGGGCGGCACCCCAAAAGGCTCGAATTCATCGATTTCTAACAATCGGCTCACGATTGCCTAACTTGGCGCGACTACTTCTAGAGGTGAAATCTACCAGAGGAGACGCCTGGAGCCTCTCCTGGGTATCAAGAGTCGCGAAGAAGAAAACACGATAGCAACAAGGAGTGGAGGATGAACAAAACGATTTCCATCGGCCTAGCAGGGGTATTGCTGTTCATGGGCATGCAGTCCACAGCGGCAGCGGAGGATAACGACCTTCGGCTGTACTGGAAGGACGGCATCCGGGCCGAAACAGCCGACAAGAGTTTCAAGCTAAAGTTTGGTGGCCGAATCATGAACGATTGGGCGTTCTTTAGCGCAGACGACAGCCTCAAAACCGCCAAAGGCCCGTTTGAGGACGGGACAGAGTTTCGCCGGGCTCGCCTCTACCTCTCGGGTCAAGCGTTCGGCAACGTAATCTTCAAGGCCCAATACGACTTTGCCGGTGGCGACGCGGACTTTAAGGACGTCTACCTCGGACTCAAGGGTCTCCCTGGGAACACCACTGTGCAGGTGGGACACTTCAAGGAGCCATTTGGCCTAGAGGTGCTGACGAGCAGCAAATACATAACGTTCATGGAACGCTCGCTGCCGACGGCCTTCATCGCTGAGCGAAATACTGGAATTGGTGCTAGTGGGCACTTGCTCGACGAGCGGCTTACCTGGGCTGGTGGAGTGTTTCGTCAAGCGGACGGTTTTGGTGATGCCACTGGCGATGCCTACAACGTGACTGGCCGAATCACCGGTCTGCCCTTGTATCAAAACGGAGGCGAGCGTTTGGTTCACGTTGGTCTGGCGTACAGCCATCGTAATCCTGACGACACCGTGCGTTTTCGCGAACGGCCGGAAGTTCACATCTCTCCGCGATTGGTCGATACCGGGTCTATCACGGCCGACAATGTAGACCTGGTTGGTGTCGAGACAGCAGCGGTTTTCGGTCCGGCTTCGCTCCAGGGTGAGTATGTTCACACCTCGGTCGGCGCCACGACAGGATCAAGCCTCGACTTTGACGGCTACTACGTACAGGCGAGCTATTTCTTGACGGGGGAACATAGGCCCTACAAGCGCTCCCACGGTGCCTTCAGCCGCGTCAAACCGTTACGAAACTTCCTTGGCAAAGAAGCTGGAGGTTCCGGAGCGGTCGAGCTGGCGGTGCGCTACTCGAGTATCGACGTCAGCGACGGGAGCACTGCAGGGGGCGAACTCGACGACGTTAGCGTTGGCGTCAACTGGTATCTGAATCCCAATACCCGGGTGATGGCCAACTACGTCCACGCGGATCTCGACTCAGTCGGCCAAGCCGACGTGTTCCAAACGCGGTTCCAGATTGATTTCTAGTTATGAAGCGACCGGTGGGCCGGCGAGGTGTTCACAAAGCTGCACTCGGACCCAGCGCCTGGGTCCGAGTTGCGCAGAGTGCTGGTGGCCTGCAGGCGAGTCTCGATAGACCTTGTGATGAAGAAAGACAGGGAGAAAAAAGATGAAAAAAGTATCTACGACAACCAGTAAGCTGGCCATTGCGGCCGCGATACTCTTGATAGCTAGCACCGCTGGCGCGCAGGTTTCGGTCGACCCGGATCTGACGACCTATGCCGCAACTGGTGGAGTGTCGGGGACCATTTCAAGCGTAGGTTCCGACACCATGAACAACGAGATGGCGCTGTGGTCAGAAGGGTTCCGCACTTTCTACCCCAACGTCAAGATCGAAGTTGAGGGTAAGGGGTCGTCTACCGCCCCACCTGCGCTAGTAGCCGGCACGAGCACCTTCGGTCCGATGAGTCGGCAAATGAAGGCCGCTGAAGTAGACTCCTTCGAAGCCAAGTACGGATACAAGCCTACCGCGCTGGCCACCAGTATCGACATGCTGGCGATCTACGTGAACAAGGACAATCCGCTGGCGTCGCTCACCTTGCAACAGGTTGACGCGATCTTCTCGAAGACGCGAAAGGGCGGTTATGCCAAGGACATCCGGACATGGGGTGAGCTTGGTCTTACCGGTAAGTGGGCAGACAAGCCGATCAGCATATACGGTCGTAACTCGGCCTCGGGTACTTATGGCTACCTCAAGAAGCATGCCCTCTTTGGTGGCGACTACAAGGACTCGGTCATGGAACAACCCGGAAGCTCATCGGTGGTTCAGGCCGTTGCGCGAGACCTATACGCGATCGGCTATAGTGGTATTGGCTACAAGACTGCCGATGTTCGTGCCGTTCCGCTGGCGTCGAGTCCTGACGAGGCTGCTACTCCTGCGGAGCCGAAGTTTGCATACACTGGTGAGTATCCGCTAGCTAGATTTCTCTACCTAAACGTTAACTACAAGCCTGCTAGTAAGCTTGAGCCACTGCGCGCAGAGTTCTTGCGATTCCTCTTCAGCCGCGAGGGCCAACGCAGTGTTGTCAAGGATGGCTACTTCCCGGTACCCGCGACAATGGCCAGCGCTGAGCTCGCAAAGGTAGGCCTCGCACCAAAGCGTACCGCTCAGAACCCCTAGAGAATACTCGGGATGGCGGTGCCTCATTCTTGAGTAGGGCACCGCCATCGACCAACTGATAGCGTAGGCATGGCTAGCAGAATTACCAGAAGAGGCACGATTCGCAGGTCCGGTAGTGGCCTGAGATTCGTGCACCTCGGTGATCGGATTGCGCGAATGGTCATCACTGTGGGGGGGCTTGGTACTATCGCCGCGATAGCGCTGGTCTGCGCCTTCCTCGTCTATGTCGCGGCACCGCTCTTCGAGGGACGAGCGGTCGAAGCGACCAAGGCCACTTCATACGGGAGCGATGATTCGCGTGCCATGTCTGTGCATCCCGGCGAGTATGGAGCCCTAGCCTGGATCTATCACCAGGATGCTACGTTGGATGTAGTCGATATCGCCAGCGGTGATGTCATCGACCATCAGCGACTATTTGCCGCTGCTGTCCCGACTGCAGTTTCATCTCAGGGGGTTGGTACTGGATCGCTCGCCGCGGGTTTTGCTGATGGCACTATTCAGATAGCCCGCGTGCATTTCGAGAGTACCTATAAGACGGTGGGCGCCTCTGAAGCTGGCCTTGGTGAGGCTTCTGCGGGGGGCAGAGTTCGTTACAACAACGCGATAGTCGAGAAGGTCTCCAGCGACCGGCTTCGTCTGACACGACTAGCTATCGAGGCCGACCCAGCGACTCCACTTGACAGCGGCGACCATGAGGTTCGAGCGGTCTCGCTCATCGACATATCCCGTGCCAGCGATAACGATACCATCGCTGCGTTGACGGACGATTGCACCCTGTGGCTGAAGAAACCACGCAAACGTACGAATCTGCTCACGGGAATCTCGACGATCACTCTGTCTGGCGGTAGTGTGCATCTTCGCGTCTGCGAGGACCGGGGATCCTTACCAGCTCATCTGTTTCTCTCCAGCAACGCCGACGCCGTATATTTGGTCTGGCGCGATGGAATTGCGGTGCGCGTCGATGCTCGCGAACCCGATGCCATGCTTCCGGTTGAGACTCGCCGTCTGGTTTCCGATGGTGCCGCGCGGTTGACCGCGATGGCTTTCCTGGCGGGCAAGACGACCCTGGTCGTGGGTGATAGCATCGGAACCGTTTCAGCCTGGTTTCCAGCTAAGCCCCTTGATGCCGAAGCTTCCGACGGTGTTCGTCTGGAGCGCGGGCATTTTTTTGAGGGAACGGGTTCTGCAGTCGCGGCTATCGCGCCATCGGTGCGGACTCGAATGGTTGCGATTGCCCATGCCGATGGACTGATCCGACTGCTCCACGTCACCAGTGGGCAGGAACTCGCGGCTGTGCAACTGCCGCCTAGGGCGTGGTTGCACGGCGCCGCTATAGGGCCGCGCGATGATTCTCTTTACGCCTTGGCCGGGACGAAGCTGATCTCTTGGGCGGTTCGAGCCCAGTACCCCGAGGTCAGTTTGAAAGCCCTCTTTGCTCCAGTGTGGTACGAAGGTGCTTCTGCTCCGGCACACGTATGGCAGTCTTCGAGCGGCAGCGACGACTACGAGCCCAAACTCAGTCTAATGGCGCTAATCCTCGGCACTCTTATGGCTACGCTACACTCTCGCTCG
>CAZPPZ010000179.1:0-6704 GCA_964588545.1 uncultured Myxococcales bacterium | reverse complement strand
AGATGGCCTCGCCGGCATACTAAATACAGCCGCGCAATGCCTCTTGCAGCATGACTCGCCGAGCGGCGGGGACGGGCTCTGGTGTCCGGACCCCGCCGCACTATTCTCTACTTACTTCAGTTTGGCTGGATGTTGAGCGACCAGTCGTAGTCGCTGTAGCTAAGTGCCGGCGGATCATCATGGCTGGCCAGTACTGCTGCTGCCGCGTCGTTGCCGTAGCGTATGAAGTAGCCGACTGGTCCCCCGGCCACGGCGAAATCGTCGGAAAACCACTTGAAAATTGGTGATACCTGCAGCGCATGCCGCGTCGCGTCATAATGGTTCTTGGCATTGCTGCGCATGAAGGTTTCGGCAGCGTCGTCCAGTTGACTGTTGAGCTCGGCGCCTTCGTAGGCCTGTGAGCGCAAGATCGGGCAGCCGAGAGAGGCGCAGACTATGGCGAAGTGGATTCTCGGCTCGTGGAAGAATTCTCTGAGAATCTGGTGCTCGATGGTTTGCAGGGCGATCTTGCCGCCCGCTTTGCTGGCACTGCCGGGCAGGAGATGGCCGAGAGGGATAAATTCCAAGGCGAACGGGCCGCCGCTGATGCGTTGCCAGAATGGCGTGATCTTCCAGATGCTCTCCAGCGGATAATGGTCGAGTATCAGTGAAACCGTGTAAGCATTGTAGGCATTGATCCAGAAGGCCATTTGCTCATTACGCGTCAAGGCGGCTAGCTCGTCGGCCGAGCTAGCCGCAAGATCGCCCAGATAGGCATCGAGCAGCGAGCGTTCGCGAGCGAGTCCTTGGTAGTCAACCAGGCCATCGGTGACGTAACGCGATAGCAGCTGGTCCCAGGCCTGGTGCCTCGGCTCAGCCGCAGCCGGCGCACATAACACTACTGTCATAGCAATCGCTGTGGCGAAGGTTGTAAGCCGCAGCATGGTGGTATCTGGTCTCGGTTGTTCGCTCATGTGTAGGGGCAGTTCACAGCACTGCTTGCTTCGACGATACGCTTGGGCTGAATCTGGGTTACATCGTCGCCGCGGCGAGCTGACGGGCCTTAATCAGTTTCTGGGTATTGCGTGTTGAGAAAGCATGATTAGTTTCTTCCTTGGTGTAAACAGATGAAAGACGCAGACAAGACTTCGAAATCCGCTCGTCGTTGCCAGGTGGCCGATGCGCATGAAGACAACACCGTGCTTAGCGCCTACGCCGGAGCACTTGGTTTTGAGGCGGAGGCCTTCGCCGACGACGATCATGAGAGTGATCCCCGGTCGGTGGCGTTGCAGCCTGGGATTCAAGCGCTGTGGAATGCTGTATTGCCGATGATCGGTGCGCTACGCTCGCGGCCCGAGGAGTATCCTGGTGTCTTCAAGGTCGAGAGTGGGCCTGGCGAAGGTGAGGCGACGATCTATCTGGATATCCCGAACGAGCCCTACCAGGCCGGGGAGCCGGCGGCGATGGATCGCGTGCTCGCCCTGCGTGTCAAGCTCGACCACGATTACCGTAAGTTCGGTGAGCGTTACTTTTGTGTAGACTGTGAGGTTCCTAGTGACGAGACTCGCCACTAGCATTAGCCGAGCGTCATACTGACAATACCTGTATGGATGATTTGCCGATGGCGAATACTTACGACCTGATCGTCATCGGTGCTGGTAGCGGAGGCCTGGCTACGGCCAAGCGCGCGGCTTCCTACGGGGCGAGAGTCGCGATTCTCGAGGAGGGCCGCGTGGGCGGCACCTGTGTAATCCGCGGCTGCATTCCCAAGAAGCTGATGGTGTATGCGGCTGAACTCGGCCACGCGATAGACGACGCGCGAGGTTATGGCTGGAGCATCGCCGAGGCCGAGCACGGATTGGCCTGTGACTGGAAGGATCTGATCACCAAGCGCAACGATGCTGTTGCCCGCCTCGAAACTACCCACGAACGGCTTCTAGCCGAAGCCGGTGTGGAACTGCTGCGCGGCCATGGCCGTGTGGCTGCTGCGGGTTTGGTCGAGGTCGCTGGCAAGAAGCTTAGTACGCGTTACATCCTCATCGCTACGGGGTCGCAGCCGATTCTACCGGCCGTGCCTGGTATTGACAGCGCGATTACCAGTGACGGATTTTTCGAGCTGGCCTCTCAGCCAAAACGTATTGCGGTGGTGGGCGGTGGTTATATCGCCTGCGAGTTTGCCTCGATAGCGCGCGGTCTAGGCAGCGAGGTATCACTGATAATCCGCCGTGAACTGCCGCTGACCAGCTTCGACGATGACATCCGCCGCGAGCTGCGCGATGCATTGATCCGCGCCGGTATCGATGTGCACAGCTCAAGCACGGTAGCGAGCATCGATAGCGACGGTGCCGGTGTTACCGTCGCGGTCACCGCTACAAACGGTGATCAACGAATAGAGGTAGATGCGGCGCTGGTGTATGCGGTCGGCCGTTCACCGCGAAGCGAGGGGTTGGGACTGGCCGAGGCCGGTGTGGAGCTTGGGCCTGGAGGTCGCGTGGTGGTAGACGACGACGGTGCTACCAACGTTGAAGGTGTACTGGCGGTTGGCGACGTTACCGGTAAGTCGCCGCTGACGCCGGTGGCGATACAAGCCGGGCGCACCATCGCCGACCGGTTGTTCGCCGGCAAGAGCGCGACCATGAGTTACGAAGATATCCCGACGGCGGTGTTTTCTTCTCCGCCGATTGGTACCGTGGGACTCAGCGAGGCGCAGGCTCGAGAGCGTTTAGGTGATGATGGCATCGCGGTCTACAAGTCGGGATTCGTTCCGCTCATGCACATGTTGACCGAGCGCAAAGCCAGGACTTTCGTCAAGCTGATCGTCGACAAGTCGAGCGACCGGGTTGTGGGCTGCCATATGATCGGCCACGATGCGCCGGAGATCATCCAAGGGTTTGCCGTGGCGATGAAAGCCGGCGCCACCAAGGCCGATTTCGACGCTACTGTCGGGATTCATCCATCGGCGGCCGAAGAGTTCGTAACTCTAACGTGAGACCCACGGATTCCCAGCAATAAAGAATCGCAACAACGCTGTTCGCGATTGAGATATACCGATGCGCGCTGAGCGGGCTATCGGTGGTTGTCCGCTCCGCCCGAGCAGGGTCAGGCTTTCTCCGTTGCTGGGTGTAAGCAGCGGGTGGAAGTTGAACTCGAGGTCGATGTCGAGTGCTTGGCAGAGTTTTCCCGGACCATTGGTGAGGGCATAGCCCGATGGTGCACGGCTGCCCACCGTGGCCACGCGGCGTGTCTCGTCGATCTGTTGTAAGCCTTCGGTGGGTTCTACCGCGCGTATCAACACCGCTTCTCCACGTCCCTTGGCTCCCGTGACGATGTTCAAACAGTGGCAGCGGTGAATCCTGTATACGTAAGCAAGGCCGGCCTCGGCGAACATGGCGGCGTTACGCCTAGTCGGCCCTTGATAGGAGTGTGAGGCCGGGTCGTCGTGTGGGTAAGCTTCGGTTTCGACGATCGTGACGCAACGACGGCCGTCGCGGCCGTCGCGGAGCAGGCGGCATCCAAGCAGAGCCGGGGCCGCCAATAGCGCCGATCGCAGTGCCGCACCGGGCGCAACCTCGGCTGTTAGCTGCCGCCTACGCTTCATCGTGCCGCGCGCCGCTAGTGCAGGGTTCGTGGCATCTCGAGGGCAAACTCGGGAATTTCTACGCCAAAGACACTACCGTCGTCGCTATGCATCTCGTAGCTACCCTTCATGGTTCCGCGGGGGTTCTCGAGTATGGCGCCACTACTGTACTCGTGAGCCTCTCCAGGCTCGAGGATCGGCTGCTCTCCTACCACTCCTTGACCTTCAACCTCGCGGATGATGCCGTCGCCTTCGTCTATGTACCAATGGCGCCGCATCAATCGAATCGCGTTCGCAGACCTGTTGGTGATGACTATGTGGTAGGCGAAGACGTAACGATTAGCGACGATGTCGCTGTGCTCGCTGAGATAGTGGCAGACTACTTCTACCTCGACACCGTTGGTTTGAGCGGCTGGCACGCCGCGGAGTAGAACCGAAGGTGGGCGCCGTCGCAACCGCCAAATCGGTTGAAAAATCGCTTGACAGCTTTCGTTGATTAGGCGTAACGTAACACTAACCGGGTGGGTACCGGTGGCAAGAGCGTGCTGCGGCGCGGCTCGGTTCTCTCGAGTCGCTCATGGCGCCGGTAGTAAGGCTAGCGGCCCTGCTCGGAGACAGACCGCCCTACAGAGGCGGCCTAGTTGCGTCGCTTTTGCGGCCTCGTTCTGGGGGCGAGGAGACGACCCTCGCCTCCAGGATATATTTTGGGACATGTTTTGGGAGGAATCCTAGAGACCATGCCTCGCTATCATCCCCACTTCGTTGCTCTGCCCCATCTACGCTTTCTACTTGTTGCCACTGTCTTGATTCTGGCGCTGTTTCTCCTGCTTGTACCCTCTGCGGGTGCCGATGTAGAGGTAACCGCTTGCGGCGATTTTGTTGCTGCAGATCAGGCTGGGTATCTGACTCGCGATCTCGACTGTGCCGACTACGTTGGTGCGGCTGTGGTGTTGTCAGATCATGCTCGGCTCTATTTGGGCGGCCATGTTTTAAGTGGCGACTCTCTTGCTAGTGGTGGTCCGACCCAGGGAGTGCGTTGCCGCAGTGGAACCGTGTGTTCGGTAATCGGGCCCGGAACGATTGTTGGCTTCTCGGGCAGCGGTATTGCCGGCACGCGGGTGCGGGTGCGCGATGTAGTCATTGCCGGCAACCGGCGGGCTGGGGTTGCGGCCTACGAGAACGTTCGCTTGCGGAACGTCTTTATCGACGCCAACGGTGCTCTGGGTGTCCATGCCGGCGGTCGAGTCAGGCGTAGCGGCGACACTGTGGTAACCGAACACCCACAGGCAGCTGTGCTTGCGGCCAGGGCTCCAGTGCTCCGCCCGGTGTGTTCAGAGAACTAGATTTCTAGGCGAATGGCGCAATGCGTCTGCAGCGGCTACAACAGCCGTTGTCGTGTCACTCGTCGTGCTCCAAGACATAGGCCTCAGCTTCGGCGGCCGCGCGTTGTTCAGCAGCCTCAACCTGCGCTTGGGCGAGGAGGATCGTGTTGGCGTAATAGGACGCAACGGGTCGGGTAAGTCCTCGCTTTTTAAGATTATTGCTGGCGAAATCGAAGCTGAAACCGGTAGTGTGCGGGCCGCCGGTGGGGTCAGAATCGGCTACCTTGCCCAGGAGCTGAGCGTGCCTACCACGCGCTCGCTGCGCGAGTATGTGCTGGCTAGCGTGCCTGGCAAAGCCGAGATCGAGAGCATGCTCGAGAGTGTAGAAGCCGAGCTCGCAGTCGCCCACAGCGAAGACGAGCAAATGGCGCTATCGCAGAAGCTCGTTGATTTACACGAAGACCTGGGCCGTTTTGATGCACGCTATTCCCCCCACGAAGCCGCGCGTATTCTCGCGGGTTTGGGTTTTAGCGAGGCGGATCTCGAGCGTGGCCTCGAGGAGTTCAGCGGCGGCTGGCGTATGCGCGGGGTACTCGCGGCCCTGCTGTTTCAAAAACCCGACCTGTTGCTGCTCGATGAGCCCACTAATCACCTCGACGTGCCGTCGGTGGCCTGGCTGTCAGATTATCTAAAGCGCCGCTGTCAGGCGTATGCTCTGATCTGCCATGACCGTGAGTTCCTCAATGAGCAGGCCGAGTGCATCGTCTCGTTCGAAGCCGAGGGCGTGAGACAGTACTCGGGAAACTACGACTCGTACCTTCGACAGCGAGCCGAGGAACTTGAAGTTCTCGAGCGGCGTGCCGCCAACATCGCCCGCGAGAAAGAAGCTGCCGAGCGTTTCATCCGCCGCTTTCGTGCCCAAGCTACCAAAGCCCGTGCCGTGCAGAGCAGGATTAGGGCGGTTGCAAAGATGGAAGAGGTCGTAGCGCCCTCGCGGCAGTCGAGCCTCTCGTTTCGGTTTCCTTCGTGTAAGCGCGCGGGTCAGGACGTAGTGGTGTTGTCTGGCGTAGGGCACGATTACGGTGGCGGCCCGGTTTTCTCCGACGTTGATACGGTGATCCGCCGCGGCGATAGAATTGCTCTGGTCGGTGCCAATGGTAACGGCAAGACGACGTTGTTGAAGATCGCGGCTGGGTTGATGCAACCCTCGGTGGGGCAGGCCAAACGCGGCTACAACGTCGATGTCGGCTATTACGCCCAACACGTAACCGAACTGCTCAACATGCGCTCATCTATTTTTGATGAGGTCTGGCGAGAGAGTGCTCTCGAGGATCTCAGCTACGTGCGCGCTGCGCTCGGTACCATGATGTTCAGCGGCGACGACGTCGACAAGACCATCGCGGTGCTCAGCGGTGGCGAGAAAGCCCGGGTAGCTCTGGCCAGATTGATGGTCAACCCGGGCAATTTTGTGGTGATGGATGAGCCCACCAACCATCTGGATTTGGAATCTGCGGAGGCTTTGGCGGTGGCGCTTGGCAACTTCGAGGGCACACTGCTGTTTGCCAGCCACAACCGTAGTTTTGTCAACCGTCTGGCGTCGCGGATCTGGGACGTGAGCAGCGGCAGCGTGCGCGAATACGACGGCACGCTGAGCGAATACATGGATCACTGTGCGCGGGTTGACGCCGCTGAACAAGCGACAGCCGATGAGGTGCAGGCTCCGGCCCCAACCCCCGCCAGTGCGGTCGAGCCGGCGGCTGGGGCAGTGGCTAATGGCCAGCAGCCACGCCGCTCGCGTTCGCGTGAGGGGGGGGACCGTCGTGGTT
>CAZPPZ010000178.1:0-6754 GCA_964588545.1 uncultured Myxococcales bacterium | reverse complement strand
CAGCTTTGTGCGCCACCGCACAGGTGGGGACGCGCGCCCGTGCTCACAGTTCGCGCAGCCGGCCCCCCACCAACAACCCCCCCCCCACCAACAACGCCGCCACTTGCAGCGGCGGGCGTCGCCGCTGCTGCTTGCGTGGCCGAGTCAGCGGCCGACGGCGACGCTGCGCCCGGCTTGGGCGAAGACTCGGGCTCACCCGAGCAGCCCACCGCGATCAACGACACCGACCCGACTAGGGTAATCAGCAACAGCGCTGCCGGGGCTATAAAATGGTTGGTTTGTCCGACTCTCATTGCTTGCCTCCAACTTCAGCTATTCAGTTGACGGTATCGCGAAGTAAGTAGCGACCATGATGGAAGCCCACAAACACCTCGCCCAACATCGGATGTTGGATGGGCTCATCGCAGTCATCGGCCTCGAGATTACGCTCGGCCACGTAGGTAGTGTGCTCGGCCTCATCGACCAGCACGTGGTACCAGGGCTGATCCTTGGGCGGACGCGACTTGGCTACTGATTGATACCAGTGATCGCTACCCTGAAACGTCGCGTCAGCGTCAAATATCACACCGCGGTAACCAAAACGTTTGTGCTGAACCAACTGTCCGACTGAAAACTTGGCATCGGGGACATCCACGTTCAGGCACCCACCCCAGGCTCGATCGCGAGCAGCTCGGCCAATTTCTCAGGAGCGCTACGGATACCCAGGTAAAACGGTCCGAACTCGGCGTACAACGCGCTGGCAGGATCAAAACGCATCTCGTAGATGAGTTTCTTGAACAGCAGGGCATCGTCAGCGTGCAGGCTCACTCCCCACTCCCAGTCGTCCAAACCCACCGACCCGGCTACCACTTGAATGACCTTCTCGTGGTATTTGTGGCCGATGCTGCCATGACCGCGCATCATCGCTCGGCGCTCGTCAAGAGGCAGCGTGTACCAGTTGACCTGTTCGCCGCGCTTCTTGTCCATCGGATAGAAACAGATGTAGCGGTGAGGCGGAACATCGCGATACAAGCGCTTGCCCATATGTCCCTTTTGTCTCGCCACCTCTTGTTCGAGCGCGGCATCGAACTCCTCACTACCACGCTTCAAACCACGCTCGCCTAGACGCTTCATGGCAATCGCCAGGACCTCATAGAGGCTCACCTCGATAACCGAAAAATACGAGTATGAAGGCTGCAGAAAGTCGAAAAAACGCTGGCGGCGAAGCCCGAGTTCAACCTGGTTGAGATCCTCGAGGGTCTCGCGGTAGTGCACAAACATCAGGTCGCCCTTCTGGCTGAGCACGCTGTAGAGCGCGCTATCGCCACGCTCTACGGCCGCGGCCTGGTCCAGCCAGCGGCTGGCCTGGGCGGCTATCTCGTCGCGCTCAGCGTCCTTGAGGCTGCGCCACGCGGCCCAATCGAGCTCGTAGACGTCGTGCAGCAGGTACCAGCCCTCGATGGTCTGCGGGACGTCTGGCCCGGGCACAGGTATGTTCGACATTTTGCGGCTGTCCTCCCAATGGTCTGGGCGGCATTTGACCGGGTTCTGGACTCGGAGTCCAGGCCGGAAGCGACAATCAGCCGCGCAGTTGGGTCTGTTTGCGGGCGCGCTCGCCCGAGGCGGCCAGGCGGCCAGTGTTGGCGACCGAACCTAAGGTAAAATAGAAAGTCGAGCCCTCACCCACCGCAGATTCACACCATACACGGCCACCGTGGCGCTCGATGATCTTGCGAACGTGAGGAAGGCCGATACCATCACCGGGGCCGGCTTCGGTGTGAAAACGTTGGAACGGCAAGAACGCCTTGTCGATTTGTTCCTTGGTCATGCCCACCCCGGTATCGCGCACGTAATAGACCGGCTCGGGCTCGGACTGATAGCCGATCGACACGCGGCGCGGACCATCATCAGTACGCATATACTTGATGGCATTGTCGATGAGGTTGCCAAACACCGCTTCGAGCTGGACGCGGTCGCCGATGATGGTCGGCAACAGGCCAACCTCGGTCTCGATCTCGTTGCGAGTAAGCTGATAGCGTAGCGAGCGCGTCACACCATGGACAAGCTTGCCAAGCTGGATCTCCTCGAAGGTGTAAGCTCCACGCGCCGATTTCGAGAAATCCAGTAAGCGCTGAACCATCCGATTGAGTTTCTCGACACTACGAATCGCGTCACGCAGAGGTTCGGTAATGTTCTCGATGTGGGTACCGACGGCGAAACCCTGAGCTTCAAGATTTCCGCGCATGTCCTTGATCTCGTCGAGAGCAACGTGGACAAAACCGTAGAGAGCCGTCATCGGTGAGCGCAGATCGTGCGCGACGATGTGAACCAGCTCTTCCATGTCGCGAGTCTGCTGGGATAGCAGCTCGTTCTTGACATGCAGCCGCGTAGCTTCGCGCTCCTGGCTCAAGATGTAACGGTTCTCCAGCGCCACGCTGATGATCTGTGCCGCCGAGGTCAATACCTTGAGATCATCCGAGGTAACCTTTTCGGCGTCAGCGACTGGCGCCAGAACAAAACCAAACGATTCACTGTCGGACGACAAGGCGACCACGGCAGTGGGAATGTAAGTGCCAGTCACACGCGCGCAGGCCTGCATGAGGCCGTTGCTGGTATCGTCGCTGGTAACGACCCTTACCTCTTTGCCGACCATGTGCAGAGGCGTCATCTCGACTAAATCAATCTGTACTTCGCCATCAGCGCCGAAAATTGTGTAGTGATCCTGTCCGGGCAGTCGAATCACGCCGACCCCCGTAGCAATACGCGTAGAACGTTTCAGGATCGCCAGGGTACGCTCAAGAATCTCCGCCGGTTCGAGCGAGAGGTTGGTACTGGCCGCCATACGCATCAAGGCGTTGGTGTGCTTCCACAGGCGCGCTGTGGCATCTGCCATGTCGCTGACGGTCCACTGGTGGGACAGCTCGCGCGAGACCACCGAGCTGAGCAGTGTCACCCAGCTATCACCGCCCTTACCGCCTACCCAGACGCTTCCGACCTCAACTTCACCGACACACAGCGGCTCACTATAGTGGCGACGCTTGGAGCCACCACGCTCGCCGGCAATGACTTCACCATCGAGGTCCTCGACCCAAAATGCCAGTGATGATCCCGTAGAATCACGGAATTCCTGACACAGGCCCCCGACAGTGCTCCACCGAACTCTCATTACAAAAGCAGCGGCAAACAAGCGGAGAGAACTCCACCCATTCACAGCTACGATCGATCCTATCACGGCCGCTTACGTGCACGTGGCAAAAATGTAGCGTCACGGGGCGGAGAGTGGCTGGGCAGGGAGGACTCGAACCTCCAATCCCCTGATCCAGAGTCAGGTGCCTTACCAATTTGGCCACTGCCCAATTATCGCGCAGGCGATGGTTCCAAAATCTCGGGCCAGAGTCCACCCGCGTATCTCGCTGTGTCACCCCCTGTGGATACGCTATAGTGTGAGACTGATGAAGGTACTGATAACCGGAGGCACCGGCTTTGTCGGCTGGCATGTGGTACGCGCGAGCGTCGATGCCGGACACGACGTGATATCGCTGAGCCGCGGCGTCTGCCAGCACTCTCATTCCTACCCTATCCGCAACATCAAGCTAGACCTGATCAGGCCCGAGGGCCTCGAGGAGGCCCTGCATGGTGTCGACGCCGTGATCCACGCCGCCGGCAGTGTGCGCGAGGACGCCACTCAGGACTTCGAGAGGGCCCACGTAGGCGCCACCGCCAATCTAGTAGACGCCAGCAAACAAGCCGGGGTGGGCAAGATAATACACGTCAGCACTCTGGGTACCCAGTCTACCAGCCCAGTGCCCTACCTACGCACCAAATGGGAGGCCGAAAAAGTAGTCGAGGGCAGCGGCCTCCCATTCACTATCTTCCGTCCCGCGCTGATTTTCGGCGCTGGCGACCATCTGGTATGGCAACTGTTTTCGATGGCGCGGGTGTCGCCGCTGCTTCCGCTGCGCACCGCCGGAGACATCGTAATCCAGCCTATCTGGGTCGGAGATGTCGCAAAGGCTCTGGTGGCCGCGCTAAGCGACGACTCCACCGACGGCAACATCTATGAGCTGGGCGGCCCCGCTGAGATGACTTTCGACTCCTTGGTAAAAACCGTCAAGGAGGCCGCAGGGAGAAGTTCTCTTAGTATACACCTGCCCGAGTTTCTGGCTGCGCCTCTGGCACGGCTCGCCGAGATGCTGCTCAAGCATCCGCCGATGACGGCCGCACAGCTCTCGCTGCTCACCGCTAGCGGCACCTGTGACCCCAGCCCCGCCGCGGTCACTTTCGGACTGCGCATGCGGTCGCTGGTAGACGTGCTCTCTGAGTATTCTCGAGCCAGCAGCAGCTAGCGTCGTCGCCGGGGGGGACCGGCGTGGGTGTTCTTCTCGCGCCAGGTAATACGTCCGCGGGTGAGATCATAGGCCGACAGTTCCACTTTGACACTGTCGCCGGGAAGAATGCGGATATAGTACTTGCGCATCTTGCCCGAAATATGGGCAAGTACGGTGTGGCCATTCTCTAGCTTGACGCGAAAAAAAGCGTTGGGCAGGTTCTCTAGAACCACCCCGTCCATTTCGATTCCTTCTTTGGCCATAGTTGGTGCCCTGAGGCAGCAGCAAAGCCTAGCAGTTGGCGCAGTGCGCCACAAACCGGCGAATACTAGGACCGGCGCACAGACGGCTTAGAATGTTCTCTAGTGCGCCATATTGTTACACGAATGCGCAGCCCCGAACCCTGGTGGCGGTGCTACTTCCAAGGCTTTCGAGCCGACGGAACTCGGCATGGAGGTTGCAGTTAAGAAAGCGTGGAAACCAGCTACCATAAGCCGCGCGAGACGACTCTGCTCGACCTTCTAGTCGAACTCCAAACCCTGGGTCCATACTCCGAGGAGTCGTTAGTAGCCCTAGCGCTGAGTTTGATTCGTTCTGGCAGCGTCGTGCTCTGCGGAACCTATAGCAATCGGCAGCACTCGCGCAGCTAGTCCTGCCCTCGCCGCTAGCCGCAGCGGGGCCGCCGCGCTGCACTAGACTGCAGCCGACTGAAGGCTATTGCGCCTAGCGTCGCTGCCGGCCCTCCCAATATGATTGCCATTGCTCGCCCGCCCGGTTACTCGCTCGGGCATGAACAAGGCACAGCAACTGCAAAGTCTGGAAACCCAGGTCTGCGGCCACATCGGCTGGCTCACCATCAACCGCCCGGCTAGCCGTGGCGCTTTGACCGCAGCAATGTGGGAGGCGCTGCCGAGTACTCTAGAAACTCTTGCAGCAACCCCAGAGCTACGTGTGATTATAATCCGTGGCAGCAGCGGCCACTTCATTGCCGGTGCCGACATCAACGAGTTTGCCAAGCTGCGCAGCAATCCCGAGCTGGCTCGCATCTACGATCGCGGGGCCGACGCGACGCTGGAGAGCCTGGCGCGCCTCGCGGTGCCGACTATCGCCCAAATAGGCGGTCCCTGCGTAGGCGGTGGCTGCCTGATCGCCTTCGGCTGCGATCTGCGCATGATGGCCGCCAACGCAGCTATGGGCATCCCCGCCGGCAAGCTAGGCCTGGCCTACCCTTACGCAGCTCTCGAACGCCTGGCTGCCGTGGTCGGCGAAGCCGAGGCCCTGGCGCTGACTCTGAGCGGAAGGCTGGTTGATGGCCAAGAGGCCCAGCGCCGTGGCTTGGTGCAGTACTGCGTGGCCGATGACGCTCTAGATGCCGAAACCCTAGCCTTGGCTGAGCAAATCGCCGCCAATGCCCCACTGTCGCTGCGTTACCTGCGTCAAGCCCTAAGGCGTCGTCCGCCGGCGATGTTAGCACTCGAAGAGATCAGCGCGTTGGCCGATGCCTGCTTCGAAAGCGCTGACTACCAAGAAGGTATCGACGCTTTTCTCAGCAAGCGACGGCCGCATTTTTCCGGCCGCTGAAGCTGGCACGAGCGTTCACATAGGTACACCGGCGTACTCCAGCGAACGTTTGAGCGGTCGGGGCTAAAGCCCACTCTTCAATCTTTTCAATAACTTAGCTGCTCGGCCGGCTTCGGCACAGCAGCTGCTTTGTTCCCCCTACATCACCAACACGGAGGTCGGGGAACATGGGAATTTTTGCCAAGCGAGAGAACAAGGACTCAAAGAAGCAGGTGGTGGTTACCGGCAAGCGAGTAAAAGGCGTCTGGACCATGGAATCGTCAATACGCCCTCGTCAGCGTGGCGCCAAACACGACGGCATGATCGTGGCCAGCGACAACCGCCGCGTCCGCACGCTTCACTAGTTGGCATCGAAGCGCCACAGATAGTGGCGGGTGACCAACACGGCGCGGGGGATGGCGGAGCACCACCGGGGCCGCGGGGACGAGCTGCAGGGGGCGCGCTTCTTCGAAGCAGGCGGCGCATCGGTCGCCGCCCGCCGGTCCCCTCGTCCTTCGACTCGCCCGTGATCGCGACAGTCGCACTATCATCGTTGAGGATCGTGCCGGTAATCGACGACTCGCCCCTCGACAACCACCTTGCCCTTGGTTCGCCGCTTCCACGCGCGAGCGAAGTGCTCGGCACTTTCTTCGTTGTCCCAGATGCTGCGAAACACGATCATCGTTCCTCGGGTCGACCGATAGACCCCCATTCGGTCCCCGTCCCACCCGATCGAAGCGAGGCGGGCTCCGTGCTGGATGTCTACGCCGACGTCGATGCCGATCTCGTGCTTGACGTCGACGCGGACGTGGATGTCGGCGTTGACGTTGACGCCGATGCCGACATGGACGCGCCGCACGTCGAAGCCGCTCACGACGGGCTCTCGC
>CAZPPZ010000177.1:0-6824 GCA_964588545.1 uncultured Myxococcales bacterium | reverse complement strand
GCAGTTTCTCTATAATCACTGATATGTGGGCGGTAGCGCGATACCCGTGCTTCCTCCTATCATAACCCGTGCCGCGGTCACCGACTCGCTCGAGTCGGTGACCGCGATTGACCACGACGCTGAGATCGATCCGGATGCGGTCGGTGTGGATCCCGCTGCGGTAGAGGGTATATGGAGCGCCGTCGAGAGGCTCTACCGAAGTGGTATTCATCCGGCGATTCAGCTGTGTATCCGCCGCCGCGGTGAGGTGATTCTAGATCGAGCCATCGGCTATGCCCGTGGCGGCGGGCCTCACGATTCGCCCGACACGCGGAAGACGGCGGTGACGACACGGACGCCGTTCAACATCTTCTCGGCCTCCAAGGCGGTGACCGCAATGGTCATCCATCTGCTCGATCAAAAGCATCTAATTCACCTCGACGATCCCGTTTGCGAGTACATCCCCGAGTTTTCCGCGGCCGGCAAAGAATGGATCACCATACGCCACGTTCTCACCCATCGCTCCGGGATTCCCAACATACCGCCAGAGGCGATGAAACTCGACTATCTCTCTCAGCCCGGAGAGGTCATACGCTTGCTGTGTGAGACCGAGCCTATGTGGCGCGCCGGTCGTCAGTTGGCCTACCATGCGATCAGCGGGGGCTTTGTGCTCGGTGAAGTCGTACGCCGGGTAACCGGTAGCACTATCCGCAGCGTGCTTCAGCGCGAGATTCTTGGCCCGCTGGGTTTTCGCTGGATGAACTACGGCGTCGCGCGCAAGGACATTAGGCGCGTTGCACTCAATTACTTTACCGGGCCGCCGATTCTGCCACCGGTCTCTATGCTGTTGCGCCGTGTCCTCGGTGTGGATTTCGTCGAGGTCGCGGAGTTGTCCAATGACCCGCGCTTTATGACCGCGATAGTCCCTGCCGGTAACATAATGTCGACGGCCAACGAACTCTCGCGCTTCTACCAGCTCCTGCTAAACGGCGGTGAGCTAGACGGCATCCGTATTTTTGAGCCAAGGACGGTGCGCCGCGCGACCTCAGAACAGAGTTATTTCGAGTTTGATCTGACCTTGGGGATGCCGGTTCGTTACGGTATGGGCTTCATGCTCGGAGGCCGCTGGCTGAGTTTTTATGGGCCCGATACCTCGCGGGCCTTCGGTCATGTGGGGTTTATCAACATTTTCAGCTGGGCCGATCCGGTTCGCCAGATTTCGGTGGCACTGATGACCTCGGGCAAGCCGCTGCTCTATCTAGAGATGCTCAGCCTCTCGGAAATCGTTCGCTGTATTAGCCGGGCCTGCCCCAAAGAATCGGCTAAAGACGCCCCCAGCGCGGATTATTCCCGAACATTGTACGGAGTGCGTTGAAGCCGGGCTCAAGGGGAGTCTACAATGACGGATAGCCATGGCTACTCCCCTAGGTACTAATCCCGCATCAGTGGGCGGTCGCGATCGCGTTCAAGTTGTGGTTCTGGGCGTTATTTCCGTCCTGGCGGTCTTGCTGTCCTTCCGTTTGGCCGTCAGCGGCGGAGGCATGACGGCGCTTGGAGCGGTTGCCGGAGCGGTGGTTGCGGCGCTGGTGTTTCGCCGGCCGAGTATCGGCATCCTCATCTACCTGACCACCTTTTTGCTGACTTACCCGGCCTTTCTTCGTGGCGCTGGTAATCTGACGGTCAACAACCTTCTCGGCGTGATGCTGTTCCCTACGATGCTCTACGGGATGCTCCGCGACGGCGACTGGTGGCTGTTGAAACACGGACCCTTATTGCTGCTCGGTGCCGTCGTCATACTGATGATCGGGGCGAGTATATACTACACGCCGGCCTCCGAGATCGCTCGAGAAATGATGGTCGCGAAGATACAGGCGAGTCAGCGAGCTCAGGGAGCCGCGCTCATATCGACGCGCGACGAGGGCATCAAGTTTCTGACCAGGTTCGTGTTTCTGGTCTTCTTCGTGTTCTTCATTCGCACACCGCGAGACCTGAAATGGGTTATCGGGATCTTGGTGGCGGTGCTGGTCATAACCTACTTCAGCGTCAGCACCGAAGCTGGGCCGCTTGGCTGGGGGACTGGAAGACTGAGGGTCATGGGCAAAACCGGCTTTGGTGTGTATGCCGGCCGTAACCCAAACAAGCTGGCGTACTTTTCACTGCTAGGTCTGACGCTGCTGTGGTACTCACGCAGGGCCATCCGCTCGCGGCTGATGTACCCCGGTTGGCTAGCCTGCTTGGCGATTACCTTCATCATGATTCCGATGACCGGTTCGCGCAGTGGACTACTGAACCTGCTGCTCTTCATGGCCATCGTGTTACTCGAGGGACGCTTCAATTATCGCAAGATAATCGGTTTGGGCATCGTTGCTACGCTACTTATCGTGCAAATTGGTTTCGACGTAAGCGTTGTCGATCTGATGTTTCCCGAGAGGGTCGCCTCGCGGCTAACCCAGTTCGAAGTCCGCACCGAAGCGCTCGAGATGGGGGCGGCGGGCACCGGGTCTACCGGTGGTAGAATCCGTACCATACAGGCCGCGCTTCGCATCTTTACGCTGCACCCGCTGGTGGGTGTGGGCATTGGCAATTTTAACACCGAGCGTTCCGTTACCGATCCGTTCGGCACTGTTGGTCCTCCTCATAACTCGTATCTGTGGGCGCTCGCCGAGAGCGGTATCATCGGCTTTACGCTGTATATGGTTTTTTTCTACCTGGTATGGAGGGGAATCAGAGAGATCCGCTGGGAGTACGAGGCCCGTTTCGGTGCTGTGGGGCTGGGCTGGTTGGTTGACGCCTTGCGGACGATACTGATCGGATTCATGTTCTTCTCGTTCTTTGCTGATATGTGGCACCATGTTCTTTTCTACATCGTCATGGGCTTGGCTCTGGCCACCATCCGCATTCACCAGGTCTATGCCGAGACCGGACAGGTTCCTGTTGCCTTCCGCGTTGGCAAACCTCTTGAAGCCGTAGGCCTAGACCTCAAGCGCTAGTTAGCCGCTAACACGCTGCCGGCGTGTTAGCGGTGGTGTGTGCGAAATAGCGCCGGGAGACACGACGGCGGCACGCAACGAAAGCGCATCATCACGGCAGCCCATACGCGCGATGACATTCCTTGTGTGCCGCCGCGGTCCCCGGCGGTGCCAGCCGCGGTCGGGCGCGGTCGTTTAGATGAACGGCTAAGCACGATTGAAACCTAGCCTCCATAACCTTGGTTTGTCGATAGAGAAAAGTATGCAAGCAGTGCGCAGAATCTTTATGCAAAGAACTGAATCGCGTTCTCCGAGTTGCTACCTTGTATCCCGGCTCAGCACTGCATAGAAACGTGTTCATAGTGGGGGAGGCTGATACTAATGGTGAATTGTCTGTTGACATTCATCCGACGCTGGAGACCATCGACGCTGGCGCGTGGAACGCACTGGTCTCGCGCGACGATCCGTTCATGGAGTACGAGTTTCTTGCTGCGCTGGAGCGCTCGGGTTCGGTTGGAGCGGAGACCTCGTGGCAGCCGCGCTATCTGACGCTCTCGCGCGGCGGGCATCTACTCGGAGCTGTAGCCGCCTACCTCAAGTGGGACTCCTATGGTGAGTACATCTTCGACTGGCAATGGGCCGATGCCTACCAACGTGCAGGTCTCGACTACTATCCCAAGCTCGTGGTCGGCGTACCGTTTACACCGGTAAGCGGCACTCGCGTCTTGGTCGCCGAGGGAGAGGACTTCGAAGCCTGCGCCGATGCGCTGATTTCCGGGGTCATCGAACTTGCGAAGGCCGAGTCGTTGTCGGGGGTTCACTTCTTGTTCGTGAGCGAGCCGGAGAGCAAGTTCTTGGTGTCGAGAGGCTTTCTCCCTCGTGTGACTCACCAGTTTCACTGGGAGAACCGCGGCTACCAGTGTTTCGAGGACTTCACAGCCGATCTTCGTTCGGCCAAACGCAAGCAAGTAAGGAAGGAACGTCGCGCTGTCGCCGAACTTGGTCTCGACATCAGCGTGGTCGAGGGTGATCAGGTCAAGGGTGAGCATCTCGACGCTCTGTGGCGCTTCTATGCCAATACCACTGAACGTAAGTGGGGAGAGGCCTATCTCACACGCGAGTGCTTCGCACTGTTGGCGGAGAGGTTTCGCCATCGTCTAGTTTTGATCACGGTCTGTGATGGTCGCCGTTTGGTGGCCGGAGCTCTTGGCGCGCGCAAGGGTGCGCAGCTCTATGGGCGTTACTGGGGCGCACTCGGTGATTACCCCGGCCTGCACTTTGAGTGTTGTTACTACCGTTTTATCGACTACGCGATAACTAACGGCCTGACCCGGTTCGAGGCCGGTGCCCAGGGTGAGCATAAGTTTTTGCGCGGATTCGCTGCCAGGCCCACGCTTAGCGCGCATTGGTTGGCCGATGCAGGTGGGCGCCGGGCCGTTGACGGCTACCTGCGTCACGAGCGCGAACACAGCTTAGCCACGATAGCCCAGTACAATCGGCTGTCGCCACTTAAGCATCTGAGGCGGGGGGATTGATCGCGTGCGGCTGGGAGCATCCGGGCGAGCTAGGGTGCCTCACCCTCGGTAGGGGGCATGCTGGGACGGCCTGTACGAGTGGCTGAGCTGCGCGGTTTTGGTGCTCTAGGCGTGTTTGCGGCAGGGGTTGGGCGATATCAGCATTAATTCTGCTGCTACTCTATGCTATTGATGGCAGCATAATGGCGGATCGCAAGTTGCAGCGCGGCCCACAAGAGGGGCCCGTAGTCACAAAAGAGCGGCTGCGTACCAAGCGGCCGACGCTTTACAGGGTGGTGTTGTGCAACGACGATTACACTCCCATGGAGTTCGTGGTCTGGGTGCTGCAAGCTATATTTTACAAGGGGAATGAAGAGGCGACACGACTGATGCTCGACGTTCATCAGCGCGGTAAGGGAGTCTGCGGCGTGTTTACCTATGATGTGGCCCGCTCCAAGGCCGCCCAGGTGCGGAAACTAGCACGCGAGAACGAGTATCCGTTGCAGTGCCAACTCGAGGCTGTGGAGACGGAGTAGCCGGGGGACCGCGGAGGCTAGCAAGATGCTTATATCCGACGAGCTAGAGAACACCCTGAAGCGCGCCTACGAGCGTGCCCAAGCCAGTCATCATGAATTCGTTGCTCCTGAGCACTTGCTCTACGCACTTACCTTCGACGGTGTGGCGGCCGATGTTCTGTTCAGCTGTGGTGCCGACATCGAGGAGCTGCGCTCGGAAGTCGATGCCTTCCTCGAAGAGACCATGCCTCGCTATCCGGTTGACGCAGAGGCAGTGGAGAGCGAAGACGCCTTTGCTCGTGAACCACAGTACACCCTGGGAACTCAGTTTATCTTGCAGTTGGCCGCGTCTCACGTCCAATCGGCTGGCAAGAAGCAGGTTGATGGTGGCAACGTCCTGGTGGCGATGTTCCGTGACGAAGAGTCTCACGCCGTATATTTCTTGGGTAAGCACGACGTCAGCCGGCTGGATGTTTTGCGTTATATCTCTCATGGCATCACCAAGCTCGACCTCGAAGCCGATGTCTTTAGTCCCGATGCTGAGACCGATGACGATGAGCTAGAAGAGCGGTCGCGATCCCGCGATCCGTTGTCTCAGTTTTGTATAGACCTCCACGCGCGCGCAGCCGCAGGCAAGTTAGATCCGCTCATCGGTCGTGACGATGAGCTCGACCGTGCGGTTCATATTCTTTCGCGTAGGCGCAAGAACAACCCGGTGTTCGTTGGTGATGCTGGTGTCGGCAAGACAGCGATTGTCGAAGGTCTGGCGCTGCGTATCTTCAACGGACAGGTTCCGGAGTCTTTGGCCGACATGCGAATTTATTCGCTGGATCTTGGCAGCATCCTCGCCGGGACCAAGTACCGCGGCGATTTTGAAGAGCGCATGGGTGCGGTGATTAGTGCCGTTTCCCAGCAAGACGGTGCCCGTGTGTTGTTCATAGATGAGATACACAATCTCATAGGTGCTGGAGCCGCCTCGGGTGGCGCCATGGATGCCTCTAATATGCTCAAGCCGCTGCTCTCTACCGGTGAGCTCAAGTGTATCGGCACGACTACCTACAAAGAATACCGGCAAGTTTTCGAGAAGGATCATGCTCTGTCTCGCCGCTTTCAGAAGATCGAGGTCGGAGAGACCAGCGTTGAGGAGACCGTTGACATCCTCAAGGGCCTGCAGTCTCGCTACGAGAAATTTCACGGGATCAGCTACACCCCAGCCGCGATAAAGAGCGTGGTTGAGCTGTCGGCTCGCTATATCAACGATCGTCACTTGCCCGACAAGGCAATCGACGTGATGGATGAAGCTGCAGCCGAGGTGAAGCTGCGGCCGCGCAAATCGGATAAGCCCGTGCGCGTTACTCCTCGCGACGTAGAACTCATGGTCTCGCGTATAGCCAAGGTCCCGACCCGCACAGTGCATGTTGATGACCGCAAACGTCTCGAGACTCTTGGCCGGGATCTTAACCTGCTGGTGTACGGCCAGGACGCTGCAGTCGAACAAGTGGTAAGCGCCATTCAGCTGGCGCGCGCCGGGCTTGGCGAGCCCGATAAGCCGATCGGCTCATTCCTATTCGCCGGGCCCACTGGTGTAGGCAAGACCGAACTATCGCGTCAGTTGGCCACTGTATTGGGAATCGAGTTCATTCGTTTCGACATGAGCGAGTATATGGAAAAACACGCCGTGTCGCGTCTGATCGGCTCACCTCCGGGCTATGTTGGCTTTGATCAGGGTGGACAGCTCACCGAGGCGGTTCACCGCAGCCCGCATGCGGTGGTTTTGCTCGACGAGCTGGAGAAGGCCCACGAGGACATCTTTAATATTCTTCTTCAGGTAATGGACTACGCTACGC
>CAZPPZ010000176.1:0-6860 GCA_964588545.1 uncultured Myxococcales bacterium | reverse complement strand
CGCGATATACAAGGGGGTGGGGCCGTTGGCCCCACCCCCTTGTATATCGCGCACTTAGAGGACGGACTTATCCCCCTCAGTCGCCCAGACTTGTCGGGGGCCACGATGACGTGTTAGCGTCACGCGGTTTTCGGCCGAGAGGGAGGACATGGTGAAGAAATTGGGTCATGGGGTTACGGCCCTTGTTGCCATATCTAGTCTGGTGCTCGCGCCCTACACGGCCCATGCGGTGGCTGCGGCGGCCAAGTGCGAATCGAGCAAAGTAAAGGCGATGGGCAAGTACGTCTCTTGCCGGACCAAGATCGAGGCGCGCGCGGCTCTCAAGCAAGTGCCGAGCGACGCCGGGGCGCTTGCCAAGTGTGCAAACAAGTTTCTTCGTAGTTGGGACAAGGCGCAACTACGCGGCGGCGGGTTATGCGTGAGCCCGCCCGGTGCGGATGCGACTCTAGCCGATGCTACCAGTGCCGTTTATTCTGACTGGGCCGCAGCCTATGTCGGGGGCAGTGGCGATCCAGATATTTGCGCGGCTAGCTGCGGCCAGTGCGGCAGTGACCTTGTACTTTGTCAGGGAGATCTCGCCACGTGTCAGGTCGGGGAGGGGCAGTGTCTAACTGACCTCGGTGCGTGCCAGACCGACCTGGCTGCGTGCCAGGGCCAGGCAGGAGGGGGGCTGGCCGCGTCCGGGCAAACCAGCTCATCGGTGGCTGGAGATGATGGTGCGCTCATGCTGGGAGCGCCGCTCGCATACGTCGACAACGGTGATGGCACGATTAGCGATATCAACACGGCACTGACCTGGGAGAAGAAGGTCGCCCTCGACGGCCTTGGCGACGCCCTTAATCTTCAGGATGCGGACAACCGTTACCCCTGGCGGGGTAGCTGCTCGTCGAGTGCCAGCGAATGCGGTACCGACGTCGACTGTCCCGTGGGCGAGAGCTGCGATGCTGGAGATCTGCAGAGCGCGAGTCCCAATGGAATGACGATCTTTGAGTGGGTCGCGGCGCTCAACGCGGCGGTGTTTGCGGGCTTCAACGACTGGCGAGTTCCTAACGTGCGTGAACTGCAAAGCATCATCGACTACGGGATCTCTAGCCCTAGCGTTGGCCTTGCCTTCCACGAGTTGGGTTGTGGCGGCGCCTGCAGTGACATTACCGATCCTTTGTGCAGCTGCACGGTGTCAGCTAATTACTGGTCCTCTTCGACTTTCATTAGTAGTTCTAGCGGAGGGTGGGGCGTTAGTTTCGGTACCGGTCTGGTAAATGCCAACGCCAAGACTAGCACCCTGTTCGTGCGCGCCGTCCGTGGTGGGTAGCTGAGCGCTAGTCGCAGACGAGGCGCTGATCGCTTGGCAGCGACGACTGTGTCGGTCGGCGCGTAACGATGTTTGCACGGGCGGCGCCTGACCTCGTGTCATTCCGCTTTAGTTGCGGTGGTACCGCGGGTATCCGGGGCAGGCTCGCTTGAGCCGCCCCAGATGCGCCGTGGTTTTTCGGGATTGGGTTGCCACATGCGTCGCGATCTGTCGTGATAGCCCGAGTAATCGAAGGAGATTTGGGATGAAGACAGAAATGCTAAGAGCACCAACCAGGCTTGCTGTGACGTTGCTTGCGGTGGTGGCTTTGCTGGTGGCCGGGGTTGGCCCCGCGCATGCGATTGACCCCTTGGCCAAGTGTCTGAAGATCAGCGCTAGCCTTGGTGCAAAATGTCTCACCAAAGCCTCCAAGATTCTCGAAGAGAAAGTCGCACCGGTGGCGGGCTTCACTCCTAAACTCGGGCTGAGGGGGGTCGCCAAGATTAACAAGAGTTGCAACCTGGAGCAGGCGCGCACCTTAGGTTTTCGCGACCATATCGACATAGCCAGGCAGATCGACGATGGCTGTGACCTGTTTGCCTATGAGATCAACGCGTTGGTTTACTCCACTGCTCAGGTCGGTTTGACCCCCGACCAGGAGAACTGCCGCTTTCAGATGTACAAACGACTGGAAAAATTGCGCAAGATCGTCACTGTCGCGTGGGGCAAGAAGTGTACCCTGGCCGAGTATCTGGGTAAGGGATGCGACAAGACCAAGCGTGACAGCAAGATCGCCAAGACCCGAGCCAAGACCGAAGCTGCGATTGAAAAGATCTGCGGCAGCGACTTCGACGTTATTGCGACGTTCGGCGGGGCCACGCTACAGGGTCGGATCGCGACGTTTGTTGATACCGGGGTGGTGCGCGGTCGCCACTGGGCGCAGCGTATCTATCCACCCAACAATCTCGGCCCCAGCGGTGAGCTGGGCATCTACCCGGTGGGAATCAAGACGCTCAATCTTGAAGATACCTCGCGCTTGAACGTTCCCGGTGACGGGCCACGTCCGATAACGACCGAGATCTATTATCCTTCTACCGATGCAGATGTTGCTGGTGTCCCCGAGGACGCAGCCGAGATACTAGGCCTCACCTTGTTTTCCGTCCCTGCTTTTCGTGACGTTGCCATTGCACCGGGGACGCACCCCGTGATTATGTTCTCGCACGGTAGTACCGGAACGCGTATTCAGTCATTCTTCTTTGCCTCGGTGCTTGCAAGTCACGGTTACGTGGTGATTTCTGGTGATCACCACGGTAACACCATCCCCGATGTCGTTGCGGGCATCATCGACCCCGACTCGGCGACCAACCGCCCGCTCGATGTAAGCTTTCTCATCGACGAGTTCACCTTGTTTAACTCGGAGCCTGGAAATTTCTTCGAGGCCACGCTTGATCTGTCGCGTATCGGTATGTCGGGACATTCCTTTGGTGGTTACACCAGTCTGGCTTTGGCTGGCGGTAGCTTCGCTTTGGGCACCTTTACCGATACGCGGATAAAGGCGGCCCTGCCTCAAGCTCCGGCGGCGTGGTTCTTCGATCCGAGTTTCTTCTCGACGATTACCATCCCGACGTTGATCATCGGCGGAACCATCGACGAAACCACGCCATTTGCCGACAACCAGCAGTTTCCGTTCGATAATATGGTATCCGGCGCCTCGGTGGTCGGCTTGGCGGAGATCCGCAATGCTGGACACTTTACCTTCTCGTCGTTTTGCGAGATCGATCCCTCACTGCTCGCCTTCCTCGGTGGTTTCGAGGAGGCCTGCGAGCCGCGGCATATCCCCTGGCGCCATGCTCAAGACATAACCATGCATCTGGCTGTGAACTTTTTCGACGCCACTCTAAACGGCGATGCAGCGGCACTCGCCGCACTCGGCCCAGCCGTTCTCGCCACCATCGACAGCGAAGACCTGGTCTACCAAAGCAAGTAGGGATAAGTCCGTCGGCTAACCGCCTGATTTTGCGAGATATGGGTCGTCGGTGATGACTCATCGGTATGTACCCGCTTGGGCTCGATCACCCTCGGGCCTGCTCCGCTGCTGGGCGATCAAAGCGGGCCGCGTCGGCCAAACTTGGAGGTTAGGCTAAGCAGACTCGCCGTTTGTCTGCGCCAGTTTTCATCACCAAAGGGAACACCTTGCTCGATTGAGCGGCGGATGCCGGTCAGTTCGGCCGCGGTCAGCGGTGTGTTGAGCCACTCAAGCCAGTTGTCGGGACGCTCTACCGGCCAGTCGGCTGTCATTGGGTGCGGACGACGATTCTGCGATCGTGTTCGGTGGTAGACACTAGACCAACGCCAATCCTCAGCGCGCTTTACCAACCCGGCGTTGAGCGCGTTACGCTCGACGTAGCGGCAGGCGGTCAACAGATGCTGGTCACTCTGCACCAGAATCGACCGGTAAGGCCCCTGGTATACATGGCCAGCCCCATCGGTGTTGTGACTGCGGTGCCAGCGGCGCACGTGGCGGGTGGTTAAGCCGTGCATAAAACGGGCGAGATCGCCGTCATTTTGCGGCCAGACCACGAGATGCCAGTGGTTGGGCATTACGCAGTACGCGAGTAGGCGCATCTCGTGCTGCTGCACGGTGCGCGACAGAACCAGCTCGAATTCCATGTAGTCGTCGTCGGTCGCGAAGATCGGCCCGCGACCGTTGGCTCGGTTTAGCACGTGGAAGAGCATGCCGCCTGGGGCTATGCGCGCAGTACGTGGCACAGGGAAGGTATAAGGTCGGAAAATCTACAGGCCAATGCCGCTTGCGTCATGAATTCTATCGGTAACGCTCGTAGTTATAGGGTGACGCGCGGCTCCAGCATAGTCCTGGGTTGGCCGACTCCTAGAGCGTCTCGTCTGCGTGAGGTGCGGTGTCACCGGAATCAGCAGAATCACGAACGTAATAATTCTCGATAGTTAGCCGACGGACTTATCCCCCTACCTGGTAGGTCATGTCGGCTATTAGGCGGTAGTCGATTAGGTCTATGCGGTTGCTTACGGGGATTTCGAAGGCGGTTCCGAACTGTAGATGGTCGTTGAGCCGATAGCGCGCGCCCAAGCCCAGTGTGCTTACCGTTCCCGAGCTTCTGCTGCCGAAATTGAACAGGTCGTAACCCTCAAAACTGCCAAGCTGGGCGTCTGGGTTGGCGGGTGTACGTCGGCCTTGATGTATGGTGGTCAACAAGTTGCCCTCGACCACCGCAAACCACTTGTCGACCACCTGATGGTCGACGTGGAACGAGGAGTGGAAGAACGACGAGTCATGGCTGCGATCCAGAGCCAGGTTAAACCCGGCGCTGGCCTGAAACCCGGTGGCTCGGCCAACCTGCGAAGCAAAGCTTGTGAACAGGTTGAGCATGCCGTTGCCGCCACCTTGAAGGCTGATCTGTCCCGACTTTATGTCTCCGCTGGGGAACTCGTAGCGACCACCGACGGTTAGGTAGGTAGAGTGCTCGGGCTCGGCAATGAGTGCGTACTTAAGCCCTGCCGCCACGTTCAGCGATCCGGCATCGTCGGGAAACAACTCTTTGAAGCGCGCATCAGCGTATCCGTTCTTGGTTACGATGACACCGAGGCGCTCGTCTATGGCGTAGCGTAGCTGGACAGCCGCGACCTGTATCGAACCCCCGTTGCTCACAGAGAAACTCTTGGGTATGCGCGTGTACATGTATAGCGGCCGCATTTCAGTGGTTATGTATGGACTCTCGTTTAGAAAGGGGTTGGTGATCGCCGCTATGTAACGTATAGCCGGGCCGCTTTGTTCTGCGTGAGCGAGGGATGCGCTAAGCGTGATGACGAGGCCGAGGAGGCCCCGAAGATAAGTCGGCCTGATTCGCATGCTTGTCCTTCTGCCTGACGTCGGGCACCTGACGCTGGGACTGCTGCTCGCCCAACGAAGCTTAGCTCGTGTGGCTCTGGTAAATACTTCGACGGTCTCAAAGCAGGGCTATTCAAGCATCTCCCGTGCCAGCCAAGACCGTGGAAATTCCTTACGCCTGGCCTGCCGCTAGGTGAAGGTTCTGGTCCGGCGAGCGTCACAATCTCAAGCGCTCATGCCAAGCGACTACTCACAGCGTAACCCGCCCAAGCCCGAAATGGGGACGCCCAGGGCTTTGGCTACTGGCGCGGAGCTTGCTTGGTCAGGGGTGTAATGCCTGCCTCAGCCTACTGAGCACGGTCTGTTGCCGCATGCACTTTAACCTGAGAACGACTCTGATCGCCGCCGGGCTTCTTGCCGCCTCGTTATGCGTTGCAGTTGCGGAGGCGGCTGTCCCCTGCGGCGACTTCAATGAAGACGGCCGCGTGACTGCTGTCGACGCTTTGGGCGTGCTCGCGGCGGCTAGCGGGACCGCGTCGTGCGATCTCTACCACTGCGACATAGATGGCAGCGGTTCAATAAGCGCCACGGATGCGCTGAGAACCTTGCGCATAGCTATTGGTCAGTCGACCCTGGAAAACTGCCCGCGCGATCCCAATCAGTGCCTCAATGACCGGGAGTTCTTCTTCCGAAGGATCTGGGCGCCAATACTTACCGATTGCGTGATCTGTCACGGTTCAGATGGTGTGGCCGCGGATACCGATCTGGTCCTCTTGGCTGAAAGCCAGCCGGGCTACTTGGACTACGATTTCAACGTAGTGAAGAATCTCGCTGTCAACAAAGCTGACCTGCTTCTTAGTAAACCACTGGGGATCGCCCACGGTGGTGGACAGCGACTCGGCATAACCGAGTCCAGTCTGCTCTACGCAGATCTGCGAGAGCTACTGCAGCGCTTTGATGAACCGCTTAGCAACTGTAGCAATTCGGGAGACTTCTGGGCGGGGCTTGGTCATCTCTCCAATCTCGAAGCTCTCCGCAAGGCAGCGATTCTGCTTGGCGGACGCCGGCCGACGCCTTCCGAAGAGGATGCGGCGCAGTTCGGCGGCGAGGCTGGGCTGCGCGAAGCGATTCGGCAAACCATGGACGGCAAGGGCTTCGACGCTTTTCTCATGGAAGCAGCCAATGACCGTTTGCTCACCGACAAGTACTTAGGTGGCGCGAGCTCGGCCTTCGGCGTGTTGCAGGGCGAGTATCAGTACCCCAACCTCTACCGGCGTATCAATCAGATTGAGGCGATTCTTGGAGAAGAAGCTGCTCGCGACGCACGCGACCGGACCAACCTGGCATTGGCGCGTGAGCCGCTGCAGCTCATAGTGTTTGTTGCTAACAACGAGCGGCCCTACACCGAGGTCGTCACCGCCGACTACATAATGGTCAATCCGTGGAGCGATCCGGTCTACCAAGCCAATACTGGTATCGGCGACAAGTGGGATGACGATATATGGAGGCAGGGCCGCAACCGCGGATACCATCTGCCCAACTATCCGCAGGCCGGCATACTGACCTCACCTATGTTCTTGGCCCGCTTTCCGTCGACGGCCACCAACCGCAACCGGGCTCGGGCTCGTTGGGTTTACAAGTTCTATCTCTGTGTGTCTATCGTGTCCCTGTGCGTGCGCACTCCACGTCCGTCGGCGCGTGGGA
>CAZPPZ010000175.1:0-6871 GCA_964588545.1 uncultured Myxococcales bacterium | reverse complement strand
GATGCGCCGCGTTGTTCTTGCTGGTGGTGAAGACGGGCCGGATTGCGGCGCTCGGCTCGTTGTTGATCGCGATTGCGCACCCCAACGTGTGTGCTGCCGCGCCGCGTCTGTCAGCGCACGCTGGGGCGGGCGGCGGCCCGTCGGGCGCCGGCGGAGCCGATCGCGAGGATACCATCGTCGGGTTCGATGACGTCTCCTGAGCCCGACAGCAGCAGTGAGGTGGAGGCGTCGGCGACGATCATCATTGCCTCGAGTCGCCGCAGTACGCGGTCGCTGCGCCAGTCTTTGGCGAGTTCGACGGCGGCGCGCATGAGGTTGCCGCTGTACTTCTCGAGCTTGCCTTCAAACTTCTCGAACAGCGTGAAGGCGTCTGCGGTTGCCCCGGCAAACCCGCCCAACACTTTGCCCTCGTATACCTTGCGGACTTTACGTGCCGAGTGCTTGAGAACAGTTGAGCCGGTGGTTACCTGACCGTCTCCGGCCATGGCGACTCTGCCGTCCTTGCGCACGGAAATAATCGTGGTCGCGTGAAACACCAGGGAAACCTTGCGCAATCCCCCTCACAATTCCAGCGTCGCTCTAGCGGCCCGCTGAAAAACCCACTTTCATCGCCAAGCAGCGATATTCGCGCCCATCACCGAGCCGCAAAACCGCGGCATAGCGCCACTTGGCTCGCTCGGGGGCTCTTTGACGGGCTGCTGGCCGGCCGATCAAGCCCGTGGGTGGGCCTTGTCGTAGACGGCCGAGAGGTGGCGGAGATCGAGGTGGGTGTATTTTTGAGTGGTTGAAACCGAGGCGTGGCCGAGCATCTCTTGGATGGCGCGGAGATCGGCGCCATTTTCGAGCAGGTGGGTCGCAAAGGAGTGGCGGATGGCATGAGGGCTAGCCTTGGTCTGTAGCTTGGCAGCGGTAATGCAGGCAGAGAGCACCCGCCCGACACTACGGACGTTCAGGCGTTTGCCGAGGCGATTTAAGAATACCGCCTGTTGGTCGTAGCAGCGCCCCTGCCAGCCCGAGTGCAGTTCCTCAAGGGCATCGATAGCCTCGTTGCCCACCGGTACTACTCTTTGTTTGCCTCCCTTACCCAGTTCCACGCGGATTACCCCAACGTTGAAGTCGAGGTCTTTCCAGTCGAGCGCCACCAACTCCGAGGCGCGCAGCCCCGAGGAGTACAGCAATTCGACCATGGCCCGGTTGCGCAGCCAGGCTCCGCGTTGCTGTCCGCGGCTGTTGCGGCACTTATCTGCGCAGGCGCTGAGAATCGCTTCAACGTCGTCGTGGTCGAGGTGCAGCGGCAGGTGCTTGGGAACCCGCGGAGCATTGACCACTTCGGAGGGGTTGGCAGCTCCGATCTCGCGGGCGAGAAAAGCGAAGAACACCCGCAGTGAAGCCAGGTTGCGTGCCACCGTTGATCGGCTGCTGCCCGCCAGGCGGGCGGCAAGGAAGGCGCGGATGCTGTGTTGGCTGAGCACCGCCGTCGATTGCTGAGAGGGCTGTGCCACGGCGGTCTGGGCCAGCGCGAAACACAGGTACTGGCTGAGATCGCTGAGGTAGGCCTTGCGCGTGGGCAGTGCCAGTGCGGCTTCGCCAGCAAGATAGTCGGCAAAACGGCGCACCAACGGCTCGAACTCACGGGCGGTTGCGCGACCAGCGCTGCTCTCCACAGCCGCGAGTAGCTTGGCCAGCGCAGCCTCGGTGGTCTTGGCCGAGCCGCCAGCCAGACCCCGAGAGTTTGCAGTTCCACTCTTCTGACGCACGTTGCCATATGATATCAATAGTCGCCGTGGCCGCCCAGCGTTCTTCTAAAAACTCTGATGTTCCTGCCGGCGAGCGGGTCGAGTTCGCCAGTCGCCGCGGTGCGATGTTGGTTGGCGACCTCTACCGCTGTGGCGAAGGGGCGCCGGCTCTGCTGCTGTGCCACGGTATGGAGTCGACCCGTGGGGGTACCAAACAAACCGCGATGGTGTCGCGCCTGGTCCCCCAGGGCTACACCGTGCTGACTTTCGATTTTTCCTATGTTGGCGAGTCCGAGGGCGATTTTGCCGACATGACGCTTAGCGGTGAGGTCAGTGATGCGCTTGGGGCGGTCGATTTCATCAATGAATTCGCGCCATCGTCTTGCGTTCTCGTGGGTTCAAGTTTCGGTGGTGCGGTAGCGCTGCTTGCCGCTGCCCAGCTTCGCGAATCAATCGACGCCGTGGCGACGATTGCCGCGGTAGCCGACACCGCGCTGTTTACCAGGGGCTTGTCTGCTCGCCACATAGCCGAATGGAGGGCCAACGGGCGCAGACGCTGGCATGGTGGGCAGATGAATGTCACGTTTCTCGACGACGTCGAGAACATTGATATCCTTGCGGCGGTGGCGACTGTGGATTGTCCGCTACTGCTGCTTCATGGCCTGGCCGATGAGGTTGTGCCCCCCGAGCACGCGAGCGCCATTGCTGCGGCCGCTCAGGGTGAGGTCAAGCTCGAGATGGTGCCGGGTGTCGGCCACCGTTTTGAGGAGCCCGGTGCTTTGCAAACCCTGCTGTCGAGTCTCGAAAGCTGGCTCGCCAAGACCTGCGGCGGCAAGGTCTGAGCGGTGGCCGCGCGCAGGGTCATCTGCCATGCCTGCCAGGCTAGCGCTAGTTTTGATGGTCCGCTGCCTCGGCAGGCCGAGTGTGCTGCTTGCGGTGTCTATCTGCGCTGCTGTTTGAACTGCGAGTTCTATGACGAGGCCGCCTACAATCAGTGTCGCGAACCGGTGGCCGAGCGGGTCGTCGACAAGCAATCGTCAAACTTCTGCGATTGTTTCTCCCCCAGTCCTACGTCGCAGGCAGGGCCAGGGCGCGATAGTCCTTCGGCCCTGAGCGAACTCGACGACCTATTCACCAAGAAATGATCCGTCTCGGATCAATACTCGCAGTGCTTCTCGTGCTCGCCTCGTGTCAGGTCGCGCCCGACAGTGCGCGCGCGCAGGCCGAGGCTTTTCTCGATGCACACTACGTGGCTATAGATCTCGCGGCTTCCCGTGCGCTGTGCAGCGGTTTGGCGCTAGATAAAGTAGAGCGCGAAATCGAGCTGACCAGCAAGGTGTCGATCCAAGGCGACACCCATAAGCCGCGCATCAACTATAGTTTCTCTGAGGCTCGAGAGAGTCCCGATCGTGTCCAATTCGTCTATGAGCTCAGCGTTCGCGTGGCCGGCCTCGAACCTTTTACCAAGATAGTCATGCTCACGCTTCGCAGCGATGATGGGTCCTGGTCGGTTAGCAACTACGGCGAGAGCGACCCGCAAGGCCGACGTTAGGAGCCTGCCGTGGCGAGGGCTAACGTCCGAGGAAACGCGGCAGGCGTTTTTCAATGACTGCCGCGATACCCTCGCGGGCGTCCTCGCTTTGGAAAGTCTGGGCCTGGGCCTGAGCTTCGATTACCACCGCGTCTTCTATACTCCTCCCCGCGCTGCCACGTAGCGTCTGCTTGAGAGCACGGATGGCGAGTGGGCCGTTGGCGGCGATTGTGGCGGCGAGTTCGTCGACGCTCGCCGCAAAGTCGTCGCCGGCCACACGATTGACCAGCCCGATTGCCAGTGCTTCTTCGGCATCGAGCAGGCGTCCGGTGTAGAGCAGGTCGGCGGCTCGGGCTGCGCCGATAAGCCGGGGCAGATTCCAGGTGGCAGCCATACCCGGGTGAATACCGATCTTGACGAAGGTCATACCGATTTTCGCCCGGCTGTGCATGACACGCAGATCGCAGCCCAGGGCAAAACACAGACCCGCGCCGATAGCGTGGCCATTGATGGCCGCTATCGACGGGACGCGCAGAGCACGGATTGAGAGGTAGAGCTTGTAGAAAGCCGCCCCGCCGCCCAGCCCCTGACCCTCACTGCTCAGCCCGGCCTCGCGCGCGAGACTCTTGAGGTCGCCGCCGCTGCTGAAAGCCTTGCCGGTACCACTGACGACAACCACACGAAGCGTATCGTCGTCGTTTAGCTGGGCTACCGCCGCCTCGACCTCTTGGCCCATCTCCGGGCTCATGGCATTGCGCTCGTTTGGGCGGTTAAGCGTGATGCGGCCAACGCCCCCAGAGGTCTCGACACTGATGTTCTCAAAAGCCATAGTTGCTACCCGTTTCCCCGATGCATAGAATGCCGCTCCCGTATCGTGGCGGGTGTACTCAGTCAATGTGGTCGCGAATGCTATTTGACGGTCGGGCAGTTTTCGCCGGGGTGGGTCGGGATACCGAGTAATGCGTAAGTTAGTTCTATTGGTTGCTGTTGGCCTGGCTGCTGCGGCCGGATTTTCGCTGTCGACGCTCAAGGCCGAGGTCAAACGGGGAACCTTCGAGATCGCCCAGTCGATCGCCGAACGTTCCGGGGCTGAGGTAAGTGTCGGAGATGTGGCTATCTCACTGCTACCGCGCCCGGCGGTTGAGGTTCGCGATGTAAGTGTTGCCATGCCCGCCGCCGATGGTCCCAGACCGATAGTCCAAGCGCCGTCTATTCGCGTATATCCCAAACTGTTGCCGCTGCTGCTAGGGCGGGCGGCGATTGGTTCGCTCGAGGCGGTTGAGCCGGCGCTCGAGGTGAGGCGGACCAGCAGCGGTACTCTGGTGACGTTTTTGCCGCCCGGGGCGCTCGATACCTTCGAACGCTCGCCCTTCGTCGTTACCCTGCGCGGCGGTACCCTGACCATCGAGGACGAGTCGACTTCGCCCGCGGCCTATCTACGCGCCGGGGATCTCGACGCTGAGGTTTTTCCCGCGGCCAGCGATGGGTCGATTCGTGTGCGCGCCGAGGCTGTGTTGCTCGGGGAGGGGTCTCATGCCCAACTCGAGGCCTCGCTGCGTCGCGGTCAAGGACCAACCGGTGGCGACTGGTTGAAGTATAGTCTCGAGGTTAGCGAGGGCAGCGCCGAAGCTCTGCAACGGGCGTTTCCGCTGCTTGCTGGAGCCGAGCTCGGTGGTGCGGTGAAGATCGAGGCCAGTGGTGAGGGTTTCATCGGTGAGCGTAGTACCGAGGTGGCTCCAGCCGAACCGTTGGTAGGCCGCCTGGCTGGCGAAACATCGCTGGTGATCGCTGGGCGTGCCGAGGCTCTGAGCTTTGATCTGCGTACCGCCGTCGATGATAAGCGCTACCAGATTCGCAGCGGCTCGGCGCGCTGGGCGGGTGTGGATTTTTCTGTAAGCGGCTGGTTGAGTCGCCGCCCGGCCGACAAGTTGAGCCTACGCCTACAGTTCGCCGATGTTGATGCCGCGACGATTATAAGCGGTTACGGTATGGATGAACGCTGGCAGCCAGAGGCAGTAGTCAGTGGGATGATCCGCGTAAGCGGGACCGTGGGGTATCCACTGCTGCGTTATGAGGCCTCGATGCCGAGTCTCAAGTTCAAGCCTTGGCCGCCTACCGAGCTACGTGCCGGACCGGTGAAAGTTCGTGGCAGTCTGCTTGCGATCAACGCTGACATTAATGGGTCCTTCGAGATGCACAACATCGAAATCGCTAGCGTCTCTCTACCCCAGGCTATTGTTGGCGTGGTCTACTGGCACGACAAGCTTACTGTCTCGGCACTCAACGCCTCACTGTGGGGTGGCAGTGCCAACTTGTCGCTGGCCTACTACCCCGAGCAGGGCAACAGCGTCGAAGGTGGAGGAACACTGGAGAACGCCGATGCGAGCGACGTGTTTTCCGGTTTCTTTTCCGACCTGGGTTTGGATGTGGGGGGCCGCGCCGATGTCCTGGTACAGGTGGGCATCGATTCGCGAGGCCCCTGGGCGATCGGCCGGGTGGGGCTGCACCGAGGCCGGATTGGACCGCGCGGATTCGTTCACGACGTAATCAGCTCGGTGCTCGCCGAGCGCGGGCAGCGTAGCTTACTCGGCGGCATGATCGCGTCTTATCCACACCTGCTCGCTCCTGACCATGTTCGTTTCCGGCGCAGTGTTTTTGACTTCCAGACCCGCGACGATGGACTCTCGATTGGATCGTTGAAAATGGACCTCGAAGACGGCGAGCTGCGAGGCGAGGGCTTGATCGACAAGGATGGTCAGGTCGCCGGTTGGGGGACCTTGATCCTGGCTCCCGGGCTTAGCCAAGCGTTGTCGACGACCGTGGCCGAGGTGACGCCGCTGGTAGGAACCGACGGCAGCCTGCGGGTGCCGGTGCGCCTGCACAGCGGCGAGGGGGCTGGCGGGCTCGAACCCGATGAGCGTTTCATTCATGCGCTGGCTCGCTCGGCGCGCGGAGAGAAGGTCGGCCCGTTCGTGACTATGGAGTCTGAATCGTCGATTCTCTCTGAGTTGCCCACCCTCGAAGACCACTTTGGACGGTAAGGGTATTGACTGGGATTGCCATCGCGCTGGCTCTGCTTGTTGCTCTAGCGGTCAGCGCGAGGCGTTGGACACGGCGGGCGGCGCTGCGCCGCGCTCTGCTGGCCCTGCCCGGGGCGCGAAAAGAAAACCCGGTGGCGGTCGACTCGTTTGCTAGCATAGGCGCCGAAGTCGGGCTCAGGCGCTGTCCCTGCGGCGGGCGCTACGGCGACAAGGGGGGGAGGTGTCTCCAATATCGTGCAACGGGGGCCCGCGGTAGCTCGTCTGACTCTCGGTGCTTGCGCTGATCATGATCACCACCGGGATCATCACCAGCATCCACGGTGCGCCCTCGATGGCCGAGTACGGGTTCTCGCTGATCTTCATCTACCTGGTCGTCGCGGTCGTCTTCCTGCTTCCCTCCGCGCTGATCTCCGCCGAACTGGCCACCGGCTGGCCGGAGGACGGTATCGTCGACGTTGCCGTCGTTAGCATGGGCCCCGACTACGGCACCTTCGAATCGCTCTACCAAGAATATGCCGGCCGCACGAATACGCGCCTTGCCGGCATCTCGATCCGTCTCTTGA
>CAZPPZ010000174.1:0-6918 GCA_964588545.1 uncultured Myxococcales bacterium | reverse complement strand
AACCGCTTCCTTACGGTCGCGGCCCTGATTAGTCGGCAGACGTGCGCTGTGCGGACGGCTCACGGTGAACCTCCGAATGCGGAGACAATTCGCGGGTCGGCCGCCAGGGCCGCAATGGCTTCGGAGGGCGACCTCGGCGAGGGGCTGGCCAGGGGCACGATTACCGTGTCCGTGCGGCGCGCCGCCGGCACCAACCCCTCGCGCACCTCAACCGGCGCCGCGCTGAGATCGTCTCGCTCCCAGGCGTTCGGTTCTACCTCCACACCCAGCAGGTCGGGCTCCAGCGCTTCAACCAGCGAGCGCAGGCAGGCCAGATCATAGCGCAGCGGTTCGGTGTGCAGGTGTCCCAGCGTGCCCAGCAGGGCCAGCCGGGTATTCACCGCGTGTCCGGCTTCGCGCCAGTGGTCGGCTAAGCCGGGGCGGAATTCTTCGTCATCATGGAGGAGGAGGATGGTCATCAGCTTGCTCTACGGGACCCGCGCTTGGTAGCTCGACACGAAACGCGGCCCCGTGGGGTTGAACCGATGCAAACTCAATGCCACCGCCGTGAGCCACGACGATTTGCCGGGCAACAGCTAGGCCGATACCCGTACCTTGGCTTTTTGTAGTCTCAAATAGGCGAAAAACCTCGATACCGTCAGAGACACCCGGCCCGGTATCGACAACCCGGACCGCGACTTTCCCGCTTTCAGGAAGCGAGATCTCAATGCTGACACTACCCGGCCCACTGTCGATGGCCTCTACGGCGTTGCTCACCAGATTGTCGAAGACTCGGCGCAGCTTGGCGGCGTCGCAACGAACCCTCGGAATATCACCCTCTACGTCGATACGAAGCTCGATCTCACGGGCAGTGGCCATCGGCCTCCACAGCTCGACCACCTCGCCGACCAAAGCAGGCAGATCGGTAGGAGCAAGCTCGAGACGCTGCTCGCGGGCAAAGTCCATGAAACCGCGGACGAGTTCGTTGAGCCTGCCCACGGCGGCCATGATGCGTGCGGTGGGGCGCTTGATCGACTCGTCATCGGCCCGGCTCGACTGGCTCAAACGGCGCAGCAACAGCTCCGCCTGCATTGACAACCCCGAGACCGGATTGCCGAGATCATGCACCAGCTTGGCCGCGACGGCGCCGAGATCGGCTAAGCGCTCGCGTTCATGAGAACGCCGCTCCAGGCGGGCAATTTCTTGCGCGGCGCGGCGGCGCTCGCTGATGTCCTCTCCGCCACACAGTACACCGGTAAGTTGATCCTTATCATCGTCACGAAGCGGCTCGGCGTACCACTCGATGATGCGCTCCTCGCCGCTACGAGTACGGATAGCGCCGACCACACCGCGAATCCCTTCGCCGCCCACAGCACGGGAAAAAGCCTCGCGAAGACGCGGCTGCTCACGCTCGGGAACAAGCACATCGAAAGAATCGCGGCCCTGAATCTCGCTCAGTTGGTAGCCCGACAGTGTCTCCATGAAGCGGTTAATAGCGATGACGCGGGCTTGAGGATCCAACACCAAGACCACGGTCGGCGTGGTATCGATAAGCATGGTACTGAAGTCGCGCTCACGCTTGAGCGCTTCCAGGGTTGTATGGTACTCACTGACATCGCGAACTATCCCGGTATAAAAGCGCTGTCCGTTGCTGTGAACCTCGGCCACCGACAGCTCGATGGGAAACACCTCGCCGCTCTTGCGCTGACCAAGTACCTCGCGGATCACGCCGATAGCGCGACGCTCGCCAGTACGATGATAACGTTCGATATAGCCGTCATGCTCGTCGCGATACGGAGCAGGCATGAGAAGACGGATGTTGCGGCCGACGATCTCATCCGCCGTATAGCCGAATATCGACTCAGCTGAGGCGTTGAAGTCGGTGATCAACCCTTTGTCATCGAGGGTAACGATCGCATCGCGGGCGTTATCGATAATCGCGCGCGCCCGTGCAGCATCATGGTCGCGCCTAGAACTGTCGTCACTGTCGGCCATGCGTTGCCCCCAGCACGATGACCTAGCACGCCACTGATATCATACAAAATGGCGCATAATCGTAGTGGTGTCGCTACATCGTGGCTACGTGAGTCTTTACCTCCCCTCTTTGCTTGCGCGCATACTCCTGGAGCTGACGCTGAGCCGCGTGGAAGGCGTCGCGCACAGCCACATACAGATCCTCATGGGCGTGGCTCGCAGCTGCCTCCCTACCGACAACCAGCTCCTTGCCGGGAACGGTTACGTCAATACGTACGTTGTATAGGTTGCCTTTGCGGTGGCGGCGGTTGAGCGCCTCGATGACCACTCGGCAGCCGGTGATTCGGTTATGAAAAGTCTCGAGCTTGGCCGCGTAGTCGCGAACCTTAACAGTGATAGCCTCACTCGCTTGAAAGTCCCTGTAGGTGATCTTAAGGGGTAACTCCACGTCGATAGTCCTCCCTCGGATTGTCCGGGCTAGCCGTCGCCCGCCCAGCCAAGCTCTGTTGCTGCTGAATCAGTCCACGGCGATCGCTCCACCGCCCCAAGATCAGCAGATCGCAGGCTACTCTGTCAAGCCAAAGCGGAAACAGGTCCCCCTTCCTATGAATGCGAAAACAAGGCCATTCCTTCTTTCTCCCCATACCAATTTTGGGAGGCTGGCCTGACTAGGGCCGACTAGAGGCGAAGCCCCTCTCGCTGCAGCCTCTGGCATGCATAGTGCTTGGTCTAGATAGATCGACCTAAGGAGGAGGACTACATGCGTATCTTGATTCCCAGAGGATTTACCCTGGCCACGGCGGTGGCTGTAAGTCTCGGAGTGGTTAGCGCCTTGGGCTGCCCGCAGGCGGCCCAGGCGGGAAGCGCCGACCACTACGTACCCGCGATCACCAACCCGGTTCTCAACGAGAGCCCCTACATAACCACCGAAGTCCGTGCGTTTTACATGTACAACCGGATTCCACGCGATTTTGCCCTGGGCAAAGGCCAGCTCAACCTCTACGCGGTACAGTTACGTGCGGCGCTCAGCGATCGCCTGGCCCTGATAGCAACCAAGGACGGCTACGCCCAAATTCATTTCAAGAACGGCATCGAAGACTCCGGCTTCGCCAACCTCGCCGCAGGCCTCAAATACGCGGTGGTTGCTGATGAGAGCAGCCACACCTACCTAAGTGTCGGTGGCCGCTACGAGGCTCCCAGCGGCAGCCTCGAAGTAGTCGGCATCGACCTGCAGGGCACCGGTGACGGCCTCATAGATGTCTTCGTTAGCGGCGCCACAGTTCTCGAGCACGGCACCGGTCTGCAAGCGAGCATGGGATTCAACGTCGCGCTTGACCAGGACAACGACAGCTCGCTTTTCCATAGCTCGCTGCATGCGGATCAAGAGCTGCTCACCGGTCTCTACGGGGTCCTCGAATTAAACCTAGTCACCACCATAGAGGACGGTTCGCGAACCACCGGCGCCGGAAGCTTCGAGGGTGTAGATCTGGCCAACTTCGGTAACAGCAATTCCGGAACCGTGGTCTCGCTCGGCGTTGGCTCGCGCTATCAACTCAACGACCACCTGCAGTGTGGCCTGGCCTTTGAATTCCCGCTCACTGACCGCGAGGACATCCTCGGAGACCGGCTGACCTTCGATGTGATCTACAGGCTCTGACCGGCTTCACGAGCCCGAACGATGTACGGGCTCGACGTGTACCGACGCGTCCTGGATACCAAAACGGGCAGCCAGGGCGCGTTCGATCGCGTCGGCCACATCATGAGATTCATCGATGGTCAGACTGCCATCGACAGCCACAACCACATCAGCCACTATCCCCGACCCGCTGGCTCGCGAGCGCACCCGACGGACCTCGCGTACGTGCTCGACCGCACTCACCACTTCTATCATCGCCCAAGCATCGGCCCCGGCCTCATCCACCAGCGTGGGAATCGCTCGGCGGAACAGATCAAAGGCCAGGTAGAACACCAGCCCGGCGATAAACATCGCAAAGATGGGATCTAGCCAAGTGTAGCCAGCCGCCGCGAGCTGCCAACCGACGATTACGGCGACCGTGGTGAGAACGTCGCTGAGAGTATGGCGGGCGTCGGCGTGGAGGAGGTCAGACTGCAGCCGCCGCGCCCAGCGCCCCTCCCAGATGGCCACGGCGATGTTGATAACCAGTACCACGAGCATCAGCGCCAAGCCCCAAGCACTGTCTTCAACCGGCTGGCCGAAACGACCAAGCGCGTGCATAGCCAGCTCGAAAGCCACGACGGTAAGGAAAGTCGCCAGCGCAAAAACCGCCAGCTGCTCATACTTCCTGTGGCCGTAGGGGTGGTCCGGATCAGGGGGTTCGGCGGAAATGCGGGCGGCGGCCAAAGCCACAGCGTTATTGGCGAGATCGGTGAGCGAATGGACGGCGTCGCCAAGAATCGCTGCCGATCCGGTAAGCGTGCCGACCAGGACCTTGGCAGCCAACACCAGCAGATTCGCACCTGCTTCGAGGATCAAGACGCGGCGCACCCGTCGTTCACGGGACTCCAAGAGCAGAGCTGTCGAGGCCGCCGCCCCGCCAGCTTGCTCTAGCCCGTTTTCACCACTATCGCCCACTCGTCCTGCTCGTCCTGCGACGGATAACACATCCGCAGGAACTGACAGAACGCAGTCTAGCACTTTGCCAGCCAGGCCGCAGGTCGGCCCTAGTACGCGCTAAACAGAGGAACGCCACGGCGTGAACCGAACTGCGTATTAATCACGACAATCTCAGAGACAGCGCGGGGCAAAGCCACCCGCAGCACCACGCCTGTGCCCAGACCGCGCACGCTAGCGTAGTCGATCGGTGGCGTGATCAGAAGCACGGCCTTGTCGGCACTGGGTCGGCCAACGCTGAGGTGAAAACCTTGGCGCCGCAGCCGCCGCGACAAACGAACGCGCCCAATGCGCGCGTCAGCAAGCAGCGTTGCCAGCACCCCAGCCACCTCGTCGGCGTCGCTGCCCTCAAGCGAAAACTCGGCTCTGTAGCCATCACCGCGGCGAGATCGGAGCAGATCGCCGCCCTCGAGTACTACATCAGCGCTGACGCCCTCGACGTTACGGTCGACAACCAGAGCCGTCGGAGCTGGCGGCCCGCTACAGGTGTCGGGACTGAACAGATCGATGACACGCAGAACTGTACAGATCGGGTCGGCAGCCTCAGTGCCCGCTAGACAGTTGCAGTCGGCCGCGCACCCGCAGTCTGCGCCCGCTGGAGGCTGGCCTAACAGGCACAAGAGAACGCAAATTGGATCGCCAGCGTCAAGACTACCGTTGCCATTGCAGTCGCCACTTAGGCAGTCCGTACAAACCAGCGACGTGCAGGTGTCGCCGCAACTAAGAGCCGCACTGCCATCACTGAGAACGGCCCCCTGATTGCTGAGACAGATCTGGCCGTTACCGGCGACGCTGCATCGAACCGTAACCGAAGCCACCGCAGCATCTGCAAAGACGTCTATCGGTGGAGTGACATCCGCCACCTGAAAAGCACAGCTCGCAGCATCGATGGCACAGGTGCCCTGAGTGGTGCTACTACAGCCGGGCTGGCACGACAGGCCTTGGGTCGAGCCGAGAGTGGCTGACACAGCGGAGAGCGACAGGCCCTGAGTGGCAAGGTCGACACTCAACGCGCAGTCACGGCCAACATCACAGAGCTGCGGCCCGCCAAAGCTGAGCTGAGCACACGCAGGCGGGTCACAAACGCCAGTCGCCTCGTTGCAACTCTCAGCGGGCTGACAGGGCTGGCCGGCATGAACGCTGCACGTGCCCCCCGAACAACTGTCGGGCCCGTTACAGAACACTCCATCGTCGCACGCAGCCAAGCCCGGCGGATGAGTGCAGGCACCCAATCCGTCGCAAACATCATCCGTACACACGTCACCATCATCAGTGCATGGCGTGGTAGGCGGAGCGAGGCAGTTTTGACCAGCCTCGTTACAAACATCGTTACACTCGCCGCCGCCCACACAGGGATCGCCGCTGCCACTGCAAATGCCGCCGCTACAAGTATCGGTAACGCTACAGAACAGACCATCATCACAGACAGTGCCGTCGGCCTTGGGCTGCCCCACACAAGCTCCGCTAGCCCCATCACAGATGCCATCGTTACATTGATCGCTGGCCAGGCCGCAGTCTTTGGGACTGCCCACACATAGCCCCGAGGCGTCACAGGTCTCTGCAACCGTGCACGGGTCACCGTCGTCGCAGGCACCTACGACAGCACTGCGCTGGCAAAGTCCACCGGGAGCGCACACATCGAGGGTGCAGGGGTCAGCGTCGGCACAGTCGGCGTCGCTCAAGCACGCGAGCGCGGCCGACGAGAGATTGACGACGGCCATGTCTACCGGCGCCGAGCGGCCGTGGGTCTGCCACATGTCGAAGAGGATCGCACCGCGGTGCTGTGTCGGCGCGCCGCTGCTTCGGGAGATGCAGTCGTTAGCGAAAGCGTTGGCATCAGCCTCGTTGTTGAGAAACTCGATGTATTCCTTGCTAGAGCTCTGGTAGCGCAGCTTGGCGGTCAGCGAAATCGGACCGACGGTGCCCAACGGAACTGGAATCAAGTAGTGAGTGTCGTCGTAGTTGACCAACACCCCCGAGCCGGGGAAAGTTTCGGGGTAGCTATACGCGTAGGGCTTCACTTCTAGGTCTGCCCCACCGGAGAAACCAGAGGGAGGGATACGGTTGTCTTTGGCCACGCAGTTGTTGAGAACGAAATGGAAGATCTCGGCGCCAGCGGCGTCGTGAACGTCACATTGGCCGCTGCCCTCGCGGTTCCAGATCCCGTGAAGGACCTCGTAGACCTTGGCCTGAGGATCGGCCACCAGCACCCCGGTAGAAGCGTCGTAGGCCCCACTGTGCCAAATCAAGCTGCCAAGCCCATCGCGGGCCTCGACCTCGAGCCACATCCGGCGCCCCTCGGGATAACCAGTTGGAAGCTTGTGGCCGGTGAG
>CAZPPZ010000173.1:0-6991 GCA_964588545.1 uncultured Myxococcales bacterium | reverse complement strand
AGAGCCGACGGCCTTCTACGCAATTATCCCGCCTTGGAGATCTTCGCGTTTTCCGCCTGGGGGATGACAGCGTCCTCGTCGTCCCACACCTGCATGGTCAACACGTCATCTACGGTCTCAGCGCGACGCACCAACGAGAGCTCGCCATTATCGCGTATGCCGTAAGCGGCGATACGTGCACGCGTGAACTGATTGGCGCGCGCGATGCTGTAGGCGCCAGTATCGAGAATGCAGATTGGGTCTCCCTCTTTGATCGAGCCCGGGATCTCGCGTTGGAAAAAGTGAACGTCCTGGGTTGCCAGGGTTGGTCCCGAGATGTTGTAGGCGCGTCCGCTCTCGCCCTTCGGGTGGCCAGGGAAAACCATACGCCACTCCGAGAAGAAGAGGTTCTCCGGGAGGTTGTTGATGCTTATATCGGAGAACAGCCAATCGTTCTTGATAAGCAGCGTCTTGCCGACGATCAGGCCGGCATTACTCACCAAGCAGCGCCCCGGTTCGATGGCCAAACGGGGAGTGAGTCCGGTGCTCCGCTTGAGGCTGTTGTAGCGCTCTGAGATCGCCGCACCAAAATCATCGATAGAACTGGCCTTGACCTCGATGCGATTGAAACGCTCGAGGATACGCGCGAGCACGAAGCGGCGCGACAGCCGCAGGTTGCGCATGCTCTGGGCGGGATATCCGCCGCCCATGTTGATCTCTTCGATGTTGATGCCGTGCGATTTAAGATCACGAACCAGATCGAAGATCTTCTCGATGGTTAGCACGTAGCGATTGGGCGTGAACACCTGAGACCCGATGTGGGTCATGACGCCTACGAGGTTGAGGTTGGGGAGAGTCGCGATTTGTGCTCCGGCGTTGGCCGCCTGATCGATCGGGAAACCAAACTTCTTGCGGTAGGTGGTGATGACCTTGTCGTAGTAGGGCTTGGAGAGCAGAGGGTCGATACGAATACCGACGTCTACCTTCTTGCCCATACGGCCGGCGATCTCGTTGATGTCGCGAGCCTCGTTGAGCGATTCAATGTTGATGATGTGAACGCCCCATTCTAGCGCTGCTTCGATGTCCTCGATGGGTTTGTAAGGTCCGTCGAAGACCACGTTCTCGGGAGCCATGCCCGCGCGCTTGGCCAGTTCCATGTCCATGGCACCCGAGATTTCGGCGCCGCAGCCGTTCTCGGCTAGGGTCTTTAGCACCATGCTCTCGAAGTTAGACTTCACCGAGTAGTAGGTGCTGAGCCCACCATCGACCGACGAGAAGGCGTTCTGGAACTGCTGGTAGTTATCCTGCAGCTGCTTTTGCGAGATCAGATAGAACGGTGTCGGGTAGGCCTCCGCCAGCTCTGCTATGTCGTGACCGTCAAATACTGCCCGGCCCGAATCGTCCTCGGTGAAATAGTCTTTGGCTATACGCGTTGCCATGAGTCCTCCTTCTAATATCCGCGGCTGCCGACCGCGTCGCGATTCTCATGCGTGTAGTAGGTGCTTTACACGCTTCCATGCAGCGTCCGAAAACTCTCGCCAAGCGGCTGGCCGAAGGTAGATAGGATCGTGAAACGCCTTGGAATTCCTTAGCATTGTACGAAGCGAGCCAACCGTCAAGCGAAAGGGCAGAGCCCAGCCGTGTCGGCCGGGCCGGTAGGCCGATAGCAAGAATGCTGCGGCTCCCCGCGGCGATACCCAAGTGGGGCGGGTGCCCGCTACTCCGCTGTAGGGTGCGCAAGGCGGCGCGCTCGCCATTTCGGCGCTGACGGCGAGTTGGTAGGCGCTTAGCGCCAGTGCGGCGGCGCCGCCGAAAATTCCCAGATCGTGCCACAGCCACACTCGGGGGTTGGCGTCTAGGAGCTTGAATCGTCCGTCACGCGGGTCGCGCTTGAATTCGACGTCACAGATTCCCCAGTAACCCAACGAGCGCAGCAGCTCGGCGGCGATGGTGGTGATACCGGGGTCGGCGATGGTTTCGACTATGAGCCCATCACCAAAGGGCTCTGGGTATTCGCAGAGCTTGCGCGCTGTATACGAGCTCAGTACTTTTCCGCTAGGCGCCATACACATGCCAACGCTGACGAGTTCTTCGAAAGGACCGGGGATAAGCTCCTGAACGACGCAAACGAAGCCCGCATCGCCAACCGTAGCGGCTGCCTCTACTATATCGCCGCCTAGAGCCTTGGAGCCTCCCGATACTGATAAAAATGTGCACACCTGTCCGCGATCATCGATACGGTAGCGGCACGATGGTTTGGCAATCCAGGTAGAATCCGCGTCGATCAGCGCCGCTACATCATCGCCACTGCCGACCTCATGGAAACGTGGCACGCCGATACCCAAGTCGGCGGCAGCACGGTAGAGGGCTAGCTTGTCGATAATCTGCGGCGTAGGGCCTGGCGAGGGGTAGGGTAGTCTCAGTACCTGGCCGAGCTCAGCGCTGAAACGCTCTACCACCAGCAGCGCGGCATCCTCGGTAGGAAAGAGTACCGGCGGCTGCGAGTGCTCGGCGGCCAAGCTTAGGATTTGATCCTTCCATAGACCGGCATCGTCGTAGAAGTTGGCTACCTCGCGGTAACGGGCGTAGCGCGAGTGCGCTGCCGGACCTCTGCGTGAACCCAGTACTTCTACTGCTATGCCAGCTCGCCCCAGCTCGCGGCAGGTAGCCAGAGCCGCGAGGTTGTCGGGAAAGACCAAGGCCGCCGGTTGCGACATCGCTCAGCGGTCCAGTCCGGCGAAATCCATCAAGCTCTTTGCTCTACGCCAAAACCCTGGCTGATCTCGTTCGGACAAACGGCGAACCAGTTGGCGCAGGGGGCCAAGCGAGAGAGCTGTGTCGATGGCTGGGTGAAAGATCACGTTCTGGCGAATGAGTTTTTTGGAGAAGCCCATGGCAAGCTTGAAGGCATCAAGGCTGTCTAGCTCCTCGAGCCCCTCGATGCCAAAAGTAACCTCGTGTTTGCCGCGATTGACAAGCATGTCTTCGGTTACCGAGTATATCAGCGCGTTGTTCGGATAGTGTCTCAACATGTCGTTGCGTGATCGTGCTTCATAGAGTTCACAGACGTCTTCGAAGACCATCACCAGCAGATAAGCTGCCATGGTTCCTTCGTGCCACGCGCTCCATATCTCGATGCCTGGGGCTCGATCGGCGGCGCGCAGTAGGCGATGCCAACGCTCTAGTCCGTAGCGGTCGGCACGGCCCTGGCGCTCGACGGTGTCGAGGAAGGCCTGCTCGCCCACCTTCATGAGCTCCTCTCCGCTGATACGCCGGATCTCGTTCTTCTTGAGACCGCGCCGCAGCTTGCTGCGGGTGTTGCCCGAGAATCCCTCGAGCGAATAGTCGCTGCCGCTGGCAACCACCTGCCAGCTCTCGCGCCCGCGCTGGCTCTCCGAGCTAACATAGCGCAGGCCGAGGGCACCGCTAGCACGTTGGATGGCCCGAGCCTCGTTCTGGTCGAGGGTCAACGGGATGTGCGTGGGCACGCCCAGGAGGAAGCGTGGTCCCGCCTCGTACCACCAGCCGCTAGCACTCTTGTGAACCTTGAAGCCGGCGTCGGCGTAGAAAGCGAGCAGTCCGTCTGGATCGAGGATCTCGCTCAAATCGGTCGGCCACCCAGTTCTGGTGTCGGCGGCGAAGTCGGAAGTTCACTCTTACCCATGAGTTGCAGGTCCACGCAGCGGGCGCACTCGCGTCCTTCCCAGATGGCCCATACTACCAGAGACTGACCTCGCCGGGCGTCGCCACAGGCGAAGATGTCGGCTTTGTTCTTGACCTCACTCTTGGCCATGTAGCTGTCGTTGCAGGCGATGTTGCCGCGAGCGTCTAGCTCGAGCCCGAGGTCAGTGATTAGGCCGGCTTTGTCGGGTCCGACAAAGCCCATTGCTAGCAGTACCAAGTCGGCGGGAAGCTCGAACTCACTGCCCTCGATCTCACGCATCTGCATGCGTCCATCGTCGTCTTTGCACCACTCTACTTTGACCGCCACCAACCCGGTGATCCGGCCGTTGCTGCCTACGAACTTCTTGGTAGCCACAGCAAACTCGCGCTCGGCGCCTTCCTCGTGGGAGGTCGAAGTGCGCAGTATCATCGGCCAGTAGGGCCATACCGGTTGCGCCGCCTCACGCTCGGGTGGGCGTGGCATGATCTCAAATTGGGTTATCGAACTGGCACCCTGACGCCTTGAGGTTCCGATGCAGTCTGAGCCGGTATCGCCGCCACCAATGACGATGACATTCTTACCCTCGGCCGTCAGCGAGAGCTTGTCGGGAATGATGTCGCCGGCGACACGCTGGTTTTGCTGGGGCAGAAACTCCATAGCCGAGTGTACGCCGGTCAGTTCTCGTCCTGGCACCGGCAGGTCGCGCGCTACGGTGGAGCCGGCGGCCAGCACTACCGCATCAAAATCTTTCTGTAGTTTGGCGCTGGGATAGTCGATGCCTACGTTTACGCTGGTCTTGAACACCACGCCTTCAGCCGCCATCTGTTCGAGGCGGCGGTCTATGAGGTGCTTCTCCATCTTGAAGTCAGGGATTCCGTAGCGAAGCAGCCCGCCGATACGATCCGCGCGTTCGAACAGAGTAACGCCGTGACCGGCACGCGCGAGCTGTTGCGCGCAGGCCATCCCCGCAGGGCCCGACCCGACCACGGCTACGCTCTTGCCGGTTGAAGTGGCTGCCGGCTGTGGCTTGATGAAACCCTGCTCCCAGGCCTTGTCTATGATGCTGCGTTCGATCAGCTTGATGGTGACCGGGTCGTCGTTGATGCTCAGCACGCAAGACTCTTCACAAGGCGCCGGGCATATTCGCCCGGTAAACTCCGGGAAGTTGTTGGTCGCGTGCAGGGCGACGATAGCCTCGCGCCAGTGATCTCGGTAGACGAGATCGTTCCAGTCGGGAATGACGTTGCCGAGTGGGCAGCCGTTGTGACAAAACGGAACGCCGCAGTCCATGCAGCGTGAGCCCTGCTCGCGCAGCTTATCGTTGGGGAAGGGGTGGTCGAACTCGCGATAATGACCGACTCGCTCGCTAACCGGACTCTTGCCCGGCAACTCACGGCGCACCTCCATGAATCCAGTGATCTTTCCCATCTAGTGTCTACTCGTCCGCGTGGCTAAACCGAGGCCAGTTTCTGCGCGTCCGCATCCAGGTGCATCTTCTCGAGAACCTTACGGTACTCACTTGGTAGCACCTTGACGAAGCCTTTGACCGAACTCTCCCAGCTGCCAAGCAGGCGCTCAGCTACGGCGCTTCCGGTATACTGTTGGTGGCGCTGAACTATCTGGTGCAGCGCGCTGATGTCGGCCTGGTCCTCGACGGCAAACAGCTCGACCATGCCCATGTTACAGCGAGTGGCGAAGCTTCCGTCCTCGTCGAGGACGTAGGCGATTCCACCACTCATTCCCGCGGCAAAATTTCGCCCCTGAGGACCGAGCACCACCACCGTCCCGCCGGTCATGTACTCGCAGCCGTGGTCTCCGACTCCTTCGACAACAGCGGTTCCTCCACTGTTGCGTACGCAGAACCTCTCCCCGGCACGGCCGCGTACGAAGACTGCGCCACCGGTTGCACCGTAGAGTGCGACGTTGCCGATGAGGATGTTGTCTTCAGCGACAAAACCGGCATCGCTTGGTGGAGTGATTACCACCTGACCCCCAGACATTCCCTTGCAGAAATAGTCGTTGGCGTCTCCAATCAGAGTCACAGCTATGCCCTTGGCGAGGAAAGCCGCGAAGCTCTGCCCAGCCGAGCCGCTGAGGTTGATGCTGATGGTGTAAGGCGGCAGGCCCTCTTCACCGTGAAGCCGTGTCAGTTCACTCGAAAGAATCGTACACGCGGTGCGATTGGTGTTGCCAATGGGCAGGTCTATCTGCACCGGCGTCTTGTTCTCGAGAGCCGGCTTGGCCAGCTCGATGAGCTGCCAATCCAGCGCGCCGTCCAGACCGTGGTCCTGGCCAGCGTTGCCGCTTATGCCGACTTCGGGGCCGACCTCGGGACGGTAGAGGATCTGGCTCAGATCGAGACTCGAGGCCTTGAGGTGCTCGCTCGGTAGGTCGGCCACCAGGCGGTCGCAGCGACCGGTCATCTCCTGGACGCTGCGGAAGCCCATGTAGGCCATGATCTCGCGCAGCTGTTCGGCGATAAACAGCATGAAGTTGACGACGTGCTCGGGCTCGCCGCTGAAACGCTTGCGCAAGGCCGCATCTTGAGTGGCGATGCCGACCGGGCAGGTGTTGAGGTGACACTTGCGCATCATGATGCAGCCCGAGGCTACCAGTGCAGCGGTGGCGAAGCCGAACTCATCGGCGCCGAGCAGCGCTGCGATGGCAACGTCGCGGCCGGTTTTTAGTTGGCCATCGGTCTCCACGCGGATGCGGCTACGTAGGTCGTTGGCCACCAGCACCTGCTGGGTTTCGGCCAGCCCGAGTTCCCACGGGGCTCCTGCGTGCTTGATCGAACTGAGCGGAGACGCACCGGTGCCGCCATCGTAACCGCTTATCAGCACGACGTCGGCCTTGGCCTTGGAGACACCCGCGGCAATCGTGCCGACACCTACTTCGGCGACTAGCTTTACGCTTATACGCGCCCGGTGGTTAGCGTTCTTGAGGTCGTGGATTAGCTGGGCCAGATCCTCGATTGAGTAGATATCGTGGTGCGGCGGCGGCGAGATCAGTCCGACACCAGGTGTGGAGTGTCTGGTCTTGGCAATTACCTCGTCGACCTTGTGGCCCGGCAACTGACCGCCTTCACCAGGCTTGGCGCCCTGGGCGATCTTGATCTGAATCTCGTCGGAGTTGACCAAGTAGTTGATGGTCACGCCGAAGCGCCCCGAGGCTACCTGTTTGATCGCACTACGACGCCAGTCTCCGTTGTCGTCGCGGATGAAGCGGCCCGGATCCTCACCGCCTTCGCCGGTGTTGGACTTGCCGCCGATTCGGCTCATGGCGATCGCGAGACTCTCGTGTGACTCTCTACTGAGTGAGGCGTCAGACATCGCTCTCGCGTTTCAA
>CAZPPZ010000172.1:0-7017 GCA_964588545.1 uncultured Myxococcales bacterium | reverse complement strand
CCATCATTACTTCAACCACCTCTCCGCTATAGTTTATGGGATAGATGATCGCGGTTGCCGTCATTACGGCGAACACCGGGGCCAGAGCCAGCGGCGGGGCTTGAATGGAGACGATCGCGAGTTTGCGTCTAACCGTGTCGAAGCAGGCAGCTAGCGGTAAGGCCACTCCGTAGCCGCAGAGGATGGCCTGTAGGGCCAATTTACGTAAGTCGGTGTCGACGATGTTGTGAAAGTTTAGCTCCTGCTGGAAGTTGTTTGCGAGGAAGTACGGTGGCGGGCGGTAACCGATTAGTCTCTGGGCCCACGAGATTTCCTCCATGGCAACGATGAAGCAAAACAGCGCCAACCCCGCAGGGAACCACGGCAGTACCCCCTGCCTGCGCCGCAGTGCCGCTGCCGCAGCTATCCATACTCCGGAGGCCGCAGCGAAAGCCCAGAATGTAGCCCATTCGAGGTATTCATCCTCTTGAACGCTGGTTTGGTAGAGTTCGGGAAAGTAGCTGTTGAGCAGCAGCTCGTAGCCGAGGGTCGCTAGAATCAACGCTGCGGCGACCAGCCCGGCGCTTGTTTGCATGGAACTCGAGTGTCTTGCGGTCATGGTGCGAGTGCCTCGGGACGAACCATTCTAGCATGAGGATGATGGTAGGACGGGACTCCGGCGCTGTTGCTGCGGACTCGTGTCCACAAAAAGTAGACCGTATTGGCCCTGTCGGTGTATTCTATAAGGCTAATGCTGCACTCATCTATTCATTCCGCTGTACGAGTTTGTGCTTTGCTGGCTGCCCTGCTCCTGTCCGCGCCGTCGGCGGCGGGAGCGCTGACGGGCCCCGGCGCGCCTTCGTGGGTGAAACACCCGAGCCAGGGCTTTGAGATAACCACCACCGAGGTCTCGGTGGCTCAGTTTCGCGCCTGCGTGGAGGCTGGAGCGTGTAGCGCGGAGACGGCCTCATCCAAGTGCAACTTTGGTGCGGCTGAGCGAGAGGACCATCCGCTTAACTGTGTCACTTACGGCGGCGCCGAGCAGTACTGTGCCTATGCTGGGGGCAGGATTTGCACTGAACCAGAATGGTTGGCTGCCTGCGCCGGAGTTAGCGGTCGCAAGTTCCCCTATGGCAACGCTTTCGATCTTTCCGCTTGCAATGCCCAATCACAGACCGAGACAGTTGAGGGACGGCCGAGCACAACCGCCCCGGTGGCTAGCCACTGGCGTTGCGAGGGCGGTCTCGACGGTTTGTTCGATATGGCTGGAAACGTCGCCGAGTGGGTGGACTCATGCAAGGGTGATTACTGCAAGTTTCGCGGTGCCGGATATTTGAGCAATGATCCCGTTGATCGTTTTGCCGGCTGCAGTGGCGTGTGTTCGGGCAATGACAAGAGTCTGCAGTCGGGAGTGGTGGGTATTCGTTGTTGCCGCTCGGTGTCGCCGTAGAGGTGACCCTGCCGGACAGTGCCGATCTACCGACTCAGCGACGAGCTGATCTTTCCTCCAGCCAGTGTAGCGGAGCCGAGTGGGCTTCTTGCTATCGAAGGTGATTTGTCACCGCGGCGATTGTTACTGGCCTATTCACAAGGAATCTTTCCTTGGTACAGCGAGGGTGAGCCGATTCTGTGGTTTTCGCCCGACCCACGCATGGTCCTCGAACCGGATAACTTGCGAATAAGCCGCGGTACCCGCCGTACCATAGATGCTGGCGACTTTGAGCTGCGTGTCGATACAGCCTTTGAAGCGGTGGTGAGCGGCTGTGCCGAGATGCCACGGCCTGGCCAGGATGGAACCTGGATCACTGCCGAGATGATTCAGGCTTACTGCCGGCTCCATGACCTGGGCTTTGCACACTCGGTCGAAGCTTGGCGTGAAGGACGGCTCGTCGGTGGGGTTTATGGGGTATCGATAGGGTCCTATTTTGCCGCCGAGTCGATGTTTAGGCGCTGTTCGGGGGCCTCGATGGCCGCGCTAATCGCCTTGATCAAGCACGTGGGGACTTGGCCGGGTGGCCTCGTTGACTGTCAGCTCTACGCCCCACATCTGGCGAGACTGGGCGCTGAGCAGTGGCCGCGACGCTACTTTCTAGAGACCCTGGCGCGTGTGACTGAAGCTGAAACCCGGCTCGGCCGCTGGAGTTTTTGATATATATAGTGCCGCTCTCCTAGGCCTGCGGGTGGGAGACTTATCATGCATAATGGGTAGGGAGGAGTCCCTTGTGGTTGTGGCCCGGCGCGGCCGCAACGCGGTGCAGGGCCCAAGCTGGAGGAATCCATGAAAATCGGACGTAATGACCCCTGTCCCTGTGATAGCGGAAAGAAGTACAAGCAGTGCTGCGCGCTCAAGGGGCATAAGCGTGCAAGGTTCTATGATTCGGCGGCTAGGGGCCTCTTCTATCTATTCGGCCCGATAGCAATCGCCCTGATCGCGGCGTTTGCGCTGGGCGCGCTCCGTGGTGGTGCCACTGGCGATGACGGTCTGGAGCGAGTCTGGTCGGCTGCCCACGCGCACTGGCACGTCATTCTTCCCGACGGTAGCGAGACCGAGCTGCGTCCGGGGATGGTCTGGGATCCGGAACACGGCCACTTCCATCAGGTTGCGGCCCAAGCCACAGCAGACGCCAGCCGCCGACACATTACCTCGAAGCTTGATCAGCGTATGCTCGAGATCGATGATAGCGGCGCGCAAGAGCAGGATGGTTCTCAGTAGGGGGGGTGCGCTAGCGACAACGGCTGGACTAGCGCCCCTTGGACGCGCTAGGCTGTAGCACTGTAGTATTGCTACTACCCAGGAGTTCAAGATGTCCTTTCGCCTCAATGTAACTTTTTCAGCGTTGGCTGTCCTCACACTAGTATCAGGCTTGGTTGCCCCCGGGTCTTACGCCCAAACCTTTGATCACCTGAAGTGTTACAAGATAAAGGACCAGCGTCAGTTCAAGAACGCGCAGGTTTCGCTGCAAGCTCTGCAGGCTCAGTTCGGAGCGCTGGATAATTGCACCATCAAGGGCAAGGCGAAGGAGTTCTGTGTGCCGGTTGATAAGAACGTCACACAGATCGACGGAGGCAGTCTGCAGACCGTCGACGGCACGGATCTCGGTTTTGATAGACTCTGTTACAAAGTGAAGTGCCCCAAACGCGATATCGCGCCCGAACAGGTTAGCGATCAGTTCGGTACCCGCAGCATAGAGAAGTTCAAAGTCTCGCTGCTGTGCACGCCGGCGGTTAAGGGCCCGCCGCCAACCACCACGACGACAACACTGCCGCCACTGAGTGCCTGCGTTGGCGGTAGCAGTTGGCCTACGTGTTCAGGGGATTGTTCGCATCTTAGTGCGAGCCACCTGTGCGAAGCTAGGGCCGGACAGACCTGCGCCTGTGTGCTGCCCTGTACGGGGCTGGACCCCGCAGCCGGCGACATCTGCGGCGCCGGGGGGGGCTGCCCGGTAGATTCAGTGTGCGCCCTGGTAGGTGGCGTCTGCGGTTGCGTATTCGCGCCCTGAGAGTGGAGCTTTAGAACTCAACTTTGGGTAGTTTCTTGGCCTCGTCGGGAACTTCGAAGTACGGCTGCTTCTCGAAACCGAAGCTGTTGGCGATCAGGTTGGTCGGGAAGCGCTTGGTACTGGTGTTGTACTGGCGCACGGCATCATTGTAGCGCGTACGTGCCACTGCTAGCCGGTTTTCAGTACCCGCGAGTTCGTCTTGAAGGCGCAGGAAGTTCTGGTTCGATTTGAGTTCCGGGTAGCGCTCCATGACTACCAGCAACCGCGAGAGTGCACCGGAGAGCTGGTTAGAAGCGTCGATTTTTTCGCTCGGTGAGCCCGCTCCAGCTACCCGAGAACGTGCCTCTGTCACCTGGGTAAGCACTTCCTTTTCTTGCTTGGCGAAGCCCTTGACGGTGTTGACCAGGTTGGGCACCAGGTCATTGCGCCGCTGTAGTTGGTTGTCTACTTCGCTCCAACTTGCGTCAACGTTTTCTTGTTGGCTCACCAGCGTGTTGTAACCACAGCCGGGGGTTAGTAGTGCCGCGGCCAGGACCGTGGCTAGCAGCATCGATCTTACTCCACTTGTCAGCTTTGTTTGCGTTGCCATATAACTCACTCCTACCAGCCGCGGCCTGCGCCGCCGCCACCGAATCCCCCGCCACCGCCAAAGCCACCGCCGAAGCCACCGCCAAGACCTCCCCCTAAACCACCACCAAAGCCCCCCATCGGTAAGCCGAGAATCAGCGGAAAACGGCGTCGGCGACCATAGCGAGGGTATAGTAGAGCTGGGCCAAAGAAGAAAAAAAGCAGGGAGAGCAAACGGCCGATGGGATTGCCGCCGGTGGCGCCGCGGCGTGGACGCTGGGCGGGGTTGCCGCTCAGCGCAACCCCGGCGTCGGCTGCAATAAGCCCGGCGGCTACTCTGCCCCCGGCGTAGATACCGGCTCCGATGTCGCCACTACGAAACGATGGGGTGATGTCTTCGTCGATGATAGCTCCGAGCTTGCCATCGGGTAGGATGCCCTCAAGGCCGTATCCGCTGAAGAAACGGATACGGCGGTCTCGCGATACCACCAGCAGCAACAGGCCATTGTCTTTGTCGGCATCGCCCAGCTTCCACGACTCAACCACTTTCATCCCGTAGGCAAAGTCATCCAGCGGGGCGGTGGTCGGTACGGTTAGCACGGCAATCTCCGCACCGGTCTTCTCTCTTAGCTCATATGACAGCCGCGCGACCGCCTCGGCGTAGCGCGGCTCTATGATGCGTGCAGCATCAACCACCGGACCCGAGGCCTGCGGAATTTCGATATCGCGTGCATCGGCAGCGCACACCGAGAGGTTCAGAGCCAGGCCGAGCAGCAGTACCGAAAAGGGTCGGTTCATAGCTTGTCTACCAGTTGTACCAAGGCACGAACCTCGTCGAGGTAGCTAGCGAAGAGACTGGAGAGTTCATCGCTGGCGAGGCTAGCGCCAGTTTGCCCAGCGCCCGCCAGCCTCCGAAAGCTGGGCAGGCCGAGCTCGAAGCGCGACTCGACCGCCGCAAGCAGAGTCAGCGCCTCGGGCGGTCGCTGGACCTCGCCGAGCATAAGTAGACCGCGCAGCGAGCCGACAAAATCTACGGGCGTTTCCAGCAGTACCTGGCGCAGTACCTTTGGCGATCCGGCGGAGGCAAGAAAGGCCTCCCAGAGGTGGAGCATCTTGCCGCGCAGCTGCGCCTCGACTTGTGTACGTAGGTGCGCAGGCTGTATCTCGATACTGGAAAATGGATCACTGTCGCCGTAAAGCAGGCGGTGGCGATCCATAAGGTCGACGAACTCCAGGGGAAAGACATCGACCGAGGTCTTTATATAGCGCGGGTCGAGCACCAGCGGCGTAGCTATGCGCCTGCGCCGCCAGCTCTTGATCAGCGGGTGCATGGCCGCGAGCTCATCGGCGGTTACCGCGGAGAGCACTATGGCGAGCGAAAGCTGAGACTTGCGCGGCCGATAGTCGAGGCTCGTCGCCTCGCCGTGCAGTGCGATTGCCAGGAGGCGCGCGCGATATATCTGGCGCAGTTCCTCCACCGTTTTGTCAAGCGCAGCTTGGTCTTTGGCATGCAGGGTCATTGGTTGCGTATCTGCCTCCCGGCTGTTCTATCCGAAACGGCCTTCTATGTAGTCGGCGGTGCGTTGGTCTTGCGGCGCAATGAACAGTTCCTCGGTGCGCAAGTGCTCGATTATCTCGCCGATCAGCATGAACACACATTCGTCGCTGATACGGCGCGCCTGGGCCATGTTGTGAGTCACGATCACGATGGTCAAGTGCTCACCGAGCCGTCGTATCATATCCTCGACGGCGGCAGTCGCGTCTGGGTCGAGGGCAGAACAGGGCTCGTCCATGAGGATGACCTCAGGCTTTAGCGGCAGCAGCCGCGCGATACACAGTTTCTGCTGCTGTTCGAGTTGAAGCGAGGTTGCGCGTTCCCCTAGTCGATCTTTGAGGACGTCCCACAACTGCACCGCACGCAGCGACGACTCCAAGGCTTCGTCCTCGTCGTTACGTGTGCGCTTGCTGCGGGGGCTGTGGAGACGGTATCCATAAAGTAAATTGTCGCGGATGGCGATGGGTAGTGGATTCGGCCGTTGGAAAACCATGCCTATGCGCTTGCGAAGTTCTATCAGATCAACTCCTTGCGCGTAGACGTCGTGGCCACCAATTCGCACCGCACCGGCGGTGCGAACCGAGTCGTAGCGTTCGTTGATGCGGTTGAAGCAGCGCAGCAGCGTAGTCTTGCCACAGCCCGAAGGACCGATCAGTCCGGTGATGCCGCCGCGGCGTACCACCAGGTCAATGCCACGCAGAGCTTCGAACTTGCCGTACCACAGGTGCAGGTCCTCGGCGACGATTATCTGCTCGTCCGACATTTACCCGAATAGCCCCTGGACGTAACGGAAGGTGCGCTCGTCGGCGGTCTGGCGCGAGAAGATCACGGCATTATCATCGATTTCGATCAAGCTACCGCTGAGGAAGAGCGCGGTGCGGTCGGCGAGTCGCTTGGCCTGTTGTACCAGGTTGGTCACCAGCACTATCGTCATTGTCTCCTTGAGCTCGCGTATGACCTCTTCGATGCGCATCGTCGTTACCGGATCGACTGCGATTGAAAACTCGTCAAGGCAGAGAATCTCGGGCCGCATCGACAACGCGCGGGCGATTGTTAGTCGCTGCTGCTGTCCGCCCGAGAGCTTGGTTCCCAGCTGCGACATTCGGTCCTTGACCTCGTCGAAGAGCGCGGCCTGCCGCAGGCAGTTTTCGACCAGTTCGTCCAGCTCAGAACCCTTGCGCATACCGGTCATGCGAGGTGCGAAGGCGACGTTGTCGTATACAGACATCGGCAACCCTACAGGCAACGGAAACACCATGCCTATACGGCGTCGCAGCGCGTTGACGTTGCGGATCTCCGAGATCTCGGTCCCGTCGATACGAACAGCACCGCTGACCCGGCAGGAGAGGATGATGTCGATACTGCGCTTTAGGCAGCTGAGGAGCGAGGTCATGCGTGCCATGTCTCGCTGCGGGA
>CAZPPZ010000171.1:0-7029 GCA_964588545.1 uncultured Myxococcales bacterium | reverse complement strand
TGCTGTTGCTTGCGGCGCTGCCGTTGCTGGTCTGGCACGGCCGCTCACGCCGCGCGCCGACCCTGGCCTATCCCGTGGTTGCTGCCCTGGCTCGGCTTGGAGAGGTTGGCCGTGGTCGTCGCGCGCATTTCTTGTGGGTGCCGGTGCTAATGCGGATTGTCGCATTGGGCCTGCTGCTGGTGGCCCTTGCACGGCCGCAGTTGGCCAAAGCCCCTACCGAAATCTTCACCGAGGGTATCGACATCATGCTCGCGGTAGACATCTCGGGCAGCATGCTCGCCGAGGATTTCTCGGTGGAGGGTAAGCGTGCCAACCGACTAGCCGCGGTCAAGCAGGCGGTTGGCAACTTCCTTGATAAACGCCACGGCGACCGTGTCGGCCTGGTACTGTTCGCCGGTCGCCCCTACACCCAGTGTCCCCTGACACTGGACCATGGTTGGTTGCTGCGTAACCTCCAGCGCGCAGAGGTGGGACTGATAGAAGACGGTACCGCGATCGGCTCGGCGCTTGCGGTTGCGGTTGCGCGCCTGGAGGCCTCGACGGCAGAGAGCAAGGTAATCGTCCTGCTCACCGACGGACAGAACAATGCCGGCAACATCTCGCCGTCGACCGCCGCTGAGGCCGCACAGACTCTAGGTTACCGCGTCTACACGATTGCCGCGGGTACCCGCGGACTCGCGCCGTTTCCCTCTCGGGATTTTTTCGGCAACCGAGTCTACCGCCCTATGCAGGTAGACGTCGACGAAGACGCGCTGCGCGAGATCGCGAGCATGACCGGGGGGGCTTTCTATCGAGCCACCGACACCAGTAGCCTCGAGAGTATCTACGCCGAGATCGACCTATTGGAGAAGACCGAGCACCAGGGGGTCGAATACTTCGATTACTACGAGGCTTATGCCTGGCTGGGTTTGCCCGCGCTGTTGTTGCTGCTCGGCGAGGCGGTGTTGCGAGAAACCAGCCTCAGGGTACTTCCGTAATGATGTGGTCAAACCCAAGAATGCTGTGGATTCTCGTCGCTGTGGTGCTCGCAGCTGTGTTTCTGATGCGAGCGGCCGCGCGACGCCGACACGTGGCCAGCCGTTTTGCCCAGAAGCATCTACTAGCTCGCCTCTACCGCGACCACGAACCGGGACGCAGGGTGCTGCTCGCGACTGTGCGGGTGGCGGCCATGAGCCTGGTGGTCATCGCCGTAGCCGGCCCACGCTGGGGCTTTAGGTGGGAGGAAGTGCACCGCCAAGGCATCGACCTGCTTATTGCCATCGACACCTCACGCAGCATGCTCGCTAGTGACGTAAAGCCCAACCGCTTGGCGAGAGCCAAGCTAGCGATACTAGACTTGGTCAAACGCCTCGATGGCGACCGCGTAGGGCTAGTACCATTCGCCGGCGCGGCTTTCCTTGAGTGCCCGTTAACGCTCGATTACGCGGCCTTCGAACGCGCCCTGCATTCGCTCGATGTCGGTATCATTCCACGCGGCGGCACCTCGCTGGCTCGCGCTATCGACGTCAGTCTCGAGGCCTTCGACGCCCGCCAGAGCAAGCACCAGGCACTGCTCATAATCACCGACGGCGAGTCCCACGAAGGCGATGTTGAAGAAGCCGCGGCACGGGCAAACGAACGTGGAATCAAAATTTACACCGTCGGCATCGGCACGGCAGAAGGTGAGTTGATCCCCGTGCAGACCAATGGAACTCCCAGTTTCATGAAGGACCGCAGCGGCAACGTAGTCAAGACCAGGCTTGACGAAGACACCCTAAAGACTATCGCGCTCGCCACCGGCGGCGCCTACGTGCGCGGTCTCGGCCCTGATCTCGGGCTCGATCAGGTCTTCGACGAGCACATCGCGCAGATGGAAGAACGGCAACTATCGAGCTCGCTGGAGAAACGTTACGAGGAGCGCTTCCAAATTCCGCTGGCGGCCGCAGCGGCGCTGCTGATATTGGAGCTGCTCATTGGCGAGGGACGGCGCGCACCCGTCACGCAGGTAGAGCCATGAAGGGTCTATTCGCCTTGATACTGATCGCACTTTTGTCGCCCACACACTGCCGCGCACAGCCTAACGCCCAGGCAGCTGCAGGTAATGCCGCTTATGCGCGCAAGGCCTATAGCGAGGCCGTCGACGCCTACCGCGAAGGGCTGCTCGATCAGCCCGACTCTCTGCTGCTACGCTTCAACCTTGGTGCAGCGCTGTACAGCCTGGCTAACTACGAGGAGGCGGCTGCGGCTTTCACCACGGTTGCGGCTTCGGGCGATGAAGAATGGATCGCCCGCGCAGCCTACAACCTGGGCAATTCGCTCTACCGCATCGGCGAGAGCAAAGAGGCCAGCGACCCCAAGGCGGCTGTCGAGAGCTATCAGCAGGCGCTGCTCGTCTACCGCCGTGCCATGGCCGCCGACGCCGAGGATACCGACGCCAAGTACGGCCATGAGTTTGTTGCGCGCAAACTCAAGCAACTGCTCGAACGTCAGGCCGAACAGCAACAGCAAGACCAGCAGGGCGAACAGCAGCAGCAAGACCAGCAGGGCGAACAACAACAGCAAGACCAGGGTGGAGAGCAGCCGCCCGAACAGGAGCAGGGCCAAGACCAAGGTCAGGAGCAGGAACAACAGCAACAGGCTCAGGGAGACGAGCAGCAACAGCAGGAATCGACACAGGGGGAGCAATCCGAGAGTAGCGAGGAGCAAGACCAGACTCAGCAATCAGCTTCTGAGGGCGCGAGCGAGGAACCCCAGAGTGAGCAAGAGAAACAACAGAGTCTCGACCGCCAGGCAGCCCGCGCGATTCTCGACACTGCCAGCGCGGAAGAACTCGGCCCCGAGGATATCTCGCGAGCTCTGGGCGTCGCTGGTGAGGGTCGTCCGGCTAAGGACTGGTAGAAGCGATTGCGGCACGCAGCTACAGCCCTGTGTCTTATCCTCCTCATGTCACCGTTGGCCTGGGCGAGTGAGGCCACCCTTAGTGCCAGCGTAGACCGTAGTCAGGTGTTCGTGGGAGAGCGCTTTACCCTGAGCCTGCGCTTTTCCGGTACTCGCGCCATCGACGCTCCAGATCTGCGCTTCGCCGGCCTACGCGTCAACTACATAGGCCCAATGACACGCATGGAAAGTGTCGGCGGGCGTGTCAATACTAGCATCACCCACCGCTACGCGCTGAGTGCGCTGAAGCCGGGGAGTTACAAGCTCGGCCCGTTTCGTATTGCCCATCAGGGTAGCGTGCTCGAGAGCCCAGCCCTCAACATTGAGGTCATCAGCCCAGACAGCAGCACGGCATCGACCACCGCGTCTCAGCAACAGGACCTGAGACTGCGTTTGCTCGTCGAGCCCGAGAAGAAATCTGTCTTCATAGGTGAACGCGTAGCTTTGAAGATTCGCCTGCTGGTAGCCGACGTGCGTGTCGACGACCTTAACTACCCGGAGATCGGCGGTGAGGGTTTTGCCATCGAGGACATCAGCCGCCCGACTCAGCAAAGTGAAATCGTTAACGGCAAACGAGTACAGTCTCTCGAGTTTCGTACAACACTGACACCGTTACGCGCGGGAAGACTTGAAATTGGTCCGGTGACTATGTCGATGGATCTGCTTGAAACGCATAGCCGTCGCAGTGGCGATCCGTTGTTCGACCGCTTCCTGGGAGTGACGCGGCGCAAACCGGTGAAGATTTCTGCATCCGCTGTTTCGCTGCAGGTACAACCTCTACCCACTCAGGGCCGCCCCGAGGACTTCAGTGGTGCCATTGGACGTTTCGCTTTTTCGGTCTCTGCCAGCCCGACCGAAGTTGCCGCCGGTGATCCCGTAGCCGTGCACATGGAAATCGCGGGACGTGGCAACCTCACCTCGATCAAGCCACCACGGGTAGCTGTAGACGGGCGCTTTCGCGCCTATGAACCCCTACCGGCGGAGCTTAGTGGCAATGCTGGTGGCCAGGCTTTCGAGCAGGTGATAATCCCGCGTAGTGCTGATATCGCTGAGCTCCCGGCGGTACGCTTCTCGTACTTTGACCCCGCGGCCAAAGCCTACCGCAGCATCACTCGCGGGCCGATCCCGCTGCGTGTTCGCGCGAGCACTGGGCACTCGGCACCTGCTGTCATCGTTGTGGATGAACAGGCCGCGGCCGCCGACCTAGAGGAGCCGCTTGGGCGCGACATTGTCTACATCAAGGAGCGTCCAGGACGTCTGCTTACGCCTGCATCTAACGGTTCGAGCGACTTCGGATTTTGGACAGCCCAAGCCCTAGCTCCATGCATTTTCGCCTTTGCGCTCTACTACCGTCGGCGCCGCGAACGCATCGGCGCCGATCCACGCCTGGCTCGCTATCATCGTTCGGGAAAGCAGATACGCGCGGCCCTCAAGCGACTCAGAGCTGAGAGCGGGGGCCAAGCCGAACAGTTCTACGATGTATTGACAGCCGCGTTTCGCGATTACATGGCGGCCAAGCTCGATTTGCCTCCCGGTGCTGTCGAGTGTGAGCGCGTCTCGCGACAATTGCGCGACAGTGGAATTGATACCGCGGTTTGCGAGAAGGTCTCGGCACTGTTTGCGCACATGGAAACCGCCCGCTACACAGCAGGTGCAAGAAGTAACCACGGCCATGAAACCGCACTCGCTCTGACCGAAGAGATAGTCACGGCGCTTGAACGTTCGAGGGTCTTGTCGCACCGACTCGGCCTGTTGGTCGTGACCATGCTTCTGCTGTCGGCCTCAACCGTCCTGGTCGCGGGTGTCAGCGATGATGACCCCATGGCACTGTTCTTCCTCGGCAACCGCGCTTACGCCGAGGCCGACTACAGCTCTGCCGCGCAGTTCTATCAGCGTATTATCGAGGGCGGACACTACAGCGGCGCGGTCTACTTCAACCTCGGCAACACTCGCTTCAAGCTCCATCAAACCGGATCCGCTATCGCCAACTATGAACGCGCCCGTCGACTGCTCCCACGTGACCCGGACGTCGCTGCCAATCTTGGCTATGCGCGCGAAGAGGCAAAGATCGAAGCTCCCCCGGTGGCGCTGATTCAACGCCTAATTGCTCCACTGGCCACCCGCGCGACTAGCAATGAGCTGTTAGCAGCGACGCTGGGCCTGTGGTGGCTCGCGTGGATAGCCTTGACTGTAGCCAAAAGCCTAGACCGAGGGTCGCGTCCAGCCTGGCGGCTGGGCCTGTCAGCACTGCTGCTCTGCGCGTTGACGACGCTCAATCTGGGACTGCGCTGGAGCCAAGTAGAAGGTCTTGGGCAGGCAGTGGTCGTGGTCGATGAACTCAGTGTCCGTTACGAGCCCAACCACAAGGGAACCGAACACTATCGCCTGGCCGAGGGAACCATGGTCGAGGTTCGTAGCGAGCGCGAGGACTGGTTGCAGGTTCGTCGCCACGACGGATTACGCGGTTGGGTTCCAAAGTCGGCCTTGGAGCTTCTATAGAGCTCGCGAGTTGACAAGATCAGGCTGCTTTGATGAAAGTCAACACCATGGCACTCGTTGAGCCTGACTTTGCCCCCTTCTTCTCGGCGGGCTTCACTTGACCCGCAAGCATCGGTCGCGTGCCGATCTAGCCGCATCCGGCGTTTTCTTTCCTAATAATTTTCCGCACCATCGGTGACTCAGGCCCGTGGTCTGTGTTGGACGTCACCGTGGTGCTCACACTAGCGAGGCAACCATGTCATTACGCGCAGCTGTTATAGCTTCTGTTCCTTCTCGACTGTTTTCTCTGATCGCTGTGGCGCTCATTGCTATTGTTGCAGTGCCGAGTATTGCCACCGCCGATTCCACCGCCGCACTCGAGGTAAGGGTTCACCAACTCGAAGTCCAGAACCGTGAAATTCTCAAGGCGCTGAAAGCCTTGCAAGCTACCGCTCGAAGCGCCGCAGCGACGGCGACCGCGGCGACAGAGGCTGTGGAAAGTGAAACTGTGACGACGAAGGCCAAGCCGGCCGAAGCGCAGCTGACGCGCCTCGGCAATGTTCTCGAGCCGTATGGGTTCTTGCGGATAGACTTGATCGGCGACGATTCATTGCCGAGCAACGCGCAAAAGCCGATCTTCGTACGCTCCCCCGATTCGCCAGGTGGCGGCAAATCCAACTTCACCATCCATCCTCGGCTGACGCGCTTGGGGCTGAAAGTACACGGGCCACAGATCACGACTCTCGCCGATGCGACAGTATCAGGGCGTGTAGAAGTGGATTTTCAAAACGGTGGAAGCGAATCGCGAGAGATCGTTCGCATCCGCCACGCCTACGTTCAATTGGATCGAGGTGACCTGAGTATTATCGCCGGTCAGACTTGGGACGTCATTTCGCCGCTGTTTCCCTCGGCCAACAGCGACACTCTGATGTGGAATGCCGGCAACCTCGGCGACCGTCGCCCTCAGCTGCGTGCCGAATACCACCCTGACCTTGGCGAGGGAACGCTGTCAGTGGCGGCGGCACTGGGACTGAATGGCGCGATCAATGCGCGCGACCTCGGTGGCGACGGTGTTCGTGACGGCGAGGCTTCGGCGCAGCCTAACTACCAAGGACGCGTAGCCTACAGCCACGCGCTCTGGGGGGAGGACACCAGGCTGACGCTGGGACTTTGGGGGCACTACGCACGCGAGAGCAGCAGTGTCGCGGTTGGTGGCAAGAAGCACTTCGATGGTTTTTCTACGGGTGTCGACTATGACCTGAGTCTGAGTTCTCTGCTCAAACTGCGCGGCGAACTGTTCTATGGAGAGGATCTTGCAGAGTTCCGCGGCGGTATCGGCCAAGGCGTCAACGCCGCGACCGGCCGGGCAATCCAGAGCCGGGGCGGCTGGAGTGAGCTCGCCTTCAAGCTAAACGCCAGGAACACCCTCCATGCAGGCTTGAGCAGCGACGACCCCAGTAACAGCGACCTCGGCGCGGGCGCTCGCACTCGCAACCGCGTCTGGTGGATAGGTAGCCGCCTGCGCCTCGCGCCTTCGCTGCTACTCGGACTCGACTACCTGCGCTGGCGCACCGACTTCGACGGTCTACGCCGCGGACGTGACAACCGCGTAAACCTGTATTTTCAGTACGACAT
>CAZPPZ010000170.1:0-7069 GCA_964588545.1 uncultured Myxococcales bacterium | reverse complement strand
CCACTTCGTCGTCATCAGTCCGTCCACGCCAACGGGTCCGCGGGCGTGTATCCGGGATGTGCTGATCCCCACTTCCGCGCCGAGGCCGTACCTGAATCCATCGGCAAATCGTGTGCTCGCATTGTGGCCTCCGGGCCCTCGGACGGGCGGTGGCCCGCCGCCTGTTTCTGACTGGCGAGCGGATCAGCGCCACCCTGGCGCTCGGTTACGGCCTCGTCGATGTTGTTACGGCTGCCACCGGCTTGGACCAGAGCGTTGAACAAGTCGCCGAGAATCTTCTTCGTGGCGGTCCCAGGGCACTGGCCGAGGTCAAGAGGCTGATCGACGAGCTGGCCGGAGTGGACCTCGAAGTGGCTCTCGATGTTACCGCCGAGCGTATTGCTCGTCTGCGTTCATCGCCTGAGGCGCGTGAGGGCATGAGTGCGTTTCTCGAGAAACGGCCGGCACGTTGGGTCCCCAAGCGGCGCGGCTAGAGGATCCACACTCTGGCACGGTAACTGCAACATCCCGAGTCATGAATAGGCCCGACGCAAGTCCGAGATGGGCCTTATCCGCGATTTTCATGGCAAACAGCCGTGGCGGAGAATGATTATTGGCGGCACAAATATGACGGTAGTGTACGAACATGGCAGCTGCGCAGTTTTCGGTAGCGAGCCGATAGCTGCGGGTGCGATCATGATCTATGCGACCCGGGCCGCAGCGGCGAATTTCATTGTAGGGTGAGGGCAGTGGGCAATAATCTCAATGACATGGTCGTCTTAGTCGATGACGAGCCGAATATCCGCGAAACTGTAGCGTTCATTCTCGAGGCCGAAGGCTTAGAGGTGGAGACCGGTAGTGACGGGGTCGAAGGGCTCGAGGCCGTCAAGCGCTGCAAGCCCAAGGTAGTACTGCTCGACGTCATGATGCCGCGCATGGACGGTTATGAAGTCTGTCAGGCTATCCGCCGCGACGCGGACCTGGCGGGAGTGTTCATCTTGATCCTCACTGCTCGCGGACAGAAGTCCGATGAGGTAAAGGCCCTAGAGGTCGGCGCCGACCTGTATATGTCAAAGCCCTTCGACGACGAGGTGGTCTTGCAGGTAATCCAGGAGGTCTTTGAGGGCCGACTGGCCTCGCGTCATGGAACTCCTGGTGCCAATACCGGGGTGCATTACCAGCGTTCAGCGGCGAACTGATACTCGCTTACTAGTTTTCTTCGGGTTCGATCAGCGCTAGCAGCGACTCGGCGAGCTCGAGGTTCCCTTCCAGCTCGATGCGTTCACTGGCGACCGCCAAGCGGCCGTCAAAGTTGCCGTCGGCAATAGCCAGAAAGTCATCTACCGTCAGCTTGGCAGTTATGTCCGCCTCCCCGTCGTAGCCCGCTTCCCAGGCAAGCGCCTCGGGGCTGACCCGCAGGGCATGGGTGCCGCCGTGCTCTCCTTCGAGCTGGAAGACTACGGTCAGGGCTTGTGTCGCTCCCGCCGCGCCTTTGACCTGGAAGGCCCGGAATATTTCCTCGAGCCTCGCCCCGATGTCTACTGGTTGTTCGACTTCTTCACTTACGTCTACGTCCATCGCTGCTGTTCTTAGGCTGAGCGGGCTTGGCTATCAAGCCCAGGGGCGTGTGCGGCGGGGGTTGCCTTCAGGCTGGCGGTTGCTAACATGCCTGCATGCGTAATGCTCGTCGTGTCTTGATTCTCGGGCTGGTCGTGCTTTTGGCGGCGCCGGCAGGCCCTGTTCTGGCTGAACTTAGTCCCAAAGAGACCTTAGAGAAGTATCTCGCGGCGATGCAGAAGCATCGCTTCGAGGAGGCTTTCGACTATGTTTCTGAGGCCCTGCGCGGCGGAAAATCGCGTGAAGAATGGGGCAAAGAGCAGCAGTATATCGTCGAAATGGGTGAAGTGAAGATCTTCGGATTCAAGGTCTTTGATGCCGTGATGGTCGGTGAGACGGCCAAGGTTCCCAATATCCTCAAGTCGCAGGACAAGTATCTCAATCAGCTCGGGCTCGATGAGTATGAGGTCTACGACTTGATCAAGCAGGAAGGGAGCTGGCGGATTGACCAACAGACCATCGTCAACGGCCCCGAACGTAAGGAATACTTTCCGGATCAGTAGCAGAGCTTCTGCTTGTCTGGTCGGCACTGGGCCCTAGATCAGCAATTTCCTTGACACGGTGAGTACTGGCCGTTAAAGGATCGGCTCGCGTTTTGGGCGGGATGGCAGTGCGCATAATACCATCCGGCAACAGACTGTTTCACCAGGGAAATTCAGGGAGATTCGCATGAGTTGCAAAGACCCCGTGGGTCGTGGTCGCTGGGTACTGCTTGGCGTTGTTGTGCTTACAGTATTGGCGGGGTGTCACGGCGAACAAGAGTGGGAGCCGCTCACCGAGCAGAAGATCTATGTCTCGGATCGGTTCTTCGACGTAGCGATTACCGGGCCTAAGTCGGCCTATGTGGTCGGCTACCGTGGCAAGATGATTCATACCGACGATGCCGGGTTTAGCTGGTCGCACGTCGATCTGCCGACCGATCGCAGCCTGTTCAGTATTGGGTTTGCCGACGATGGCCGTAACGGGTGGATGGTCGGCGAGGCCGGGCTCATTCTCAAGACCAGCGACGGTGGCAAGACCTGGACCGAGCAGCATGCCGAGTTGTGGCTCGACAAGGAGTGCGCGGATCCCGAGGAGCGCAAGTTCCGCACCGAAGACGATCCCTGTAGCAGCGGCTACCTGTTTGCTCTGAGTGTTGTCGACGAGAACACCGCCCACGCTATCGGCGACAAGTCGCTTTACACTCGCACCACCGATGGCGGCAAGACCTGGCACACCCAGACCATCACCATCGAGGGCCAGGATATAGACCCTGACCTTGCTCTGGCCTTCGAAGATCCAGTTCTCTACGATATCGAATTTCTCGATGCCAAGACCGGCTTTATCGTCGGAGAGTTCGGTAAGATCTATCGTACCGACGACGGTGGCGACAACTGGAGGGAGCAGCAGGCGTCGGTGATGGATGAGTCGGTGCTCGACATTCTCGATCTGCCGACTTTCTTTGACGTCGAGTTCTCCGATCGAAACAACGGAATCGTGGCCGGCCTCGACGGCCGTATCGCGGTTACCACTGACGGCGGCAATGACTGGAACTTTGTTGCTAATAACGTGTCCGACTACATCGACCCCTTCTATAGCGTAGCGGTTAAACCCAACGGTGATCGCTGGGTGGTGGGAGCTTCGGGGCAGGTATCTTTCGCGCCGGCTGGTAAGCCTTTTGTCAAGGGCGATCTCGGTTCGGCGGTGAACAACTGGTTGCGACGTATGCGTTTCTACGACGATAAGGTCGGGTGGGTCGTCGGCGGTTTTGGATTGATCATGTATACCGATGATGGTGGCGAGACCTGGTTTAGGCGCCTCGGATAAGTAAGGGAGCGGGTCGTAATGAGCAGAGAAGAGAAAAAAGCGCTATACCTCCTCGGCGAACGGCTAATCCGTTACCGCACCCCGATTTCGGTCATCGTCGTGATCGTTACCGCGTGGTTCGGGTGGCACGCCTCGAAGTTGGAGATGATCACGAGTTTCGGCGACCTGCTGCCGCAGACTCACGAGTTCATCAAGATACACAATAAGTATTCAAAGAATTTCGGTGGTGCCAACAACATCATGCTGATGTTTGAGGTTGAAGATGGCGACATTTTCAATCTTGAGCGACTTGCTCAGGTCTACCTCGTCACTGAAGAACTCGACAAGGTTTACGGCGTCAACCATAACCAAATCGATTCGATCGGCCACCGTACCACGCGTCACCTCAAGGTAGCTGCGGGCGGCACGTTGCGTTCAGAGCCGATCATGATCGGCATGCCGAAAACCGAGGATGATGCTCACGAAGTACGACGTATCGTCCACAACTCGGAGAACGTCTACGGCATTCTCGTTTCGCTCGACGACAAGGCCGCCATCATTCGCGGCAATTTCATCGAGGGCCGTCTGGATTATCGGCGCATCTTCGACGAGATGAACGAACGAGTGATCACGCCTCACATCGAGGGATGGATCGGTGCGCAGATGGTTGACGTCGATCCCGATCGAGCCGAGGCCTACGGGGTCGAGAAGGGCACTGGCATCATCGTCAAACGTCTGTTCCCCGGCAGCGCGGCGAAGCAGTCGGGTCTGCAAGCCGGCGATGTCATCGTCTCCGTCGATGGCACACCTGCGAAGAAGCGCTATGAGGTCGGCGCGGCGGTGGCAGCTGCGCGTGAGGCTGGCAGCGGCGGGGTTGAAATCGGCTACCTGCGTGACGGCAAGCCGGCGACACTGACGCTCAATGGTGGAGGGTCGGACGCCCGGCTGTGGGTTGCCGGTGAGCCGCGGCTGTACGGCTGGGTATACCATTACTCCGGAGAGATCTTCCGCATCTTTATCTTCGCGACGATCTTCATTTGGATCGTGCTGTTCCTCTATTTCCATGATTGGCGTGGTGCGCTGCGGCCGACGATTACCGGTGTTCTTGCGGGTATATGGGGTCTTGGCTTTATCGACATGATCGGCTTCGCACTCGATCCGCTGGCGTTAGTGATACCGTTCTTCATCACCGCGCGAGCGGTGAGTCATTCGGTGCAGATGCACGATCGTTACTATGAGGAATTCCGGCGAAGTAACTTTGATAAGCACGAGGCTATAGTTGCGTCTTTCGCCGAACTGTTTGTGCCGACGCTCTCGGGGATCATCACCGACGCACTTGGTGTGTTGGTAATCATCCTGGTGCCGATTCTGATGCTCCAGAAGTTGGCGATCACCGCTTCTTTCTGGATTCTGGCGATCACCATCTCTGAGCTGCTGCTCAATCCTATCGTCTATGACCTGCTAAACGCCCCCGACGCAGAGATTGTAGAGAAGCGTAGTGAGGGGACCTTCTACCAGATCATTGAAGCCTTTGGCTCGGCCACGCTCAGTCGTGGTGGGCGTATCGCGACCATGGTGTTTTGGATAGCGCTTTCGGTGGTGTGTGCATCGCAGTGGACCAAGCTGACTATCGGAGATCCTACCTCGGCCTCGCCGCTGCTCTTTGAGGACTCGCCATACAACGCCTCGCATATCAAGATTCAGGGCAAGTTCGGTGGAGTTGAGCCGCTAATTGTCGTTGCCGAAGGCTACGACAAGAACGCCATGAAGCACCCCCAGGCACTGAAAACCATGGAGGGCTTCCAGCGTTTTCTCGAACGGGACCCGGGCGTCGGCTACAGCTTCTCTCTGTCGGATATCATCCGTGCTGTTAACAGCGTCTTCCATGAACTCGAGCCCAAGTGGGGGGTTATTCCCAACAACTGGGTCGATGTCGGTGGTTTGTTCTTCATATTCTTCTCCGGGTCTCCACCCACCGAGACCGCGAAGTACGTAACCACCGACTACCAGACCGCGCACGTGACCTTCTTCTGCCGCGACCACAAGGGCGAAAACATCGAACGTATCATCGTGCGCTCGGAGGAGTTCATCGCGGGTCACCCCATGGACAAGGCTGCGTTCAAGCTTGCCGGTGGTCTGATCGGCGTACTCGCTGCTGCTAACCAGGAACTGCTGCGCAACGACGTAAAGATGAATGCCTTGGGCTTTGGCACGATTTACCTGGTGCTGCTGTTCACCTACCGATCGTTCGTGTCGGGTATAATCATGTTGTTGCCTTTGATTGCGTCCAACTTCGTGATCAACGCCTACATGGGCTGGCAGGGCATGGGTATCAACATCAACACCTTGCCGGTGATCACCGTGGGGGTGGGTTTCGGTATCGACTACGGCTTGTACATAGTCAGTAGATCGATCGAGTCTTATTTTGAGCTTGAAGGGAAATACTCGGAGGCTCAGAATCGAGAACGGGTGGATGAAGCCGTATATCTAGCGATCACCACCGCAGGCAAGAACGTGACGTTTGTTTCGGTCACGATGATTTTCTCGACGCTGTTTTGGGTGTTGTCACAGATTCGTTTCGACGCGGAGATGGGGTTGCTGCTCGCGCTTTGGATGACCATTAGTTGGGCCGCGTCGATGACGCTGCTGCCCGTGGTTATGGTATTGACCAAGCCGAAGTTCATCCAGCGGAGGCCAGCCATCGACGCGTGACGGCTATGGCTGAATTGCAGGGGGCGCGGTGTATTAGATGATCCGCGCCAGTCATCTGACCAAGAACTACGGTCCGAACTGCGCGGTCGATGACGTCAGCTTCGAGATCGAGCAGGGTGACATTGTCGGACTGCTGGGGCCGAACGGCTCGGGCAAGACCACTATAATGCGCATGCTCACCGGCTTCTTTGCGCCCACCGACGGGGGGTGTGAGGTTGCCGGGGTCGATGTTCGCGGCGATGCTCGCGAGGCGAGGCGGCACATCGGCTACCTTCCCGAGCGCGTTGCGCTCTATCCCGACGTCAGCGTGCGCGCCTACCTCTCGTTTGTTGCTCGGGTCCATGGCGTGGCTCGTGCCAATGTGCGCGGGCATGTAGATGATGCCATGGAGCGTTGTGGCCTCGGGCATATGGCCAAGCGCTACATCGGCAAGCTCTCGCGTGGCTATCGTCAGCGCGTAGGCATTGCCCAGGCCGTCGTGCATCACCCCAAAGTGCTGATTCTCGACGAGCCCACCGTGGGGCTCGATCCTCGCCAGATCATCGAGGTTCGCGCGCTGATCCGCCAGCTCGCCGGCGAGTCGACAGTGCTACTGTCCACTCACATTCTTCCCGAGGTGAGCATCACCTGCCGACGGGTATTGATTCTCGACCACGGTCACTTGGTGGCTGAAGATACTGCGGAGGGGCTGGTTCGCAAGACCGCCGGGCGGGGTGAGATCCTGGTCAGGGTGCGCGCGGAAAAGCGCGAAGCCGTAGCCGTGTTTGGTGATTGCCGGGATGTATCGAGTATTGAGGTCGTCGACACCGCTCCCGGTGGCATCGTCTCGGTGGTGGTGACCACCCGCGGAGGCGAGGACGCCAAGCCCATGCTGGCCGCAGCCGCGGTGGAACGCGGCTGGCCCCTGTATGAGATCACCGCGTGTCTTATCACGCTTGAAGATCTGTTTGTTCAGATACTAAGCGAGGCCGGCTCG
>CAZPPZ010000169.1:0-7085 GCA_964588545.1 uncultured Myxococcales bacterium | reverse complement strand
CGCGCGCCCCGCACGACCACCGACGCTCCATCGCGTGCCCGGTCCGCTACACCAGGCCGCCGGCACGGTCGTGGTCGTGGTGGTTGTAGTGGTCGTGCTGGGTAGCGGTAGAGTCGTGGTGGTAGTCGTCGGCAGCGGCACACAGTCAATCGCGAGCAGCCCTACCGGCACCTGTGGTAGCACCGCCATACTCGACAAATCCAGCTCGCTGATCACTGTAACGCTAAAGTCCTGGCTGCTCGGGACACCGACAGCACGGATCTGACAAGTGGCGAGTGAGGTAAGAGCTGGGAAGCCGCCGGCAGAATCGAAGATCACGCTCAGCCTCCCGCTGCTATCGTCGCTGGAGAACAGCGCGCGGTGCTCTATGCCGGCTAATCCACTCTGGCAGCTGGTCGCGGCCGCAGCGCTGCTAAAGGCCACGCGCCCGGGTGGATAGTCGACGGAAAACTCGAGATGGCCGATCAGCGGAGCCGCGAAGCTGTCCATGTTGAAGGAAATCACACAGGAGCGGTCGAATCCGCCGCCAAAGGCCAGTGTTTCCATGGTCACCCACACGGCCACAGCGCTTAGAGATACGGCACCCAACATCAGTGGCCCAGATATAGACCAAGGCCCGCCACGCTGGAAGCGCAACGGACCTTGGTGGCTTGCTTGGAGGAGCAGCGCAGAATCAGTAACTAAGCGACACCGCGGGTGCGGCCACGGTCGTACCGCTAGTGTCTGCAGCCTCAGCCACGGCTACAATGAAGTCTGCCGCGGCAGGCGCTTGACCGGAAGCACGGAAACGGCACTCGGCTATGTCAGCCGGCCCGTCGACCCCAACCGTAGATATGATGCCCACGGTGAGAATCCCGGTCGCAACATCGTTGTTGAACGCGGCGACCGAACCTGCGCCTGCCAGCCCGGTGCAGGCTACCGAACTGCCCGCGCCGAGGAAGGTGTCGCCGGTGGCAGCGTAGTCGATGTCTACCTGCAACGATCCAATCGACACCGCTTGGTCGAGGCTCACGGTAATTTGGAGGGCACAGGTCAGCTCTGAGGGCAGGCCTATAGAGGCCGCGAGTATTCGCTGGGCATCACCCACGCTGATGCTGCCATCACCATTGGCATCACATGCTAGCAGCGGGCAGTCCGCGAGCAGTCCGATCCCGGCCTTGAGTACGACTTGAGCATCGACGACACTAACGCTACCGCCACCGTCGGCATCTCCACAAACGGTATCGGCGCTGCAGTCGCTGCGGCACAGTAGTGGGTCGGCATCGCTGTTATCGATCCCATCATCACAGTCCTCGCCGCTATCCACGACATCGTCACCGCAGTAAGCGACTACGCAAATACTACGGCAGGCATCTGCCAACGAATCGGAATTGGCAATGCCATCGTCGCAGTCCTCTCCCGAGTCGAGCACCGCGTCGCCACAGTAGGGGGCAACACAGTCACTGCGACAGGCATCAGCCGCTATATCGGAGTTGCCAAGGCCCTGGTCGCACTCCTCGCCTGAGTCCAGCACGGCGTCGCCACAGTAGGCCGCGCTGCAGTCGCTACGGCAGGCATCTGCTACAACATCGGAATTGGCAGCAGCATCGTCGCATTCCTCACTGGCATCATTGACGAATCCATCACCACAGTAGGCGAGCGTGCAGTCGTTCAAACAGCTGTCGCGGTTGGATGCGTTAGCGTCGTCGCAGGCTTCACCAAGCTCGATGACACCGTTGCCACATACCGGCAGAGGGAGAGTGCTAGTCGTGCTGGTGCTGGTCGAGGTCGTAGTCGTCGTAGCCCCGAGCCCGCAATAAACATCGCTCACTATGACCTCAGGCAAAGGTGAAATGCCTTCGAAATTTGGCCCCGACACATCGACCAGGGTGTTGACGAAATCACTGGCTAGCGGCTCTGCGCCGTTAGCCATGAACGAGCATGAGCTAACCGCCGCCGGGCCGGCAAATCCACCAATACTAATTAGCGCCGCGGTCAGGGTATGGCCGGCATCGTCGTCGTGATAACTGGCGAAAGAGCCCGGGATGAGGCTACTGCACTCGACCAAATCCCCTACACCGGCCATCTCACCGGCAGCGCCGCTGTAGACGGTATCCCACTGCAAAGACCCAAGAACCGAGCTGGTAACCACCGAAAACTCGATCTCACAGGGATAGGCATCGCCCGCGGGCAAGGTCGTCGTGGTGGTTGCTGGCGGCAGGGTCGTGGTCGGCGCGAGCACCGTGGTAGTCGTGCTCGTCGTCGTCGACTGGGTGGTCGTGGTAACACCAGCGCAGTCTATGGATTCGACTGCCACCCGCGGTAGCGGCGTGATCGGCACGAGATCGATGGTCGAGGCATCTGAAACGACGATGTCAAAATCAGCAGCGGTGGGAATCCCTGTTGACGTCAGAGCGCACGCGACAACAGCGGTGGGACCGGTGAAGCCACCCAATGCGATGATCGCAGCTTCAAAACTGCCCAGCGATGAAGAGTCGTCGTCGACATAGCTGCCAAAGGCACCACCCACCATGGTCGTGCAAACCACCGAGCTTCCCGAGCCAACCAGCTCTATGCCAGGCCGGCTATAGCTCGCGCTAAACTGCAACGACGCCGCGGACACCGCGTCGTCGAGCGAAAAGACCACCGTGCAGTCAGCCGCAGCCGCCCGGCCAACCGGGACCAACACCAAGAGAGCTGCGATCAGCCCCGAAAATGCCCTATTAATAGATTTCACTGCTCCCTTACCCCACGCGATCGATTCGCGGACGGTCGACGGACGACCGTTGCACCGGCGTGCGTGTGCAAGCGGCAAGCCACTACAAGGGCATAGCAATCGATGTCAATGAAGATCGGGAAAACCTCAACGACTGATTCGATAGAGGCATGACAGAGCGCAAATCATTGGTGTTGCGCCTGCTGACGACGGCAACCCGCGCCGCCAAACTAGTGTCGCTAATTCAGATTCGTAGCGACATGTACTCGTCGACGTCAGCCTTACTGCCGACTATCAACGGCACCCGGTCGTGGATGCCTTGGGCTTGTATATCGAGAATCGGCACGCTGCCGTCGGTGGCCGCGCCACCGGCCTGCTGTTGAACCAGGGCCATGGGATTGGCCTCGTACATCAGCCGCAGTTTGCCTCTGGGCGGCGCCGGAGCGGGTTGGACCACACCAGGGTAGAGAAAAATCCCGCCCTTGATCAGATTGCGATGGAAGTCCGCGACCAATGAGCCTACGTAACGCGACGAGTACGGCCGGCCCTCACCATCTTCTTTGAGCATGGCGACATAACGGCGGGTGGGCTCATCCCATTTCGAGGAGTTACCCTCGTTACAGCTCAACGTTTTCGAACGCTGCGGGGTTACGATGCGCGGGTGGCTGAGACGGAACTCGCGGGTAGAAGGATCCAGCGTAAACCCGTGCACACCATCACCGGCAGTATAGATCAGCATGGTGCTGGTGCCGTAGAGGAAATAACCGGCGGCCACCTGCTCGTGGCCACTGCGCAAGTAGTCTTCAAGCAAGGCTGGCCCACCACGCTGGGACTTTCGTCTGTAGATGGAAAAAATCGTACCGATACTGATGTTTACGTCTATGTTCGAAGATCCGTCCAAGGGATCAAAAAAGATTAGATAGCTGCTCTCGTGGCCCTTTATCGAGGGCTCGATAACCTCCTCGTTCTCCTCCGAGGCCATGCCGCACACCGTACCACTTTCACGAAGCGACTCGACGATGACACCATTGGCGTACATATCGAGCTTCTTGACCTCTTCGCCGTGGACGTTGCGCTCACCGGTATAGCCTAGGATATCCACCAGCCCCGCGCGGTTGACCTCTGCCGCGATCTGGCGGGCGGGCCCGACCAGATCGAGCAGCAAAGTCAGCAGCTCGTCGTCGAGCCCCTGATCGGATGATGCATCTATGAGATGTGACTGAAGAGTTTGCCCCGTTGCCATCTGCGTCGCCGCCTCCGTTTCAAACGACTATTCATGACTCTTCGGCACGAGGCCGTCAAACGTGCGTTCGCTGAGATCAGGAAACAAGCGGGCGCGACACCGGTACCATGCGACCGAGCAGGGTGTCGAAATACAACTCTTCGTATTCGAGGCAGCCGCTGAGCAACGCATAGAAGCTCGAAAGCATGGCCGCAGCTACGGTAGCGTTGGTAAATAACAGCTGCGGCGCCGATACCGCCGCCTCAGCGCAGCCGACCTCGGTGGGCAGGTGGTCAGCCGGATTGGCGATCTCGGGATGGAAACGGCTGATCGCGTTGGTTACGTCTTGGCCGTCCCGACGCAGATACAGCTGCACGTTGCCATAGGTCCCACTGCTCCCGTCAGCAACTCCATCGTTGCCACCGGAAATGAGCACGACCTCGTCAAGACGAGCGCAGCGCTGCTCGACAATGCGGCGAGTGGCATGGTTGTCGGGCTGGCAGAATACCACGTCACCTTCGCCCACCAGAGTCGCGACGTTGTCGGCGGTAACGTAGCGCGAGATCGGCAGCAGATTGACGCCCTCCCCATAGTGCGGGGCAAGCTCTTCACACAGCACTTCAGCTTTCGGGCCGAGCCGATCAAAAAGCATTCGCTCGCGGTTGCCGTGCTCGAAAGTGTCTCCGTCCGCGGCCACCACAGTGGTCTGGAGGTCTCGCGAGTAAAGGAAGGGAACCAACAGACGCAAGACCTGCGCGCCAATACCGCCGAGTCCGACCAACACGTAGCGTGAACGCTCGCGGCTAGAGTTAGTGGTAGCTACGCGAGTGGCCATCCGCATCCTCCAGCGCCACCGGCAGGCGTCCGCCTCGGCAGGCGCTACCGCCTGAGAGTTCAGCGAGCGCGGCAAGCGACATGCGCGAGACGCGACCGTTGAGAGAAAACTCGAGGTTCACTCTTTCCAGCCACTCGCCACGGCAGCCACGTTCGATGCTGCCGCTGTCGTCGAAGTCCTCGGTGACGTCGCCCACCTCGAGGGCAAAACGTGCCCCCGCCACGGTGTACGAAGCACTCAGCGTCAGGCGCGCATGGCCGAGGTCGCCGACGACGACGTGCAGACCATCCTCATAGGTTTCGTCCGCACAGTCGGTATGCGAAGCGTAGGCTGGCAGCTCAGCGTGGCTATGGATCGATCCGCAACGCAGGTAGCCCTCGGGACGCTCGACACGCTCGTACTTTACCGACAGCTCGGTGATCCAGTCACCTCGGTAGTTGCGATATACAGGAACGCTCTGCTGCGGCGCCTCGGCGCGGTAGAGCGAGGTTGCGGGATTATAGAAGAGGATGACCACGCCTTCTCCCCCGCAAGCGCGGTTGATCTCGGCAAAAAACCCGATGACCTCACTGATCAGTCGCGCCGGTAGCTTGGGCGCGCGAATCTGCAGGCTCTCCTCTTCGGCGGCAAGACCGGGGATGCCACCGCCTACACGTGTCACCGAACGGTACATTGCGGTCTCACGCAGTTCGAAGATGCCGTTGCCGGCCACCTCGAAGGATACCGGGGCAGCAGGCCCATGGCGTTCATCATCGTCGCTGTCGCGTTTGATTACGATCGGAAACATCGGCGCCCCCTCCTCGCTTGATCGCTCGAGAGTTTGGTGATGATCCCCTGAAGGTCTTCGGCACAGCTAGGCGGACGCACGCGAGACACCTGAGAGAGCATGCGGTCCATCTCCTCGGCCAGCATCAATCCGGAAGGTTTCCATCCAAGCTCGAGCATGAACCAAGGACTGGCCTGAGAGGCCTGTTCCCAGGCCTGCGCCGAGGCTATGCGCGGGTCGAGTTCCTGCATCAGCGAGAAGTAAGACGCACCTTCGTGAACGTCAGAGCTACGATTCCAGCCACCGCAAAACACGTGTTTGCCGATCGCGTCTATCTTGTCGTCCCACGACAGCTCGCTGATGTCGTCCATGTTGGCCAGGCACAGCCAAGCCTTCTGGTCGTAACTGTCGGGCGACACGTTGAGCAGGTTGGGCAACAGTAGCTCGCCATCGACGTGCAGAGGCTCACGCCGGTAGAAGAGCTGCTGGTAGCCGGTCAGACCACCACGGGCTAGAGCAACGAGGATAACGATGTAGGGAAAAGCCAAGCTGCGTTGTTGGTATAGCGCGTGCGAACCGAAGGGGGTCGGCGAATCCTCGGCTAACCACTGTATCGTGCGGGTATGCGGCCCAAACTCGATCGCCAGGGCGACCGCGTTGCCACGTTCTTTCCAGTAGCGCACCCCGGTGGGCAAGACACCGCAACTGGGGCTAAAATCAGCGCGTCGCGCCGCAGCCGTCATGACCTCTGCTAGTTTGCTCTGGCGAACCGAGTGGCCATCGCGATACGCGTAAACAGTGTCGCCGGCGATTTCTATACGCTGCTCGTGGGTCAGCGCCAGGTCTAACTGAGCGCCCTTCTCACCCGCCGAGCGGACGAACTCGAGATGGCATCCGCTAATTAGCCGCTGGCTCGACTCGACTTCTCTACCATCGACCAGTGCAACCACATCGGGCGGCAGGTTCAGAGTTGAGCGCAACAACTCCCCCGCCTCAGCAACCGTCATACTGGCTACCGGTGCATCCAACATCATCGGGCCGTAGATTACCCCTACCATTCCGGCCGTCGGCGCAGCTGGCGTCGTCGGCTCGATTGGCGATGGGCCCAGCTGCGCCGGGCCAAGCGGCTCGGACAATCGGGGTTGTTGTTGCTGCCGACGGAATCTCTCTTGCATGGTTGGTCCTCCCTCGCCGAACTAGCCAGCCCGGCTACTAAGCTCATGCCTAGGCCGCACTTAGAAAACGGTGCATCGCCGGTTTACGCGGACGAGCGAACTCCACCCGCACGATCTGGTCGGCATCATCAAAATCGAGAATGCGCCTTGCCGCTTCGGGCCGCTTGATCTTCTGCGCTTCGGCGGCCAGCGCAGCATCGACCGCGCACAGAGCGTCCTCTTCGCTTACACCAGCACCGATCACACCGACGACCTCGCGACTGGCAGCAGCTCGGCAGGCGCTCTTGGCCACCCCCGCCCACAGCGCGCCGCTCAGCAGATCACGCAGGCACACCTCGCTGCGCTCGGGCGTGGTGAGGAACACGCGCAGCGAGGAACCACATACAGCCCGG
>CAZPPZ010000168.1:0-7094 GCA_964588545.1 uncultured Myxococcales bacterium | reverse complement strand
ACAATCCAACGTATGCACGGGTCAGCAGCGGCAGGACCGGTCACGCGGAAGCCGGCCAGGTACGGTACGATCCATCGGTCATCCCGTACGAACGGCTCGCGGCGGGGGTTTTTGGGGCGCCCGGCCCGGCGCAACACACCCACCTGCGTCGGCGCCGCTCGCTGCTCACGTCGTTGGAAGGGGCCTCGCGGGTGCCGGGCACGCCCGCAAGTCTCCGCCACAAAAACAGCGCGCGATCTGATAATAACGGTCGATTCCACCAACCATCAGCAGTTGTTTGAACAACTGGGGCGACTGGGGCAGAGCAAAAAAGCTCCCGGGGTTTACCCGGCTCGGAACCAGGTAGTCGCGCGCGCCCTCCGGGGTAGAGCGGGTCAGCATCGGCGTCTCGATCTCGATAAATCCTCTCTTATCGAAATGCTCTCGCGCCATACGGCACAGCTGGTGTCGTACACGCAGGTTGCGCTGCATAAACGGCCGACGAATGTCGAGGTAGCGGTAGTTCAACCGAACCGTTTCGCTGATCTGCGCATCGTCATCGATGGCAAAGGGCGAGGGATCAGCGGCGTTATGAACCACCACATTGCTGACATCGAGTTCGACGTGCCCGGTTGGCAGCTTCGGGTTGATCGTCTCCTCGCTACGCAACCGTAACTTGCCACGCACCTCGATCACGAACTCGTTGCGCAAGTCGTGCGCCAGGCGATGCGCCTCGGCGTCGCTCTCTGGGTCGAAGACTACCTGAACCAAACCGCTACGATCGCGCAGGTCGACGAAAATAATTCCACCGTGATCTCTGCGCGAGTCCACCCAGCCCTGCAACACCAGCTCTTTTCCGCAGTCCTCTTGACGCGGCTCTCCACAATAACAACTACGCTTCACTCGACTGTGCCCTTTGTATCCCGGCTACGATTTCGTCGGCGCTATCCGCGAGACCGAAGCAACCCTGGTAATCTTTCCTTTCCTCGAGATCTCGCACCGTCGCGCGACCCGAAGACAATTCCTCGTCACCTAAGATGACCACGTAGCGCACCGAAATCTTGTCGGCTCGCTTGAGTTGAGCCTTGAGGCTCTTGTCGGCCACGCCGAGCTCAACCACCCGAGGCAGCCCACGCAAACGCCTGGCAATGATCAGCGCCGGCGCACTCGCGGCCGCGCCGATCGGCACCACAAAAAACTCGGGGCTGGGCGGCGAGACCGTGTCGTGCTCTACGGCAAGCTGCATCCGCTCAAGACCGAAGGCAAAGCCCACACCCGCCATCTCGGGCCCACCGAGCTCGGCAACCAACCCGTCGTAGCGCCCTCCCCCGCCAACCGCGTCTTGAGCCCCCAGAGCCCCCGCTCTAATCTCGAAGGCGGTCCGGCAGTAATAATCCAGTCCGCGGACCATACGCGGATTGGGCGTCACATCCACCCCGACCGCGGCGAGCAGGGCAAGCACGCTCTGGTGATGATCATCACAGGCCGAACACAGGCAATCGATCATCATCGGCGCATCAGCGCTGGCCTCGCGGCAGCCTTGGTTCTTGCAATCGAGGATACGCAAGGGGTTGCGTTCCAGGCGGTTTTGGCAGTCCTCACAAAGCTCAGCGCGGCGCTGATGAGCAAAATCGATCAGCGCCCGACGGTAAGACGGCCGACACGCGGCGTCGCCGAGCGAGTTGATCTCGATACTAACATCGCCTAGTCCGGCTCCGCGGCACAGATCATCGACTAGGCAGATCATTTCGGCATCGCTCTCGGCGTCATCTCGGCCGAGCAGCTCGGCGCCGATCTGGCTGAACTGTCGGTAGCGGCCACGCTGCGGACGCTCACGACGAAACATTGGCCCGTGATAGTACAAACGCGCCACCGGCAGGGCCCGGGCAAGTCCAGCCTCGAGGTAAGCGCGCACCAAAGAAGCGGTGCCTTCGGGGCGAAGCGCCACCAACGTCCCGTCACGATCGTCGAAGGCGTACATCTCCTTCTCGACGATATCAGTGGCGCTACCCACGCTACGGCTGAACAGCTCACCCTTCTCGATGAGCGGCAGCTCGACTTCCTTGTATCCGTAGGCCTCGAGCACCCCAATCGCGGAGCGTAACAGGCAACGGCGCTGTGCCGCCTCCTCAGGCAGGATGTCACGGAAGCCTCTGACCGACGTAATTTTCACCGCTGTCACGCCTCGCGATCGACCCCGGGAAAGAAACCGGCGAAGCGCGAAGAATCCAGCATTTAGAGGGCTAACCCGGCAAAGAGTCAACGCTACTTCGCAGCCGTCGCCCGCACTCCGGTGGCATCGACAACCAGGTGCACGGCACCGTCGCGATCGCTACGAAACAGGCGAGCACCGACGGCCGAGTAGCGTCGGGCCACTTCCGGGTCGGGGAACCCGTAGCGATTAAGAAACCCCACCGAGGCCACGGCGATGCTCGGACGTACCGCTTCGACAAAGGCCATAGACGAGGAACTGCGGCTACCATGATGAGGAACCTTTAGAACCCGAGCCGCCAGGCTCTGTCCACTCGCGAGCAGCCGAGCTTCGCCGCGTCGCTCGATGTCGCCGGCAAACAGCAGGCGGATCCCGGCGAACTCCACAACCAGCACCAGCGAGTGATCGTTGTCGCCACAATCCCCCACGGCTGCGGCCGGCGACAACACGCGGATACGCCAACCCTCGGGGCCGCCCATGCTCGAACGTATCTTTGCCGAGACCCTCAGTCCGGCCGACTCGAGACCCGCCACGAAACGCTTGTACGCCGACGCCTCACAACCGCCGGCGGCCTGCCACAGCTCGCCCAGCCTAAACTCGCGGGTGAGTTCGGCGAGACCGCCCCAGTGATCGCTCTGAGCGTGAGTCACTACCATATAGTCGATAGTTGCGATCTGCAGACGGCGTAGAAGCGGAGCCAAAGCCGAACGGCCACGGCCTGGAGGGCCGCCATCGATGACCATCACTGCGCCCCCCGGCAGGCGCAGCACGCTGGCGTCGCCCTGCCCCACGGCGACAAAGTAGACGTCCATACGGTCGCTGCGATAGCGGGCAAAGGCAGCTCCAGCCGCCAAAGCCACGGTCACGCAAACCAAGCCAAATGCTACCCGGACACGCCAGCGCCACGCCAAGGCCAAGACCATGGGCGCAGCCGACAACGTCACTACCAAAGGCCAGCCGGGGTCGACCACCGCAAGGCCGGCCCCGGGAAGACTGGCCGCGGCGTCGGCAACGAGCAAGACTAGGCTGGCCACCGCTGCTGCCAGCTCGAAGAGCAGAGCCGCAAGCAGCGGAAGCACCCAAAGTAGCGAAGCGGCGCAGAGCCCGAGCAGCACGGTAACCGCGACCAGCGGTGCGGCAACTACGTTGACGGCAAGCGCGGGGATCGAAATTCGATAAAAGTAATGGGCGACGATTGGTGTCGTAACCCACCAACAAACCAGGGAAAGTGTGCAAGCCGTGATTGCCAGGCGCAGGCCCCGGGATTGTTCCTGGCAGGCCCGAGCCACCAGCGGCATACACAGCAGAATGGCGGCCACGGCAGCAAAGGAAAGCTGGAAGCCAGCCTCGCGGGCAATGCCCGGCCGTGCAAAGCTCAAGGCCAACGCAGCCCAAGCCATGGCCCGAAAGCCGTCACCACCGTGTCCGCGCCATAGTAGCACCAGAAATGCAGCCGCCATGATTGCTGATCGAGTCACCGCGATACCACCGCCGCTCAGCGCCACGTACAGCGCCAGAGCTGCCGCCGCCGCACAGGCCGCCGCGCGCAGGGTGTCGTAGCCGCTGCGTGCCAGCCGAGTGCGCAGCAGCAGGCGGCGACAGAGGCCGAGGATACAGCCCACGACTATCCCGGTATGAAGCCCCGAGATGGCAAGAACGTGCGAGAGTCCAGCATCCCGCACTGCGGCTACGCTGTCAGCATCTAGGCCGCTGCGATCACCGCTTATCAGCGCCGCAACCAGCCCCGCCCCACGGCCCTCAGCCCGCAGAGCTGCAGCGCTCACAGCACGGCGTGCCCTAGTGACCCAGCCCGCAGCGCTGGCAATAGGCTCGATGTCGTCACCGTCCCAAACAAAGGCCGACACCCAAATCCCTCGCCTGGCATTCCAGCCGGCGAAGTCGAACTCACCGGGGTTCCCAAGGTTGCTGAGGCGACGCAGGCTCGACGAAAAGACCATTCGATCGCCGAGCTTCCAGTTGCGCCGCCCCTTGGCGATGCTGAGACGGATCGAGCCGTGCAACGGTCGCCGCTCAGCACCCAGGCCCAGGGCGCCTACGATGAGCCGAGCTGGGCCTGCACCCGGCGCAGCCGCCCGCAGCACCTCGGCATAAATACGCAGCTTGGCCGCGCTGCGTCCGTGCTCGTCGAGCAGCGCGACTACATGGTCTGGGCCACGCGGCAACGGCAGATCACGCGCGGCTAGGACCGCGATCAGAGCCAGCGCCACGGCGCCGAGGAGCAAGCGCGCGTGCGACTCGTACGCAAAAGAGGAGGCTCGCCGCCGGCCCACAAGCAACAACAGCGCCGCCGTGGCGACGGCGACAGCCGCAAGCGCAAGGCGCAGACCGGCGCACTGTGCCAGCACCGCCGCAGCAGCGGCAGCATAAAGAAACACCCGTCGCCAATAGCCCCGCCTGCCACGGCAGTGCAATGACAGGCGCTTAATAGACTAACCCGCGGCGAGCCGCGTGGTTACCCGCTTAGCCCGATCACTCGGCAAGCTGAGCGAGGATGCGCTCGGCCAAAGCTCTGGTGATACCAGGAAGCTCACAGAGCTGGTCAATGTTGGCCTTTTTCACCCCGTCGATGCTCCCGAAGTGTGTAAGTAAGGCTTTGCGCTTAGCGGGACCGATTCCAGCAACGTCGTCTAGCACCGAGCGCAGTCTGCGTTTGGAACGGACGCTACGGTGAAAGGTGACAGCGAAGCGGTGAGCCTCGTCGCGAATCTGCTGAAGCAGAAACAGTGCGTTGGAGTTACGGCGAAACGAGATGGGATTAGCCCGCCTGGGACGAAACACCCGCTCCTCGATACGCTCGACGCGCTCACCAGCGAGATTGCCGATTACCCGCTCTTTGGCCAAGGCCGCAAGCTCCACGCCCTCGATCCCGAGTTCGGCGATCACCTGGACAGCCATAGCCAGCTGACCCTTGCCACCGTCAACGACCAGCAGGTCTGGCAAGCCACCTTCCTCGCATCCACGGCGCAGTCGCCTCGAGAGCACCTCTTTCATTGCGGCAAAATCGTCGTTGCGCTGCACCCCGCGAAGCTTGTAACGACGGTAACCGCTCTTGTCGGCCAGGCCCTCATCAAAAGCGACCACCGACGCGACCACGGCGTCACCCTGGACGTGGGAAATGTCGCAACACTCGATGCGCTTGGGAGCACTGGCCAACCCCAGTTTGGTACGCAGCTCTTCGAGCATCTTCTCGCGACGCGCACCATCATCGTTGCGCTCACGAAAACCGTGAGTAGCATTGTCGACCGCCATCTCCACCAGGTGCCGCTTTTCACCCCGCGACGGTGCCACCACCTCCACCCGGCGCCCGCGCAGACCGGACAAATACTGGGCAAGCGCGGCCATGCCCTCAACGACGCAAGGCAACAACACCTCGTCGGGAACAAAGCGCTCGGCTGAGTAAAAACGGCCAAGCAGAGAGGAGAGCAGCTCATCATCAGGAAGCTCGTAGTCCTCAAACTGATAGCTGTGGTGGCCAACCAATTTGCCTGCGCGCACGAGTAGAACCTGGGCCTCAACGAACCCTCCCTCACGGTAATAGCCAAACACATCGCGATCGCCGCCGCCGTGGCTGACAACCTTCTGCCGTTCGGCCACTTTGTCGATCGCAGCAACACGATCACGAATACGTGCGGCCTCCTCAAAGCGTTCGGCTGACGAGGCGGAAAGCATGGCAGCGCGCAGCTCACGAAGAAGAGCCTCGGTCTTGCCCTCGAGCAACTGCACCGCCGCGGCCAGTTGGTGCTGGTAATCTTGACGATCAACGCTGAGCACGCACGGCGCCAAGCAGCGTTTGATCTGATATTCAAGACAGGGACGAGAACGGTTGCGAAACACCGAGTCGGAGCAGGTTCGCAGGGGGAACACCCGGCGAATCGTATCGATTATCTCGCGCAGCCCCGAGGCCGAGCCGAAGGGGCCTAGGTAGGTGGCTCCATCATGAGCGATCTTGCGGGTGACGATGATGCGCGGCCACTCGTCGTTTACTGTGATTTTCACCGACGCGTAACTCTTGTCGTCTTTCAGACGGATATTGTAGCGAGGCTTGTACTGCTTTATCAGGTTGTTCTCGAGGATGAGGGCCTCGGTCTCGCTGGCGGTTACCAGAGTTTCCAGGTCGGCCGCTCGTTCCATCAGAAAACGAATCGTATAGCGGGTATCACTCGCGTTTATATAGGCGCGTAGCCGTGCCCGAAGGCTCTTGGCCTTGCCAACGTATATCACCTTGGCGCGCGCGTCCTTGAACAGATACACGCCCGCACGCGCGGGAAGACCTGCTATCTTTTCGACCAGCGCAGCCGAGGGCTCGGCAATGTCGCGTTCAGGATCCAACCCCTAGCTCCTGGCACTCGAGACGGTTAGCACGATCACGCAGCTCGGCAGCCTTTTCGAAATCCAGGCGCGCGGCGGCATCGCGCATCTGAGCGCGAAGCCGCTCGACCTCCTTCTTGATCTCGCGGCTGCTGCTGTACAGCTCCCGATCCTCCGCGACCTCGGGTAGCGGACCGTAGTCGGCTTCGGCCATGCGGACCAAGGGGCTGTCGATAGCCTTGAGCACCGAACGCGGCTCGATACCATGCTCAAGGTTGAAACGCTCCTGCACAGCGCGGCGCCGAGAGGTCTCGTCGAGGGCCAGCTGCATCGACTTGGTCACCACGTCGGCGTAGAGGATCGCGGTGCCGTGTATATGTCGCGCCGCCCGCCCCATGGTCTGGATTAGCGAGCGCGCCGAGCGCAGAAACCCTTCCTTGTCGGCATCGAGGATAGCCACCAGCGAGACCTCGGGCAGGTCCAAGCCCTCGCGCAGCAAGGTAATCCCGATCAGCACGTCACACTCCCCGCGGCGCAGGTCGCGCAGTAGCTCGACGCGCTCGAGGGACGTTGG
>CAZPPZ010000167.1:0-7113 GCA_964588545.1 uncultured Myxococcales bacterium | reverse complement strand
AAAGGGATTGAGGCGAAACGCCTCAATCCCTTTGTTTTCGCAGGGTTACTGACTGTACTTATCCCCTTATGAAAATAATTCGTTGTGCTGATTATCGTTGGCAAGGCGTCGAGTTACGCAGCTACAAGAGCGAGGGAACGCATTTCCGCGACATCAGCCGCCAAACCCTCCTCGGCGAGGCCGAGGAGGAAACCGCGCTCAACTGCATAACCCGCTACTTCGAGATCCAGCCTGGAGGCTACTCGAGCTTGGAAAAACACCAGCACCCCCATTCGGTATTGGTGATCCGCGGACGAGGCACGGTGCTACTCGGAGAGTCGGCCAACAGCATAGAAACTTTGGACTGCGTCTACATCGCCCCGGGCACCCTCCATCAGTTTCACGCCAGCAGCGACCAAGTTCTGGGATTCATCTGCATCGTAGACCGCCAGCGTGACCGCCCCGAGCTAGCTAGCCGCGAAGAGCTGGCGCGGCTGAGATCGATCGAGGACCTGCGCGAGTTCATCAAGGTCTGATAGTACACGTCGAAGTCCAACGCAGATGCCAAAGCAACGGCATGGTTGCATACAATAGCCGTTCACAGCTGTCAGACAGTTGTTAGACTGGCTACATGGATCGCAGCCAATTCGCCGAAGAGCTTCTCGACATCATGGAGGCCAAGGAGCACTGGGCATGGCCCCTGTTTACCTCAGGGCGCGTCGCGGCCGAGCGCCTGCACATTCACCTAGAACAGGAGTACGCGACATACATCCGCGACTTTGCGGTGCTACTCGGACGAGCCTACGTGCAGTGCCCAATCGCTGCGGCCCGCTGTGAACTCGCAGAGAATCTATTCGAAGAAGAGACCGGCGGCTTGGCCGCCGGCCGGCCTCATGCCGAGCTCTTCCTTGAGTACCCGCTCGGGCTCGGCATGGATCTGCAACGTTTCGAGGACATCGAGTATCTCGACGGCGCCGCGACTTACCGTGAGTCACTCGACCGCATGACGCTGGCGAGCGGCTGGGAGGTAGGTGCAGCCGTCACCACCTTGTTCCTCGAAGGCACCAAGTGGGAACGAGGCGAAATTGATGGGGTCTCGCCCAAGCGCCCTGAACCACCACTGGAGAGCCACCCGCTGGTACGCCACTACGGGCTGCCGGTGGAGCGCCTGGCGCTGACCAAGGCCCACCGCAAAATCGAAGGCTGCCACCGCAAGGCTGCGTGGACGGTGGTGCTCGACCACGTAGCGGACAACGCTCGCCCTAGAGTCGTGGCCGCCATGCGTGAGTGCCTGCAGGCCTGGCTCGGCTATCGTGACGACGTCGCTGCCAGCTGCGGCCTGCGGCGCGTTGACGCCTGAGATCCGGCGCCCGTAGCGGCCGCCGATCCGCAGCCAGCCCACCCGATCGGGCTAGGGCAATATCGCTACTCGAGTGCGGGCTTTCCCCTACCACAGCCAGGTCAGATCCCCTAAGTGGGGGATATTGCTAGGCCCCACTAGCGGCATAGTTGTTGCTCAATGAAGGGCAGCAACGCCGGGGCTAGCGACCATAGCCATGGGGAACATCAACATGCCGTCGACAAAGCCGATCAAACTAGCCTCCGTCGTACTCAGCTCGCTGCTCGCTACAACTCTGTGTGCCGCAACGGTCTCCGCACAGCCGGGACTGTACTGGAGCGACACCTTCGTCAGCACCATCTCGGACTCCAATCTCGACGGCAGCGCACGACAGACGCTGGTTAGTGGGGTCAAGACTTCCTTCGGCGTAGCCATCAACCAAGCGACCGGACAGATATGCTGGACCGACCTCGGCAAGACCCAGACCCTGGCTGATCGTGGCGATGAGACCATCCGCTGTTCCAACCTCGACGGTTCGGCCCAAGTCACGATTCTGCGTGCGGCCGATGGCCTGGTTCATCCTGTCGATCTCGACATAGATGCACTCAACGGCAAGATCTACTGGAGCGATGCTGGCCTTCAGGGACGCATCTACCGCGCCAACCTCGACGGCTCGAACGTAGAGTTGGTCGTCAACGCAGTTGCCCTTCGCGCCCCCAACTACGGCAACGCCGCCGGCCAGACGCTGGAGTTCTCGCAGTCGTGGGGCATCGCCGTCGATGCCGAGGCCGGAACGATCTACTGGACCGACTACTTTGGCGGCGACATCCATCGGGTCAATACCGACGGCAGCAACGTCGTCCAGCTGGTCTCGGGATTAGAGGTACCGCGCGGTATCGCTCTCGATAGCGCCGCCGGTAAGATGTACTGGGTCGATGGCTTTGGTGATAGTGTCAAGCGTGCCAACCTCGACGGCTCGGCGGTTGAAGTCCTGGTAAACAAGAATACCGGAACCCGCCTGAGACAGCCTTTTGACATAGAGGTCGATGCCAACGCCGGTTTGATCTACTGGACCGAGAGAGACGCCGGATTGATCCGTCAAGCCAACCTCGACGGCAGTAACGTAGTAACCGTTCACACTTTGACGTTCTTGCGCCGCGGTAAGCCGCGGCCGCTCTCACCGTCGGGACTGGCTATCATCCCGGCCGATGCCGTACCAACACCGCCTGGGCCCAGCGCTGGAAGTTGTCAGCTCAACAACGGCGGTTGCGACCCCTTGACTAGCTGCACCGACACCGCAGCCGGTCGCCTATGCGGCCGTTGCCCGGCCGGTTACAGCGGATCCGGCGACACTGTCTGTTTCCCGGTAGTAGTGACGGTCTCGGACCTGGCAGCGGGAATCAGCCAGATCCGCGCCAAGGCAAAGAAAGGCAACACTCAAATCGAGATCCAAGCGCTGGTATCCAACGCCGGACCGGGAACCATCAACTCGGCTTTCACCGCCAAAGTCTTCGTCTCGCAGAACGCCGTGCTGGACCCGCTCGATCAACTCTTCGACACCTGGAACTTCGGTGGCCTCGGCTCGGGCAGTCTCATGACGCTGAAGTCCAAGGGCGAAGTCTCGGGCTTGGCCAGCGGGGAGTACGTACTGCTAGTGGTCGACGCCGACTCGGTCGTAAACGAGTCAGATGAAACCAACAACCTGGCGGCCGTACAGATTCCTTAGCCCGTGTCCGCAAGCGACCAACGCTTACCCTGGCGAAGAACTACTCCTTCTTTGTCGAACTTGCGAAGGTGGGCTTCCACGGATATCGCGGCGGCCGGGTAGAGGAACTCGGGCACGTCTACATAGATACGCGCGACCAGCTCTTCGACACGGCCGAGGCCCGCGGCCAGGCCTTCGAGGATCTGCTCATCTCGCAGCGCCCGGTGGGCCAGATACTCTCTCACCTTGGCGTGGGGATCGCGGATGGCTGGACCGTGCGCCGGATAGATGACTTCCATGTCGGTCGCAAGCAGCCGCTCCAACGAGGCCAGGTAGTCACCGAGGTCACCGTCACGGGGAATAACCGTGGTGCCGGCTCCGAGCACCAGGTCACCACTAAAAACTGCCCTCTCCTCTTCCATGTAGAAGCACAAATGATCCTTGGCATGTCCTGGTGTCCACAGCGCAGTCAGTGTCGCGCCCTCGCTGAGCACGCGGCTCCCCTCATCTATGACGTTTATATCTAGGCCTCGGTCAAAGCGCGGCCACGGTTTCTTGGAGACGCGCAGCGGACCAAAGCGCTCAATAATACTCTCGACACCGCCAATGTGATCCGGGTGGGCGTGGGTAAGGAGGATCTCCTGTAGCCGACACCCGCCGCCGGCCTGCTTCAGCGCGCCTTCGAGCAAATCGAGGTAGCTGCTAAGCCCTTGGCCGGTGTCGATCAGCAGGCGGTGAGGGCCGCTTCCGACCACAAAGGTGTTGGTACCTGGACCGGTAAACGGTCCGGGGTTTTGCCCGAGTACCACCGCAACCGCAGGCGACCAGCGATCGACGTCGGGCATGGTCATGCCAATCATCGACGTCGACACCACTCGAGTAGGTTTCGCAACCATAGGACAATCGACCTCACGTGGTTGCCCGCGGCAACCTAAGCGACGCTCACGACGAATACGCGCCGTACGCACTCACACCAAGAGCTCCGGACGCTAACGCCAGGCAAACACCGGCTGTTCGTAGTGTGCAACCCGAGTTGCCAGCCCGCGCATCGCTACCTCGCGAAACTGATAGAGTATCGCCGCGGTCGGAGCATGGATGTGGGTTCCAAGCAACGGCACCGAGATCACCGGAGAGTCGCTTTCCGGGATACTGTGTAGCTCTGGAATCTCATCGCGATCGAGATCAGAAATCGGCACCCTATAGGCAGCCGCCACTTCGTCGGGATTCGCCCGCATCTCGATACCGTCGCCGCACCACAGCACCACCGGAGTAATCACAAACCCAGAGCGTGTCGGATAGTCATCGAGGGTGCCGAGCACCGCGTCGCTGCCAACCTCGATCGCAACCTCTTCTCGCAACTCTCGCAGTGCAGCCGCTTGGCTACTCTCACCGTCGTCAATGCGCCCTCCGGGAAGCGCCCACTGACCAGCGTGAGTGCGCAGGCCCTCAGCACGACGGGTCAGCACGAAACAAGCCCGGCCATCTGAGTCGCCAAGCAGAGCCAGGGCAACCGCGGCACGGCGCAGACCCGGGTCTGGGCGAGTGTGGCATTCGAAGTTCTGCAGGTTTAGACGTATACCCTCGCACTGGGATTGGTCATACACGGCTTCAGCCTGGATACTCTACCGCACATCTAGCGCTACGCGGCAGCGCCTGGCAGGTCAGCACCCAACCCTCGGCGCATTCGACTCGCGAAAGAAAGTCGTTGTTGACCATCTCTACGTTGCCCTCGGTAACACGTGCCATACAACTTCCACAAAAGCCGTCTGCACATGAAAAAGGCGGCTCCAGCCCAGCCTTCTGCGCGGCCGAGAGAATGGTTTGCTCACCTTCACAAGCAAACTCCCGCGTAACCCCGCCGAGCTTGACCAACACCACCCGTCGCCCCACACAACGCTCGTCGCCAACATCACTCATCACAGACCAACGATACACACACCGAGATATTCGGCTGCCTGGGCTTCAGGCCGCCGCCCGTTCGCGCAAGGCCGCAAGTCCGATAGCCTGAGTAGATTGAATGCTGACGGCCAGCCTCTCGCGCAGATCACCCTCGCGCACGCAGCTGCAAGTGTCGGCGCCAAACAGACGATCGCAGAGGCCGTCGATCGTAGAAGAGAGAGACTCGTAGACCTCATCTGTATTGGGGGCCGCCAGGCGATCATTGGCAAACAGTAGAAGCCGGTCTCCGCGAAAACTCAGACGCCCCGAGAACTCGGGCTCTCGCTCCAGCCTCTCGGCGGCAGCGAGAGCCTTGCACACGGTAGCGGCCAAGGCCTGAGCCGAGTCTTGGCCCAAAACCACCTTGTTATAGTAGACCAACCCGCGACGCCCCCCTGATTCATCGATGCTATAGTTGCCCGCATGAGCAGCAAGCAGCACTCCGGGACCATCGGCGACATGGCTGTAATCGGCCACATCTATCAGCAACTCGTCGCCGGTCTTGCACTGAATCCAACGGTGAAACACCGGAATGAACTCCAACAAATCGATGGATTCACCATCCTCACAAAAAACCTTGACTCCCCAACGCTCGAGCTGCATCGCTTACGTCCTCGCCTAACCAGCCTGAGGGCCGGGCCCTAGTTGCGCCACTCCACCAACCACCCCCTGCTCGAGCATCCGTGCATGACAGGCATGAGCCGCCTCGATGAACAGCATGGTCTCTTCGACCAGATGGTGGGCCACCTCTGCACTAAACTGACGCCCGACATCACTAGCGTGACGTTCAAGGAAGTACTCGGCGAACTTACCCCCGGCGTACTTGTCCCAGAACAGCTTGGTATCGTAGAAGCGCTGACGAAACTCACGGACGATGGCCTCTGCATCATCTGCGACATCCATGTTCTGGGTTCGGACTAGCCCCCGCGCAGCATCGAGCATGGCAGCGTAGGCGCGTCTGTCAGCTTGCTCGTAGTCGCCCTCATCGAGGAACACCTGGGCCTCAAAGGCCTCCTGCTCAGCCGTCTGGAACTCAAAATCTATCCGCTCGACAACCTCGCCGGCACACTCACCCACGCCGAGATCGGTGAGCGTAAACTCGCGCGGGTCACGCCAGTCGGAGTACAGAGTAGAGTCTTCCTCATAGGCTGGCACCTGGGTAAACTCGTTAATGACCAGCTTTAGCTCTTTCTTACCAATTCGCTGGATGAAATCTTGAAACAGCTCTTCTTTTTGCCTCTCGCGCACGTACTTGTCGGTAATCCTCGAGACAAACTCGGGCACCCGCTTGGACGGAACGGCACCGATGGGCAGCCCGTAAGCGCCACCGTTTTGCTGCCACTTACCGCCAAGTACCACCTGAAAATGCGGCACCGTGGTGCCCCCTACCTTGCGACTGACCCCGTAGAAGCCCAGATCAGACATGTGGTGCTGGCCACAGGAGTTGAAGCAGCCGCTGACCTTGATGCGAAACCCGCGCACCGCCTCATCTAGTTGCTGGGCCTGCTCACCCAGACGGCTACTGAGCTCAGCAGCCAGCCCACGCGACGAAGCTATGCCGAGCTTGCAGGTGTCGGTGCCCGGACAAGCGGTGATATCGACTATCGTCCCTGCTCCGGGCGCAGCCAAGCCAGCGTCGGCCAACTCAGCGTATAGCTCTACGAGGTCGCTGGCGGCCACCCAGCGCAACACGAAGTTCTGCTCGACAGTGGCACGGACGTTGTCGCCCACGTACTTTCGGGCGATATCCGAGAGACGCCGCAACTGCCACGAGGTAATGTCGCCAAGCGGCAGCGCCACCGTAGCGACGACATAACCGCTCTGACGTTGCTGGTAAACGTTACTCTCACACCACGCGGAAAACTCTGCACTGCCTCCTCGCGCATCGGCTTTGCTAGCAGGCTTGAGCGCTTGCTCGGCGTAATCGGGCAGCGCATCCAGATAGGCCGTCCACTCGTCATCATGCGGGAGGATCTCACGCTCCTCGAGAACCAGGCGCTTGAACTCGTCGATCCCCAACTTGGATATCAAGAATTTTACGCGTGCACGGGCCCGGTTGCGCTTTTCGCCGAGTCGCGCGAACACCCTCGACATCGCCTGGGCCAAAGGCAGGATCTCGCGCTCGCTGACAAACTCCGAGAACAGCTTGGCA
>CAZPPZ010000166.1:0-7132 GCA_964588545.1 uncultured Myxococcales bacterium | reverse complement strand
CAGCATGCTCTACGCGCCTGGTGTGCGGTGCCACTCGCGCACGCCTGACCTGCCGGCTCAGGTGCCTGCCGCGGATATCCTCGTTGCGGCTTGCGGAAGCCCGGGGTTGGTCCGTGGCGAGTGGATCAAGCCCGGAGCCGTGGTGATCGATGTCGGTATTAACCGGGTAGATGGAAAGCTGGTTGGTGATGTCGAGTTTTCGGAGGCTGAAAAGCGCGCTCGTTATATTACCCCGGTGCCGGGTGGGGTCGGCCCTATGACGGTTGCCATGCTGCTATCCAACACCTTCGATGCCTGCGTGGCGGCTGATCAGGGGCAGCGATGAGCCTGTCGCCGTTGCATCAAGTCCACGTGGATGCGGGTGCACGCATGGTAGAGTTCGCCGGTTGGCAGATGCCGGTTCAGTACAGCTCGATAATCGCCGAACATCGTGCCGTGCGTGAGTGTGCAGGACTTTTCGATGTCAGCCACATGGGCGAGATCGAGATCTCCGGTGAACGTGCCGAAGCCTGCTGCCGACAGCTGTTTGCGAATGATGCAGCGATGCTGGTGCCCGGCCAGGCCCATTACAGTCTTATAATCAACGACCAAGGCGGGGTGGTTGATGACATAATCGTTTATCGGCTCGCCGCTGAGCGATTCCTGGTGTGCGTGAATGCGGCCAATACCGTCAAGGATGTTGGCTGGATCAGCGGGAGGGCACCTAGTGGTGCGGTTGTTGCCGATGTAAGTGACGAGTATGCCTTGATCGCCATTCAGGGGCCTCAGGCTGTGGCCATAGTGGCGGGATTGGCGCCGGCTGCGGATGCGCTCGAGCGTTTTGCTGTGGCGCAGCTAGAGGTTGCAGGTATAGCTAGTTGGGTGGCACGTACCGGTTACACCGGGGAAGACGGCTTCGAGTTGTTCGTTGAAGCGTCGGCCGCACCGGCGTTGTGGACAGCGTTGCTCGAAGCCGGTGCGGGTCGCGGGCTGGTTGCTGCCGGCCTTGGAGCGCGCGACACGCTAAGACTAGAGGCGGCTTTGCCTCTGTACGGGCACGAGATAGATGATACCACCAGTCCCTATGAGAGTCGCCTGAGTTGGGTGGTAAAGCTGAACCGTCCAGGTATGGTGGGCCACGATGTGCTGCTGAGCGCTCGGGACGCGAAATCGGGCCGCCGCCTGGTGGGCCTGGCGGTCTCGGGGGGAATTGCCCGCGAGGGTTGTGCGGTGGTAGCTTCTGGGCGGCGCGTTGGTGTTGTAACAAGCGGATCTCATTGCCCGACGCTTGGTCGAGCGGTGGCCTTGGCGCGGGTAGACAGAGACTGTATGAATGCTGAGCTTGCAGTTGAAGTCCGGGGCAAGTTAAGAAGTGCGTGTGTGACGGATCTGCCTTTCTATGTTAGGCAGACCGCTGGCAACTGAAGTTGACTGTTGATTAAGGAGCGAGAGGGGAGTCGTCATGGAGATTCCTGAGAACCTGTTATTCACCAAGGAGCACGAGTGGGTGCGGCGCGAGGACGATGGTTCCGTGACGATGGGTATAACCGATTATGCCCAGGACCAGTTAGGCGACATAGTCTACGTCGAGCTCCCCGAGGTGAACGAAGAAGCTGTCCTCAAGGACGAGCCCTTTGCCGTGGTCGAATCGGTCAAAGCGGTTTCGGATGTCTATGCTCCGGTCAGTGGTACGGTCGTCGAGGTCAACGACGAACTGCCCAACAGTCCCGAGGTTCTCAACCTAGATGCATACGGTGATGGGTGGATTGTGCGTATTAAGCTCTCGGATCCTGCTGAGTTGGAAGATCTCTTGTCTCCGGCAGATTACCAAGAGCTGTTAGACGAGCTTTCCTAGAGCCGTGCGTTTTATCCCCCACACTCCCTCCGACGTAGAGCGGATGCTGGAGGTGGCCGGGGCAGAGTCGGTAGAGGAACTCTTTTCCTCGATTCCGCAGCCGCTTCGTGCCACTGCTGCGCTGGCGCTGCCCGACGGGCTCGGCGAACGTGAGGTCGCTGCTAGGCTAGAGGCGCTGGCTGCTGCAAACACCGCGGCTGCGTCGTTCCAGGGGGCAGGGGCGTATAATCATCACGTGCCGGCAGCTGTCGCCCACATGATGGGCCGCTCTGAGTTCGCCACGGCCTACACCCCGTATCAGCCCGAGGTCAGCCAAGGCACGCTACAGTCTTGTTTCGAGTTCCAGACTTATGTTGCCATTCTCCTGGGCTTGGATGTCGCCAACGCCAGTATGTACGACGGCGCGTCGGCATTGGCAGAGGCGGTTCTCATGGCCCTGCGTTGTGGCCGCAAGCGCAGCCGTGTGTTGACCTCCGATGGTATCCATCCCGAGTACCGCGCGGTCGTCGAGACCTACATGCGTGGCTGCGGGCACGGTCGGATAGAGAGCGTCGCTCTGGGGGCCGACGGTCGTACCGACCCCGAGGCGCTCGCTGCCCAACTCGGAGACGACGTTGCGGCGCTCTGTATGGGGTATCCTAACTTCTACGGCGTGATCGAAGATCTTGCGGCCTGTGCCGATGCAGCCGCTAAGTGCGGAGCTTTGACCATCTCGGCCACCAGCGAGGCGCTTTCGCTGGGCCTGCTCAAGTCACCCGGAGAGCTCGGTGTCGACATTGCCGTGGCCGAGGGCCAGAGCCTGGGGCTGCCGCTGTCGTACGGCGGTCCGGGGGTGGGGCTGTTTGCCACGCGCAGCGGTTACGTCCGCCAGATGCCTGGCCGCTTGATCGGTGAGACCGTCGATGACGGTGGTCGCCGTGGCTACGTGCTTACGCTTGCCACGCGTGAACAACACATTCGCCGTGACAAGGCGACGTCGAATATCTGTACTAATCAAGGTCTTGCGGCGCTGGCGGTGACGGTGTTCCTCGGACTGGCCGGGCGCCGAGGACTGCGCGCGCTGGCCGAGCTCAATACCAGCCGCGCCCACAGTGTGGCCGACCGACTCGCCTCAGAGGCCGGCGCGCGACAAGTGTTTGCCGCACCGTTTTTCAACGAGTTTGTCATCGAAGAACCCACCGCGCCCGGATGGTTCGACGATGCTGTCTCGCGTGGCGTCATTCCCGGCGTCCGCCTACGCGCGCTGGCTGGGGATAGCAGTGCTCGGCCCGACGGCCTTCTGGTAACCGTTACCGAGTGTAACCGTGACGAGGATATCGATGCGCTGGTCGCTGTGGTCGCCGAGGGGTTGGGCGGCGGTCGTGATCAGGTGGCACTGAGTTGACGATGGATGGTCTAGAAGCACTGATCTTCGATAAGTCGGCGCCGGGTCGCTGTGGTATCGATGTTGAGCCCACAGCTAAACTGCCGTTGGAAGATAGCCTGCTTCGCGCGGACCTCGAAGGTTTCCCCGAGGTCAGTGAGCCCGAGGTGCTGCGCCACTACGTTCGTCTTTCTCAGCTGAATTTTTCTGCCGCGACCAACTTCTATCCACTCGGTTCGTGCACCATGAAGTACAACCCCGTGGCCAACGAGCGGGCCGCGGCGCTAGCAGGCTTCGCCGGGCTGCACCCCTACGTACCCGACGCCTTGGCCCAGGGGGCCCTCGAGTTGGTTGCTCAACTCGAGCACTGGTTGTGCGAGATTGCCGGACTCGATGCGGTCTCTTTGCAGCCGGCCGCCGGCGCCCAAGGCGAACTCGCCGGGATGAAGATTATTCGCTCCTGGCACGAGGATCGCGGCCACGCGCGTTCGAAGATCCTCATTCCGGCCAGTGCCCACGGCACCAATCCCGCCAGCGCGGCGTTCACCGGATACCGGGCCGTGGTCGTGCCTTGCGACGAGCGGGGTCTGATGAGCGCTGCGGCGGTACGCGAGCTGCTCGACGATGAGGTCGCCGCTTTGATGGTGACCAACCCCAACACCCTCGGACTCTTCGAGGTCGACATAGCCGATATCGCTGCTGCCGTGCACCAAGCCGGGGCGCTGGTCTACATGGACGGGGCTAACACCAACGCGCTTATGGGCCGAGCCAAGCCGGGACACATGGGAGCGGATGTGCTGCAGTTCAACCTGCACAAGACCTTCTCTACGCCCCATGGCGGCGGAGGGCCCGGAGCCGGACCGGTGGCTGTGCGTGCTGATCTTGAAGCCTACCTGCCGCTGCCGCGGCTAAGCGGCGAGAAGGGGCGGCGACGCTGGGACTATCAGCGGCCAAAGTCGGTGGGCAAGGTCCGAACCTTTTATGGCAACTTCGGCATTCTCGTGCGCGCCTACACCTATATGCTCGCCTGTGGCGGCAACGGGCTTTCGGAGAGCACCGACATGGCGGTGTTGGCTGCCAACTACATTCGCGCCAGGCTCAAGGGCGAGTTCGAGCTGCCGTTTGCGGCGTCGTCGATGCACGAGGTGGTGTTTAGCGACAAGTACCAGAGCCGCAATGGCGTAAAGACCCTGGATATTGCCAAGCGCCTGCTCGACCTGGGTTTTCACGCCCCTACCATCTATTTCCCGCTGGTGGTAGCTGGTGCGCTGATGATAGAGCCCACCGAGAGCGAGAGTCTCGAGACTCTCGACGCCTTCTGCGAGGCTATGCTCGGGATTGCCCGCGAGGCCCGCGAAGAGCCTGAAACCGTTACCCAGGCCCCGCGCAATACGCCGCTGGCCAGGCTCGACGAGACCCGTGCCGCCCGCCATCCACTGTTGCGCTGGCTGCCGCCGGTGCTTTAGACTATGATTCCGGGGTCGCCGGTGCGTTTCATCTAGGCGATAGGAGACAAGATGTTTGGCCTGGGTATAACGGAACTCATCATAATCCTCGTGATCATTCTGATCATGTTTGGCGCCGGTAAGCTGCCGGAGATCGGTGAAGGGCTCGGGCGTGGAATCAGCAACTTCCGCAAGTCTATTCGTCAGCCCGACGAGATAGATGTTACTCCTCGGGATGAAAAAGAGGAGAACGATGACCAGGAAGGGGTTCCACCGAAGCAATCCTGAGCGAGACCTCTGTGGCACCAGGCTTTATACCGGCGAAGGCCAGCTGACATTCCATCGAACTTCCCGAAACCATCGCCGTTGGTGTTGGCGGCTGCAAGCGCTGCAGAGCCCGGAGTTCGTCGCGCGGAAGTCGCCGGATCAAACGGTTGGAAATCGGCCGTCCGCAAACGCCGAGTGCGCTACGAACTGCTTTGCCATCGCGGTAGGCTTGGCCTTCGACGAGGATGTTGCTAACCGGCAACAGCGCGTCGTTGACGACCGTCGCCTGCGCGACAAGCGTAGGTGTCTGGTCGGCCAGCGTGGTATACCATGCACGGCTTCTAGTTATGCGTATCTGTGATGACAGTCCGGGGTCGGCAGCCAAACTAGTGGCTGGGCCGGGAACCGGCAGTGCCGCGGTTAGCGCGTCGGTCCAAGCGTGGTTGCCGGCCATGAACAGGGCAATGATCACAAAGCCCGCAGTCAGCGAGGTCATCAACACCAGTGCCGTCCACACAGAGGTCCGCCGCGACTGTCTGGGCACGTAAGTCTTGGGGGAGCGAGGCATTACCTTTTGATTCTAGGGAGTTGGGGGACGGATGACAACGGGTGTGGATGTTTCGGCTAGGGCGGTGGCACTAAGTCTGGTGGTGCCTGCGTACAATGAAGAGGGCAATATTGGCCGCGTCGTTGAACTGGCGTCGGGATATCTCGAAGGCCGGGGCATCAGTTACGAGATCAATGTCGTCGACGATGGAAGTGTCGATGCGACAGCCGAAGTTCTCGCCGGGCTCTGTCTTAGTCACCCGCACCTGCGCATAGTGCGCCATCCGCGCAACCTTGGCTATGGGGCGGCTGTGCGCAGTGGTATCGCGGCTTCGCTGGGCAAACATATTCTGGTGAGTGATGGCGACGGCCAGTTTCGCATCGAGGACCTTCCCGCGGTCTGGGATCGGCGTCACGATGCCGACTTGGTGCTGGGGTTTCGCAATCCGCGCAAGGATTCGCGCCCACGTCGGGTCGCCGGTTGGGTATACAGCCGGGTCCTGGTGCGCTGGGCCTTCGGCGGCCATTTTCGTGATGTCAACTGTGGTTTTAAGCTCATAGCCCGCGATGTTGTCGAGGAGATGGAACTGTTGGCCGATGGTGCCTTGATCAGCGCCGAGCTTCTCACCCGTGCGCGTTTGGCCGGGGCCACCTTTATCGAGGTTGGGGTGAACCATTTTCCACGCGCTCGCGGCTCTGCCACTGGGCTGTTGCCGCGGGTGGTGGTGCGCATGCTCGGAGAGCTCATGCGCCTGCGCTCGAGCATCCTCGCGACCGCCGGCGGGCGTGGTCGAAGTGGCGGTGGCTTGCGGACGGAGTGCGATGCGGTAGAATCCGCCTCCGCGAGCGTTGGCTAGACGTTGACGGTTCGTGGCAGAGGCTGCTTGTAGAGCAGTAGCGACTAAGCGAAAGTGGCGGAATTGGCAGACGCGCAGGATTCAGGTTCCTGTGGCCGCAAGGCTGTGGGGGTTCAAGTCCCCCCTTTCGCACCATTTCTTTCCGGACCACGACAGGGGTTTGCCGGGTGACCATCGACGCGGCCAGTTATCGAGAGGTCATAGGCATCTTTGCTAGCGGCGTGACCGTCGTTACGACGGTTGTTGACGGCCGGCTCCATGGGCTAACCGCCAACGCTGTTACTTCGGTTTCGCTAGACCCCTTGCTGTTGTTGGTCTGTGTCGATAAGGGGGCGACTGCCTGTGAGCAGATGAAAAACAGCGGCGGTTTCGGCGTTAGCATTCTGGGCCAAGACCAGGAGGATATCTCCAATTTGTTCGCCAAGAGTAGCGATCCCGAGGAGGGATCTCTGTGTGGTGTTGCCTATCGCGAGGGAGCGAGTGGTGTGGCGCTGATCGAGGGCTCGATCGCGACTCTAGAGTGCGAACTCGCCGAGGTACTCGAGGGCGGAGACCACAGCATCTTCCTTGGCCGGGTTGTCGCCGGCGAGATTCTCAGCGAGAGGCCACCGCTGCTCTACTACCGTGGCGCTTATCGACGCCTCGCCGATCCAAGCTAGGCTCGCCCCGGGGGGGCGGGTTCTTTTAAAAAAGGCGGCGTGTGGGGTAGGACAGCCGCACACCGCCCGCGCCGTGCATCATCGCGAGGACGGTGCAGCCCGTGTGGCTGCTCGGTATGCGAGCGTGCCGGTGATCAACGGTGGTGATGGTTCGCACGAGC
>CAZPPZ010000165.1:0-7183 GCA_964588545.1 uncultured Myxococcales bacterium | reverse complement strand
CACCGACCAAATCCTCTTCCACGGCGCCGGGCGCAATGTATGGCTCGACTTTATCCTCGAGAACCTCTCGCTCGACACATCACGCGACCGCGCAGACCAGCGCGCGATCAACGAGCTGCTCGCGGGGACGGTCCAGCCAGGCGCAGTTGGACGTTATCTGCTACCGCGGGTCGCCGAGGCGATTGCCGTCTATGGAGACTGCCCCGATATGACAGTGTATGACGCTCTGGTCGCACACAATGCTTTCCCCGAACGAGGACGCGAATTCGTGAATCCCAAGGTCGTAGCTCCGGCTGGCGTAGATGTGGCGACTGCCGCCATGTCTCGCGCCCCAGACTACCTAAAGAACTGGTCGACGGTGCTCGCCCAGGAAATATACTCCGATGAGTTTTCTGGTAGCGGCGTATCTCTGCGAACCGGAAAGCGCGCCGTGGCTTGGGTCTTACATGCCATTGACGACGCCGCGGGCGATGTTGCCAACGCCTACGCCAATGTCTACACCGGTGATTACTTCAACGGCGCCGACTGGAAGCAGGTGGTGCGCGATAGCTTCTGCAACTATATTGCAGCCAATCCCACCATCGGCACGAAGAACAGGCGCATGGAGACCTACGACCATCCACTCGCTGATCTACCGTGCCAGGCGGACTGCGCTACTCCGATCGAGTTTGATCCCACCCCAAGGGGTGAGCGCGGAACCTGGGAGCAGATCGTTGAGGTGGCGGCCAGTATAAAGGGAGAGTTCATCTACCCTCTGGGCCAAAGCGCATTTATCGCAGGCGGTGCGGCCGGGTTTACCGGCAACTCGGTCAAACAAGACATGCATACCATGAGCCTGCAGCCGATATGGCGCGACTGGCGATACGTGCCGATGCTCAGCGTGTGCAGCGACGTCACGTTCGGCGTGGACGAGGATGGCGACACCGACGATGATGGGATCCTCGATGCCTTCGAGCGATGGCACTACGGCGATCTTTCTAACGACGGCAGCTCCGACACCGACGCCGACGGTGCAACACTGGCGATCGAGTATCGCTGGGGCAGCGACCCCACCGATGCCGACACCGATGACGATACGGTTAATGACGGTGCCGACGTAGCACCACAGAATCGTCTGTGCATCCCCGGCACGCTCAAGAAGATGTCGATCAACAACTCGACCAAGCCTGGAAAGGACAAGGTTAAGGCAAAGTGGGAAGTACCGCTCAAGGTTTGCATCGGCGGCGACTACAGCACCGCCTGCACCAGTGACAGTGATTGTCTAAACGGTGTGGGACGATGCCGAAGAATTCGTCTCAGGCCGGATCTAGATCCGTTCCGTGCGCTGATTGCCGACGATACACCGATCTTCGATGCTGACATCCCGCTTTCTCGAGCGCTTTGGAAGAACAAGGCAGACCTGAAGTTCACCTATAAAGATAAGAACGGCGTCAATGGCGCCCTGGCAAAAGCGCAGATCAAGATTAACGAGAAAAAGAACATCATCCAGTTATCGTTCCAGGCAAAGAAGACCGACCTCAGTGCTTCGCCCGACGCCGCGCAGGGAGTTGCCGGACTGGCGATCGGCAGCCGCTGTTTCATGCAGACTTCCAGCAACTGCAAACTCAAGACCGGCAAGCTGTCGTGCAAAGCTGAGGCACCCTAGTGGGTCTGGAGTAGATCGCGGGCTATCTGCGAGATCTGAATCTCGTCGGTACCCGCGTAGATCTGCAAGACCTTGGCGTCGCGGCAGAGCTGCTCTACTTGGAACTCGGCCATGTAGCCATTGCCACCAAACAGCTGCACCGCCTCCAGCGCCACCTCCATGGCGCTTTGCGCGGAGTAGAGCTTCATCGCTGAGGCCTCGGCAAAGCTCGGACGCTTACCGAGTGAAGCCATTTCGATTTGACGAAAGACCAGGTTCTGAATGTTCATACGCGCCACTTCCATCTTGGCCAGCTTGAGCTGAATGAGCTGGAACTCGCCGATGGGTCGCCCAAACTGCACGCGCGTCTTGGCGTATTCAACCGACAGCGCCAGACACTGCTCGACGATACCCAGGGCCATCGCTGCCACCCCAGTACGTTCGGTCCCGAAAGTGTCCTTGGCGCCAGAACCACCGCCACGGCCGACCTGGCCACCAAGCAGATGCTCCTTGCCAACCCGCACATCCTCGAGGAAGAGCTCACCGGTAGGCGAAGAGTGCAGCCCCATCTTGCGCATCGGCTTGCTCTGCGTCAGCCCGGGCATGCCGCGTTCGAGAACGAAGGTGACGATCGGTCGCTCGCTTGGCTCGCTGCCATCATCGAGCCTACATATGAAGACGATGACGTCAGCGTGAGGACCATTGGTGATAAAGGTCTTACTGCCGTTTATCACGTACTCGTCGCCGTCGAGTTTGGCGGTGGACTTCATCCCGCCGAAAGCGTCGGATCCAGAGCCGGGCTCGGTGATCGCCCAAGCACCTATCTTATCAAGCGTCAACAGATCCTTGCCCCAGCGCTGCTTCTGCTCGATCGTCCCTTTCGACATGATGGCCGCGGCGGTAAGTCCCATACTCACACCCATGGCCGTAACCATTCCCGGACAGTAGTGACACAGTTCGATGATCGGGATCATCTGCATGGCCACGGCGTCGCCGCGATCCGTTCCCTCGGCCGGAGCACCACTTTGCGCCTCGCCGGAGGTCTCCCGAGCAATCTGCTTGTCGAAACGCTGACGCGCGACCTCGTCCATACCAAAGGTCTTGAAGAGCTTGCGCATGATGTCGTAGGGAGGCGCGTCGCCGTGCTCTATCTCTTCGAGGTTGGGGACTACCTCCGCCTGGACAAAACGACGCACGGCGTCCTGCATCATCAACTGCGACTTGCTCCACTCGATCATCGGTCAGACTCCTTGCTGGATTGATTGGGCACCAAGACTACTTCGACGACAGCTCGGATCAAAACGCGAGACTAGTCCTAGTATCCTCATGCAGCTATAGTCGGTCACGTCGCATAGTAAGCTCCCGCCCCATCTGCGGGGGCATGAACTGTCGCAACAAGGAGACTTCCCGTGAAGTCCATAGCTAACCAGCCGGTTCTAGGATTGATCGCGCGGTCGATATGCTATTCGACCGTAATAACGCTCGCGCTTTCTGCCAATGCGGGTGCCGGTAGCAGGCATCAATTGGCCCGTGGACCACGCGGTCAGGTAACGAGCAGCACCAGCCAGGCGCTTGGCGTCACCAGTAGCGTCAGCGCCGATGTAGGATTTACCCTACCACCGGGTGTAACCCTGCCGCCGGGAATAACGCTACCCCCAGGGATAACGCTACCCCCAGGCGTAACGCTCCCGACGCCTAGCAGTTCGACGTCGACAACCGTCACTTCGGGCGGTCCCACCAGCACCTTCCCGCCTCCGACACGACCAGAAACCACCAGCACCAGTTCCTCAACCAGCACTATCACAACCACCTCGACCTCGACCACAACCACACTGGCAGCCTTGCAGGCCTGTGGTGACCCTACTGCCGATTACCGGTTGGCGGCCTCGGATGCCCTGTACGTGCTGCGCGCAGTGGTTGGTGCCAGCAGCTGCGATGCTTGCGTGTGCGACACCAACGGATCGGGTTCGGTGACGGCCACCGACGCACTCCTGCAGCTGAAGATCGCCGTTGGGCAGTTACTCACACTAGAGTGCGAGGTCTGCGCAGACACCGGCGTGCGTCGCGGAGATCTACGCGCGCTTGCCGAGGCCATCTATGACCGTGTCGATGGCGGGCAGGCGCTGAGCGGAGACGAGGTTTCGCAGATCTTCGAGGCATTTTCCGTAGCTACGGTCTCCGACGATGACGGCGCCGGCCTCCAAGCAGCGCTGGATAGCAACCAGCCCGCACTACTCGCTTTTCAAGCGAGTACCATCGGCATCGCCATGAACGCTCAGATCATGCTACCCGTCGACTCCATGGTCGCCGAGCTGGCGCGCCAAGGCTTGGGCAACGCCGGATCTTCGGCGCCACTGACGGCCGAGTCGCTGGCCACTCAGCTGGCACCGCTTGCCGAGGCCCAGTCTTACAACGCGGAGGAGGTATTGCCGGCACTGGTCATCGCGCTAGGCCGCGAGCGAGCCCGGCGCCGCGCGACCAACCGCGACCCGGTATGGGGAGACCGCCTGCTCGATCCGCTCCAGGCTTCACTGATGCTCTACAGCATCTACTACACACCGGCACAGTCGTCAGCGGCGACGACCCCGGCAATGCGCGCGCACCGGCGTGTGCACGGTGGTGGTATCCACGCTTCCGGAATTGGTAGCCTGCTGCCTACCCTGTCCCCGCTCATTCCCAAGGTTATTCGTGGACAGCTCACCGGCAAGCTCGGCAAGCTGCTCGACTTTCCCCTGGGTTGGACCCAAACGCCGCCTGCAGCAATCTGTGCCTCGGTGGTGTTGTACAGCTACAAGATGACGGTGACCCTCGACCCTTCGACGATTACACGGCGGCGCCCCGACCAAAACACCACTTACCGCAGCACGGTGACGGCAAGCCTGGTCTTTGACTTCAACCAAGACCTCGACAGCCTGCCCAAACAGATCGCCCTGTTCCTCGGTAGCTGCGATCTGCCACCCAAAGGACCGGCGAGCAAGCCGCTGGAGTGGTCGCTTGACGGCGATCTTCCCGAGCACGGCGGGCTGATCGACCAAGATGCCTCCACCAACGCCAGCGGGGTCGCCCACGCCACCTATCAAGCCGTCGACGAGCTGGTCCCCAAGCAGCTGCGAGCATTCCGGCTTCAAGACACCGGCACCGGTAACGTCTGGGTCCAAGCCACCGACTTGATGCCCAAGTGGAAGTCTTTTGGGATAGTGCTGCGACCTCTCACCAACAGTGAGGGTGGGCGCGACAACCGGATCTTGCAGGTTCAATACTACAAGGCGCCAAAGCTGCTGTTCACCATGGATTCGGACATCCAAGTGGATTTTGATACCGGGCAGCATCACTACTCCACCGTCTCTACTCAGATACACTTGAAGCCGCCTGCTGGCGACTCCGGCGTACTGCACTACCAGAAGTCTGGCCGTAGTGTCTACGACAGTTACAGAGTAGTCGATTCGCTGGGCTGCGCGCACGTCACCGGTTACTTCGGCGACGCCAATCACATCACCATCCCGCTCTCGATCGCCGATGGATTATTGACAGTCGACTTCTTCCCGGGAAACCCGGGAGAAAACATGCTGTTTAAGTGTCCCGACGACGATAAGTCGGTGCGCGGCGTCACGCGTTTTTGGTTCACCGGCTGGGGGATTCGCCATGGGAATCCGGGATCGCAAGGCTGGAGCTTGGATGACTGGCAGGGCAGTCCCGACGGCGGCCTGCTCACGCGTAGCTACGCGGGAGCTGCGACCGACGGAGGAATCAGCGTAACCGAGAACACCCGTTTCGAGCTGCACTTGGAATGACAGGGCTGCGAGAAACAGCGCCCCCACAATAAGCGGGCACGCTGTTCCTCGCATTGGCGGGCTAGCCGCCGATGATGCATGAGCAGGCTGGATCGTAGCACTCGCTGTCGTATATCGACCACTCCAGCCACAGCTGGTCATCAATGTTGAGCAGACACTGGAACTGCTCGGGTGCGGGACACACGCCAACCTCTAGCCCGCATAGCGAAGCCAGGTTTGTAGAACCCGGGCAGTCCTGACACGCCACGATAAGCGCGTCGTTTAGCGCCTGGCCGATGCACAGATCAGCCTCGGCCTCGGTCTCGACAGTCTTTCCAGTAGCAGCGCCGTCGGCGGTCTTCGCTTCTACTTCTACTTCGCCGCAGCGACTGTCATCGAAAGTAGCAACGTAGCTGACCAACGCACACGCGCCTGGCGTAATGGCAGCATCCAGGCAGACCTCGACCTCCTCACTGTCGTGGTGGTCATTGCCACGACCACCCGCCTGCTCACTGCCATCACAAACAGCAGCAAAGGCCCCACCGACGCGCGAGGAAAAGGCCAGCACACTAAACGGGCCGAACACCGTGCCGATACCAATCGGCTGGGAACACGATACGTGTATGGTCGTATCCTGGTCGCCAGCATTCAAGATCAGATTGTTCTTATCGAAGCGACCGTCGGCGCGTGAGCCGATCAACTCGAACACCTCGCCCCCATTGAGGACGTTAGTATAGATAGTAGCACCGTTGTCGACCACGCTTACCGCCGTGCCGTCGTCACCATTAAACTGTAGCTGCAGCATCGTCACCCCACCCTCGCAAGGACAACTCGGTGGCGGCGGCGTGCATACGACATCAAAGGTTCCACCGTTGCGCGAAGACATGCCCTCGACCTCGAAGGGGCCAAATACCGAACCCACGCCGATCGGTTTGGAACAAGACTCGTGGATCACCGTGTCCACGCCGTCGGCAGAAAAGATCAGGTTGTTCTTCTGGAACCGGCCGTCGTTGCGCGTACCGCTAAGTTCAAACGACGGAGAGTCGGCGCAGAGTTGCGTCGGCCCAAAAATCGTCGTCTTGTCATCGGTCACGCTCACCTCGGCGCAAGCCTCACCGACGTAGCGAAGTTTGAGATAGGTAACTCCCCCCTCACAGGGACAGGCGGCGGCCTCAGGAGCATCCTCGAGACAGGGGCCCGCACCCACCATGCTGCCAGCAACCAAGACCATGCCTTTTGGTAGCTTCTCCTCGAGTTCGATCTCCTCGAGAGTGCGCATGCCGTTGTTGCACACCTCGACCTCGAAGCGCAGGCCGGGAGGATCACAGGCTGGAGCGACGCTGGAGCTAAGGCTGATTACCCCCGGATCGGCGCTGTCGGGTGAAGCCCCCGCTGAAGCCGCAAGGCCAAAGCAAAGAGCGAATGCTCCCAAATAGGCCAGCACTAGCTTGGCCGCTTTGGGGTTGGGAATATTGGGGCTAGTCGACATCATGATGTTTGCCTCCATCAGATCAGTTTGGTTGTGCGATGTGACAACAAGCGCGGCCGCAGCTTAGAGAGCCTAGAGACTCGGCAAAGCTTGGTCAGCGCCACCGACAGCAGTAGCCAGGCTCGTGCCAACGGCGCGGACTTTGGCCGAAACTCATGCGCTCTGCGCAGCCAGCTGTGGACTAGAGTCGTCGCCAGGCCGCACCGGGCAACGATATTGGCGCGGTCGCGCCTCGTAGCAGAAATAGTCGTCGGCAAAACCGACTTCGCGCAGAACGACGCACATCTCTACATGCGCCGA
>CAZPPZ010000164.1:0-7266 GCA_964588545.1 uncultured Myxococcales bacterium | reverse complement strand
GCGGTCCTGGCCGAACAGCCCGCTCAGAGCGTATTTGGGTGACTCATCCGACATCTATACATTCCTAGGCGCTGCTCCGGACATGCCGGTAATCGGGTCAGTGCGCAATCGTTAGTTTGCTCATGATACCTCCGTCCAAGACAGCCGAGCGAGCCTGGGGCTGGTCATCTGAGCGCGGCCTAAGCGCAGCGATGCCCGTTCAAAGCAGTGCCGCAGCGGTCCACAAACGTACCGTGGCGTTGCGGCGCGTGCCTCTAAGTCGCTGAAAACAAACGAGTTAACTTGAATCGTCCGGCTGGCAAAGCGTTTGCTTTGTTCCAGCTCGTACCCGTTGGGGACGACACTGAGGAGGGTGAGACGATGAAGAGCGAAGAGCTGGGCTACGTAAACCTAGAAGACACGGCTAACGACAACGACGAACAGCGTATACGCAGGGCTGGCGGCTATAGTGTGGCTGAGGGCGATCCTTGTTTCGATGATGATTCGGTTGATTGGACTCCCGAGCGGCAGATGATGCTGGCCATTCTCGAAGACGCGGTGGCTTGCTATCGCAAGACGCTCAAGCGACCACGGCAGAACCCGGACATCCTGGCCCGTCAGGCCGAATTCTGGATCCGGCTGGATGAATGGAACTCGCCGTTTTCATTCAATAACATCTGCGAAGCCTTGAACATGGAGCCGGAGGCAACGCGCGAACTGATACTGTCGAGCCGCGATCGTGAGCAAGAAAGAGCGGCCTAACTCGCTAGTTGCGATTGCCTAGAGCGGCAAGCTCGCATACACCGCTAGTCGGCGGCGACGATGCAAGCACTTCTCTACCACGGCCCTCGCGACATTCGCTATGAAAGCTTTGCCGACCCGCGCCTGGACGGTCCGTCCAGCGCGGTTGTAAGGGTCGAGGCCTGTGGGATCTGCGGCAGCGATCTTCACATCTACCACGGGCAAGGATTCACCAGCGATACCGGTTACTGTGTTGGCCACGAGGCCGTCGGCGAAGTCCTAGAAGTGGGCTCGGCGGTTCGCCGCTTCGCGCCCGGCGACCGTGTAGTGGTATCGGGGGCGGTGGGCTGTGGCTACTGCCCGCGCTGTCTGTCTGGCCGGGTCGATCTATGTGAGACCGCTCCAGGGCGTTGCTTCGGCCTAAGCCACGATCTCGAGGGTGCCCAGGCCGAGTCACTCATGGTGCCCGCAGCCGACTCGACACTCTTGGCCATCCCGCCAGGAATTAGTCTCGACCAGGCCATCATGCTTACCGACAATCTGCCAACCGCGTATTTTGGTGCTAAGCGTGCCGACATTACTCCGGGTCAGAGCGTTGCCGTTGTGGGTCTCGGGCCGGTGGGCCTGTTGGCTGTCGAATGCGCGCTGGTGCTGGGAGCAGCCAGGGTATTTGCGATTGATCTTGTTCCCGAGCGTCTCGAGGCTGCGCGTGGGCTCGGCGCCGAGGCGGTCTTGGCAGAAGAGGCGCGTGCCCTCATCTACCAGCAGACTAAGGGCAGCGGCGTGGATGCTGTCATAGAAGCAGTCGGAGGCGATGCCACTATCAAGTTGGCCTTGTCGTTGGCACGAATCGGAGGCGTGGTCTCGGTAGTCGGCGTCAGTCAGAATATGAAGTTCCAGTTTCCGATGGCGCTGGCGATGGTACGATCGCTGACTTTTCGTATAGGCTTGTGCCCGATCCAGTCATTCTGGCCTGAACTGGTCCCGCTGGTACAGGCCGGCCGCATCCGTCCCGAACGAGTCATTACTCATCGTATGACGCTGGCACAAGGCGCCGAGGCCTACCGTGTTTTCGATGCACGCGAGGACGGCGTCATGAAAGTGCTGCTCAGTCCCGGCGGCTGATCACTGCTTCGACTTGGGTGGAGTGGTTTCAGACTTGGCGCAGGAACTCCGATAGACCATACCCGCTGCGGTCGCCACAGCGCCATTCGGTCATTCCTTCACCAACATGAGTGGTCATTCTCTCGCGGCGGTTGCGCAGCGGGATGAAGCTCTTGACGCTACCGCGGATTTCGAGTTTCTCACCCCCTTTGGTGCGCAGCTTTACCGATAGGCCGGTGTGGTAGAGTCCGTTGGCCTCGTAGTCGGCATCTATCGAGGCTGCCTCAACGAAGTCGGCTTGGTCGCCGCGCACGACGACACCGCCGATACGAGTGTCGTCGTTGCCGCGACGAATGATACTGACCATCGCGCCAAAGTCGTCGCCGAAGTTCATGGTCAGCCATTCGTAGCTGCGCAGAGCCTGCCAGTAGCGCGGCCCCCAGGAGTGATCGCGCAGTCCATAGCCATCGACGGCGACTTCTTCGCCGTCGATGGCTATCGTTCCCGACACCTGCATGTGCTGCTCGTAATGAGCCTTGGCGAACTGTTCTTCAGGGGCTCGGTCACGCTCGCTTGGGTCGGATATGTTTCCGTAAATCGGGCCGACCCCACGGTGTTCGAGATCGATGGCCAGGTGGCGTCTCGGGTTTTGCGCAAAGGCCTTGCGAGGATCAGCCATCTGCCGCGGTTCACTAAGCTCTACGGCTGTTCCTAGGTAAGAAGTTCGCAGTCGCTCGAGCGGCTCCAACACTTCAAAGCGCATGCCGCCGGCATCGAAGCTGTCGTTGTTGTCGATGCGTGGACGATCAAAATTGAAGAGCACGCGGCCGTCGGCAAGAAAGACGGTTGTTGTCATCTCGGCGCGGCCCTCGTTGGCACGGTTGCCGAGCCGCACGAACCCGCCAACGCGGCGCTTTCGGTCGAAGAAGTTGAAGTACATGCTCTCGTTGAAATTTGGCTCGGGGCCAAGCTGGTGGGGGTAGTCGTCCTTCTCCGTGATATTGCCGACGATGATAGCCATTTACGCAATATCGCAGAGCGGAGCTGCTATGCCCACCGCTGTTCACCATAGTATCTCTGGGCCTGCTTGCTCGCGGCATGGTTGTCAACAGCCGCGCTTGGCTAGTCGTCTCCAGCGTCATAGTAAGGCTAGTGTTTTGTGGAGGCGTTCTATGTATGTAGCATTGCGAGTGTTGTGCAGGCGTTGGCTGGCTCGAGTGGGCGTGCGGTTGGCCGTGGCCGCGGTCTTGGTGGCCGCGCTGATTGCGCTACCTCGCGCCGCATTAGCCGTTGAGCCCGACGTCGACGCCGCGGCCAGCACTGATGAGGCAGCGACGAATGGTGGGCTCGCTTGGCTTCACGATTTGCGCGTCGGTGTCCTCGCGCACGATGTAGCTGTTTGGAGCGGGAAGCGGCTGGAGACCGACGGCGTAGACCTCAATGCCGAACTGGTGTTCATGCGTGAAGGTTTCGCTCTGCTCAGGGGGTATCTTCACCCTAATCTTGGTCTTAGCGTCAATACTTCGGGAGAGACGAGCAAGCTCTACGCGGGATTTCTCTGGGAGTGGCAGGCGGGTTTTGGCGGATTTCTCACTCTTGGCCTCGATCTGGCGGTGCACGACGGTATTCTTGATACCGACAGATCTAGGGTTAAAGAGTTTGGCACCCGGGTGCTTTTCCGTGTGCCGATCGAGCTTGGCTATGCGCTCAGCCGACACCAGCGGTTATCGGTGATGTTCGACCACATCTCTAATGCTTCGCTGGCCAGCACCAACGAGGGACTAGATACTGCGGGACTGCGTTACGGCTACGTTTTCTAGCTTGCGCTCGCCGCTTAGTTCTTAAGCGAGTCGAGGACGCGGTGGAGTTGATCGGCTACCTCTTCGGGTTCACTGCCCATGTCGAGTGGTCTATTCGGAGCCTGACTCGGAAACTCGAGTTTACTCTCATGATAATTAGCTTTGAACTCGGTGAATTTCAGGCCGTGGGCGGTAGAGATCACGACCACTTTGTCACGGCGACCGATTACGCCGGTGTTTGACAGTTTCTCCAAACAGGCCAGCGCGACCCCGGTGTGTGGACAGTTGAACATCCCGGTGCGATCGGCGCGTGCTACGGCCTCGGCAAGCTCGGACTCGCTGGCCTGCTCGACCACACCATCAAAACGGTTAAGCGCGCGCACGGCCCGGCGGATACTTACCGGATCTCCTATTTGAATGGCCGAGGCCAGCGTCCGTTTGGCGCTCAGTGGCGCAAAATCTTCGGGGCTCAATTGGGTGCCAGCAGCTTGAGCCTTGCTGTAGGCCAGATACAGGGGGTTGGCGCGCTCGGCCTGGCAACACACCAGTCTTGGTCGGCGTGGCATCAGTCCGAGGTCTGAAGCCTGATCGAAACCCTTGGCTATGGCACTTATGTTGCCGAGGTTTCCGCCGGGGATCAGCACCCAGTCGGGAACCTCCCAGTCGAACTGTTGGAGGATCTCGATTGAAATGGTCTTTTGGCCTTCGATGCGCAGGCTGTTCATCGAGTTGGCCAGATAGATCGAGGGGTCCTTGGTGAGGTGGTTGACCACCCGCATGCAGCCATCAAAATCGGTATCGAGGCTACATACGATGGCGCCGTTGGCCAGAGGTTGGACCAACTGGGCAGCGCTGATTTTGTTAGCCGGCAACAGCACCATCACCGGTACCCCGGCCGCCGCGCCGTAGGCTGCCAAGGCGGCAGAAGTGTCGCCGGTGGACGCGCAGGCAACCGCTCGTATTGGTTTGCCCTCGCTTATCATCTGCTTGACGCTGGAGATCAGCACGGTCATGCCGAGGTCTTTGAACGAACCAGTGTGGCTGGTTCCGCACTGCTTGATCCACAGATCCTCTAATCCAATGGTCGCCGCGTAGCGTTCGGCCCAAAACAGGTTGGTGCCGCCTTCGAGTAGCGATACGACGTTGGCGTCGTCCACGTGGGGCTGGACCCATTCCTTCTTACCCCAGACACCGCTGCCGTAGGGCCATCCGGTTCTCAGGTAGCGGCGATCGAAGAGGTTGCGCCACTCACCGGTGCTGCGGCTGCGTAAGGCTTCGGTGTCGTGCTGGACTTCGAGTAGGCCGCTACAGTCGGGGCATCGGTATATGACTTCGCCGAGGGAGTATCGACCGGGGCAGCCCTCGACACACTGAAACCAGGCAGAATAGTTCATGGGGAGAGCCTACGCTGTGCGGGCGACCGCGTAAATGCCGCTTGGGCCAATCTTGGGCTTAGCGATGCTGCATCGCGGCAGCGGTGGCATCATCGTTATCGACGCCGTCGGCAGTATCTAGGGGCAGCTTGACGCGGAAGGTACTGCCACGACCGGGGGTACTGTCTACTTGAATTTCGCCGCCGTAGCGGCCGACGATATCTTGGCAGATGGCCAGCCCCAGGCCCGAGCCCACGGGCTTATCCCTGTGCGGGTCGGCGTCTTGCACCTGGTAGAAGGCGAGGAATATTTTATCTAGCTTGTCGGCTGCGATGCCTATGCCGTTGTCTTCGACCTCTAGCTCGAGGCGACCACTGGTATGGGAGCTGCGTACCGTAACCCGGCCCCCCTTCGGTGTGAAGGTTACGGCGTTGTCGATCAGATGTTCAATGACTTGTTGGAGCCTTTTGGGATCCGCGATTAACCGTGGCAGGGAGCCTGAGGGCTGGTAATCGAGGACGATGCCACGGGCGTCGGCAGCAGACTTGATCGACTCGACCGTAGTGCGGATGAGCCGGGCTACACCTACTGTTTCGTCGTTCCATTTCGACTCGGACGATTGCAGCTCAGCCAGCTCGAGAGCTTCGTTTACCAACGACGAGAGCCGCGTGCCCTCCTCGACTATCACCTTGCCGAAACGCGGTATAGAGTCGGGTTTGTCGCGGTGGTGGCGCAGGATTATCCGTGCCGCAGCTATCATTGCTGCGATCGGCGTGCACATTTCGTGCGAAACATTGGCCATGAGTCGCGTTCGTGTTTGGTCGAGCTCGCGCAATTTGAGATTGGTTTCTTCGAGGTTGGAAGCGTGTTGTTCGAGGATCGCGCGGCTCTCGGCCAGAGACGTTGACATTTCATTGAAGTGGTTGGTGAGAGTACCCACCTCGTTGTTGCTGATGACTGGGAGCGTACCGACACTGCGGCCGTCGGCGAGGGCCCTAGTCGCCAGCATCAGTCGGTCGAACTGCCGTGTCATTCTCTTGGCGAAATACCACGCCGCTGCCGCCCCTAGCGCTAGCATTGGGCAGACAAGAACGATCACGCGAAATAGCATCGACCTGACTGGGGCGAGAGCGAGGTTGACATCTTCGAACACGACAGCGGTCACCGACCAAAAATCGTCTTGGCATTCGCTCTCGATACTGCAGGCGCTTGGGCCAGCACGCTTGGGCCGCTGTTCGCTGACAACTCGATAATTTGCGCCCCCCAGTTCGAGGATCTTTTCCTCGGGAAGTTGTTCGAGTGTGAGCTGAGCGCCGAGTAGTCCCGGGATCGTTTGCAGCGGCGAGAGTATATCGAGGAGCAGAGCCGGGGCCGCGACTACCCTGGCGTCGCGATCGGCGAATACCACGAATCTCTCCATGCGACCGCTTTGGTCGGCTTCGGCGCCATCGTGAATCACGCTGAATAGGTCACTCCACAACAGTGTGCCTATTAGTATGGAGTCGGTGTCGCTGTGATCGTAGTCGACGTGTACAGCGATGGGGACGATCAGGCCTCCCTCGGTCTCGTCATCGCTTAGCCTGCCAATCGCCGCGCCGGATTCCATAGCCCTGGTTGCACAAGCGGCATAAGCCGAAACCTCACCGATGGTCGCGTGTCTGGTCGAGGTGAGAACGCGGCCGTCAGCCGTGACAAGGCTGAACGCCGCGAACGCCGCGTGTTCCTTGAGCTCGCGCGACAAGGTTTGCAGCTGCTTGGCAGGCGGTTCCCGCTTGTCGAGAATCTTGTGCAAGTTCGCGACTTCCTCGAGCCGTGTGTTCAGCAGGTTATCCATACGTTTGGAGTACTCGCGGCCCAGTTCGGCCATATGGACACGGTTTTCGGAAAGTTCGTGCTTCTGCAATGCCACAAAACCGAGACCGATGATCACCAGTGGAGGTAGTGCACCGAACAGGCCAATTAGCAACGTCAGTTGCCCGCGGACCGTACGAAGCGGCCGTATGATGGGTGGCGGCCGTCGGGTCATCGCCGCACCTTGATCTTGGCGACGACTCTAACGCGGTCGTCGACGTCGTCGAGAGACATGTATGCGATGGCGTTGGGCATAACGGTTAACAGGCGCTTGACCAGTGCTGACGATTGCTGTTCGATCGGCCGAAATATGTAGGGCGAGCCGCGCGGCTGGAGCCGGTTGGGACTGGTATATAATGCACTCAGATAAAAGCGCGCGCGGTCGCGCGCTGTTTGGGTGGGGGTGCTTACTACTCGCG
>CAZPPZ010000163.1:0-7276 GCA_964588545.1 uncultured Myxococcales bacterium | reverse complement strand
AACACATGTGGCGCAGGGCGCGGCGGTGGGGGGCACGGTGACGCGGGCGCGCCGTGGGCGCCGGCGACCCCCCCCCCGTGGTGGTGCGCGAGCCGCAGCTAGCCGAGGCCCGTGCACGCTTGGCGTCGGCGTCGGCGTCGCTCGATCGAGCGCGACTCGATCTCGAGCGCACGCTACTGCGCGCGCAGTTCGATGGACGAGTGCGTGAGGAGCATGTTGATGTTGGCCAGTTCGTCGAGCGCGGCCGCGCGATTGCACGGATCTACGGGGTCGATGTTGCCGAGGTCCGCCTGCCCATCGCCAATCATCAGCTTTCCTATCTCGACCGCCCGTTTGATCTGGGCGCGGAAAAAGCTGGGGGGCTTGGCGCTCGTGTCGTCCTCGAAGCCGAGTTCGCCGGCCAGAGGTATCAGTGGGAAGGGCGGATCGTGCGTAGCGAGGGCGAGGTCGATGCCAAGAGCCGCATGATCCATGCGGTGGCTTCGGTTGAGGATCCCTATGGGCGTGCTCGTGTTTCCGACAAGCCACCGCTTGCCGTTGGCATGTTCGTGCACGCCCGAATTATGGGGCGGCGTCTCGAGCACGCATTCGTCTTGCCCTCGATCGCGCTGCGTGGTGCCGATCGCGTCGCCATCATTGATGGCGACAGCCGCTTGCGCTACCGCCGCGTAGAAGTGGTAAGGGCCGAGCGTGAGCGGGTGATAATTGCTTCAGGGCTTAGCGACGGCGAACGAGTGTGTGTGTCGCCTCTTGATGCTGTCGTTGACGGTATGATGGTTCGTGTCGCCGAGGCTGCGGAGAGTACTGGCGAATGAAACGGGTGATCTCATGGTTCGCTGAGAACAGCGTGGCTGCCAATCTGCTGATGGCGGTAATCATTATTGCCGGTCTGCTCACCGCCCCACGCGTGCGTCGCGAGGTCTTTCCCGAGTTCGAACTGGATTTTGTTACCGTGTCGGTGCCCTACCCGGGCGCGGCTCCCGAGGAAATCGAGAAGTCGATCACCTCACGCATAGAGGATCGCGTGGCCTCGATCGAAGGCGTGGAAAAAATAACCTCGTCCGCAGCCGAGAATTCGGGTACGGTGCTGATCGAGGCGCTTCCGGGCAGCGATATCCTCGAGCTGCTCGACGAGGTGAAGACCGCTGTAGACGCGATCGATACCTTTCCCGAGGAGGCTGAAGAACCGAGTATCCGTCGAGTGGTTGCCCGCCATCATGTCTTGAGTATCGCTATTCATGGAGTCGGCGCCGATGAAGCTGCGCTCAAACACCTCGGTGAACGGCTGCGTGATGATCTCTCGGCCTTGCCAGAGATTACCCAGGTAGAACTCACTAATGCGCGTCCCTATGAGATTTCCATCGAGGTGTCGGAATCGGCGCTGCGAAGCTACGGGCTGACCTTTGACGATGTTGCCGAGGCTGTACGCCGTTCTTCCTTGGATCTGCCTGGCGGTTCGGTCAAGACCACCGCTGGCGAAGTGCTGCTGCGAACCCAGGGACAGGCCTACGAGGGAGCCGAGTTCGAGGACATAGTGCTGCTGACTCGTGCCGATGGCACCAGGCTCTACGTGCGCGACGTTGCCACGGTGGTCGACGGCTTCGAAGACAGCGATCAACAGGCGCGTTTTGACGGTGAGTCGGCGGTGATCGTTGCGGTCTACAGGGTGGGGGAGCAGAGCGCGCTGGCGATATCGGCTGCGGCCAAGGAGTACGTAGCGGCGCATGCGGCGTCGTTGCCCCCGGGTATTTCGATGACCGCGTGGAACGACGAGAGCAGCGTGTTGCGCGATCGCCTCGAGATGCTCGGTCGCAACGGTCTGCAGGGCTTGGTGCTGGTGTTTTTGACGCTGGCCATCTTCCTCCAGTTTCGTTTGGCGATTTGGACTTCGGTGGGAATCCCCCTGTCGTTTCTTGGCGCCGTGTGGTTGATGCCTACGCTCGGTGTGTCGATCAACATACTGTCGCTGTTCTCCTTCATCCTGGTTCTTGGCATCGTCGTTGACGATGCCATTGTCGTCGGCGAGAACGTCTTCAAGAAGAAGGAAGCCGGTCTTCGCGGGCTCGACGCAGCCGTGCAGGGAACTCAGGAGGTCACGATTCCGGTGATCTTCGGCGTGTTGACCACGGTTGCCGTGTTTTTCCCGATGCTGGTGATACCGGGAATCACCGGCAACATCATGAAGACCTTTCCGCTGATAGTGATTCCGACTCTGCTGTTTTCTCTGGTGGAGTCTCAGCTCATTCTGCCCTCACACCTCAAGCACGTGGTTGTCGACGGGTCGTCGCCACGAGGCGTGTTTGGGCTGTGGAAGCGCTTGCAAAATGCCGCCAGTCGCGGGCTGCGTCGAGTGATCGATAAGCTCTACCGGCCGGCCCTCGAGTGGGCGCTCGAGTGGCGCTACACCGTAGCGGCAGCGGGGCTGGTGTTTCTCGCCGTGACCACCGCGCTACTTGGAACCGGGCGCCTGCGCATGCGCTTTTTCCCCGATGCCGAGGCTGATTTTGTCGTCGCTAACCTTACCATGCCCCTGGGTACCCCGGTCTCGATAACCCAGGAAGCTCTGGCGCAGCTCGAAGCGGCGGCTATCTCTGTGCGTGACGGCTACGACCAAGGCCAAGCTGCACAGGGCGGGAGTTCGGTACGTCATATGTTGGTGGCGGTTGCCGATCAGCCCTTCTCTCAGGGCCATGGCCCCAGAAGGGCCCATCTCGGTTCTCATGTAGGGCAGATTATCCTGCAGCTTGCACCGGCCGAGCAGCGCGCCTTTTCGAGCACCGAGATGGCGGCTCGCTGGCGTGAGCTTAGCGGTCCGATCGCCGATGCGATTGAGCTCAGCTTTAGCGGCACGTTGGTGCGCGGAGGCGATGCGATTGATATCCAGCTGTCTAGCACCAGTATTGAAGACCTTCGCGATGCGGCTGCCCGGCTCGAGGCCGGAATCTCGCGCTACGAGGGAGTTACCGAGGTCGCCGATTCGTTTCGCCCGGGAAAGCAAGAGTTGCAGCTGGCGATCAAACCCGAGGCCGAGTCCCTGGGCTTGACGCTCTCGGATCTAGCCCGTCAGGTTCGCCAGGCCTTTTACGGAGAGGAGGCCCAGAGGGTTCAACGCGGGCGTGAAGACATTCGGGTGATGGTGCGTTATCCGGCTGCGTACCGCCGTTCGCTGGCTGACTTGGGGAACATGCGGATTCGTACCCCAGATGGCTCCGAGGTCCCGTTCTCGACCGTTGCTTCGGTGGAGTACGGCCGCGGCTATGCAACCATAGAGCGCGCTGACCGTCAGCGCGTGGTTCACGTTACCGCCGATGTCGATGCCAAACGCGGCAACGAGTACGAGATCGTTGCCGATCTAAAGCTGAGCTTGCTTCATCAGCTACGCACCGACTACCCGGGGCTTCGCTACTCGCTCGAGGGCCAGCAGCGTGCGCGCTCCGACATGCTGGGGTCGTTGAAGTCGGGGATGGTCCTGGCGCTGTTCGTCGTCTATGCGCTGATGGCTGTTCCTCTGCGTTCCTACCATCAGCCTCTGATCGTCATGACGGCGATTCCCTTTGGAGTGGCTGGCGCGCTGTGGGCGCACGTCATCTTGGGAATGAATCTGAGCTTCATGTCGGTGTTCGGCATCGTCGCGCTGGTAGGTGTGGTGGTAAACGATAGCCTGGTTCTGGTCGATTACATCAACCATCAGCGCGACAGTGACAGCGAAATCGTCGAGGTGTTGCGCGAAGCCGGTGCCGCGCGCTTTCGTCCGATTCTGTTGACCTCGCTCACGACTTTCGTTGGTCTGGTGCCGCTGTTGCTCGAACGTAGTTTTCAAGCCCAGTTCGTAATTCCTATGGCGGTGTCACTAGCCTTCGGGGTGTTGTTTGCGACAGTTGTCTCGCTGGTAATGGTTCCGTGCACCTATCTAATATTCGATGACCTTGCTGCTGTCGTTGCCAGTCGGCGTACGGAGCATGAGGACACGGAGCTTTCCAACGAGGCGCGGCGCCGGGCAGATAACTGGCGAACGGGGGGGCGAACCAAGCGGCGAGATTGGCGCTTGTCGCGCGATGCGAAGCCGCAGGCCTAGTGCGCTTGGGCGCCCTGGCTCTCGATCCGGCATAGAGGCGCGTGAGGGGCCTACGCTGGCTGTTACTTCCAGCAACCCCTGTAGTCGCTGTAAGGGCGTAGACGAGGTTGTTGCGATCACCGGTTGAGACCCGCGGCGCCTTACGCGGGCGAATGACGAGCTTGGCGTAGTAGCGCGATTGCGCTACGGCTGATAAGCATGCTCCGTTCGCGTCAGGATCAGTCCTAACGCGAACCGGTTTTGGCTCTAAGTCTGGAGCACGGCAATGGTCGATTCACTAAGCGTTGAGCGCAAGCCCGGCGCGTCCACTGAGCTCCTCTCGCAGCAGCGGCTTCGCGTCCTTTGCGTCTCTGCGGTCGTGCTTAGCGTAGGCCACCTCGCACCAACCATCGCCGAGCCTAAGTCGCTGATGGAAGCGGCCTTTGCATCCCCTGATGCTAGCCGCCGCGCCGAGGCTGTGCTGGCTATCGGCGAGTACATCGTCGGCGACACACAACGCTACATGCAATGTCTCGAGGCCGACGCCGAGTGGATGGCACGGGCCATCCAAAGCTACCCTCACGCGCGCGCAATGCTCGCCCGAGTGCGCGACGACCAAGGAGACAACGCGGTGGCCCGCAAAGTCACGCTCACCATCATCGCCCTCGACAATCTGCCAGCACCGCCCGCAGATACCCTGCGCGAGCGGATATTCCTCAGTCGGAGCTCGCCTTGAACTGCTCGGGCTCGTTGCGGTCGCTAGTCGAGTAGCTGGCGCTCCAGCACGTCCCGGTATCGAGGTTATAGAGCTGCACTACAACAGATGGGCTCTGGGCTAGCGGCAGTCTGGGCGGTGCGACAAAAGGCCCTTTGGACTTAAGCGATAGTTTAGCTTTGCCCTCGGCTCCGGCAGCTAGGCGCGCTTTCTTTACGCCCCCGTGGTCAAGCGCTGCGTCCTTGTAGTCGAATCCGACTCCAGCTTTGGCCGTCCAGCAGGCCGCGCCCTTCTTGCAGGTTTGGCCACCTGGGATATCTTGTTCGGCGGTCAGTCGTGGAACCCCAGCGACATCGTCGTATACGCATAGCACGTAGTCGGTACCGGCTACCGGATCGCTGAAATCAGCAAGGCTTGTTGCCTCGCCTTTCCACTTCCAATCCAGGGCGTCTTTTCCTTTGGGATGGTCTTTGATCTTCACGCGAGACTTTCTAGGCGCCAAGGTGGCGCGGCAGGTCGGGGTTGGCGTTGCAGGGCAGCCGTCGGAGGAGGTTGCAAACAGGATGTCGTTATCCACGTCCAGCTTGCCATCATAAGGGAATGCAGACTCCCACACGACGACCCATTTGGATACACCATCGTAGGCCACCGAACGCTCGCGCTCAGTATCGGTAAAAACCCCTTTTGGAACATCCTTGTTCGCATTTGTGTTTAGAACCGCTTTTGAGGTCCAGGTCACACCGTTATCGACAGAGCGATTGATCATGAGATCCGTGTCTGTCTTTACCCCGCCAAAATTCGTATTGGACGCGGAGATTACATACCAGACGCCGGCCTCACCGCGGACGAGTGCCGGAAGAAACTCTGGTTCAAAATCATCATCGTTCACCGCATCAGGATCTACGGGCACCGGCGAAGACCAGGTAAGCCCGTCATCGCTAGAGGTCACAAGGAACAGATCTACGTCGCTACCCGTGCCACTACTACCGCCGGGGTCAAATCCATCCCAAACCAACAGCCATTTGCCTGCCCCATCGGTGCCGATTGAAGGCCGCGGCGAGGAACCTCCGCGGTCAGGGTCGGTCACGTCGGCAAGCACTACAGGCGTCCACGTTAGGCCATTATCAAACGAAGAGGATACGCCCACTCTCGCGCCGGATCCCCACGTAGCCACCCAAGTGCCAGCGCCATCGCCCGCAATCTGTGGCAGGACGTCATCTTTTATGCCGTCGGTTGCCGCGTCTGAGTTTAGAACAGCTACCGGCGACCAGGTAAGCCCGTTGTCGACCGAACGGCTGTATAAAATATCATCGTCGGTACCGATGGTGCCGCCAAGATCCGCAGTACTTGACCACACGGCTAGCCAGACTCCGGCCCCATCCGTAACGATGCGGGGCTCTGACCCCCCGATGCCTATAAGAGCCGCCGCGCTCCAGGTCAGGCCGCCGTCAATTGAGCGAGCATACGCAGCACCGCCTATGCCGCTGCTTTGCCATATGGCAATTACGACGCCGGACATGTCCGCGGCTACGTCGACAAAGAGATCCCGAGCGCTCGTGCCGTCAACGGCGGCCCTAGAGTTTAGGGCAGCTGGTGTCGACCAGGTTGCTCCGTCATCGGTCGAGCGAGCAAATAGGATGTCCTCATCTGCTCCGATCGTGCCCCCAAGAGTATTGTCTGTATCCCAGGCCGCTATCCAGACGCCACCACCCACCGCCATGACACGTGCGTTTCTATCGAACGCAGCGTCGGTCGGTTGGCCAACGGGATCAACAACCCTCACCTTACCAGAAGAAACCAGAGCATGACTCGGCCTCGGAGCGACCCCGATCAGCAAAGCGGTGACCACGAAAGGTACGACCGTTGCGATCCTCAATTCACCAACCTCGCGTGTTGTTCTATACATCTATACTCATCTCAAAGGCACGAGGCGACGAGCAACGCAGCAACGATTGCGTATTCATCGAAGATGCTCCTTAGCTACTGCTATCGACCGCAATGACTGGAGATAGAAGGCCGGGTTGCGCGTGGGCGCAACGGCTAGCGGCGGCCACACGGTGCGAAGTTATAGAGGCTGGTAGAGGCTGGTAGAGGCTATCATCAAGGCCCTCCGCATCAAGCGCCGTGTCAAATCAACTCAAAGACGCACTCCTCGTATCACACCGGTCAATACCGCCGCAAGCGAATTCTGGGCTTTTCTTCGCGCTGGCATAACAGCACCACTGCACAGTACTGGTGCGCGGCGCTGCTCGGCACGATGGATCATGTGGGGGTCTCGCATACGTCGAGGTGCGTCAAAAACCACCGCCCGGCCACGTAGACACACGCGCCTGCCAGCACATCTACCACGTAGTGCTGCTTCACTAGTACCGTTGAAGCCACCACGGCAAGAGCAAACGCGGTACTGGCACGGCGATAGGGCAGCTGCCGGTTGAAATGCATCAACATCAACACGTTGGCGACGTGCAAAGAGGGGAAGCAGTTGTTTGGTGCATCGAACCAACGCC
>CAZPPZ010000162.1:0-7281 GCA_964588545.1 uncultured Myxococcales bacterium | reverse complement strand
CCTCGCCTACAGCGGCGGCCTTGACACCTCGGTGATCCTCAAGTGGCTGCTCGAGACTTATGACTGCGAAGTAGTCGCCTACGCTGCCGACGTCGGCCAGGGTGAAGAACTCAGCCCGGTGGATGCGCGAGCACGCGAGACCGGCGCGAGCGAGGTGTTCATCGAAGACCTTCGCGAGGAGTTCGTTGCTGATTTTGTCTTCCCGATGATGCGCGCGGGCGCGATTTATGAAGGAACCTACCTGCTCGGCACCTCGATCGCGCGACCGGCGATAGCCAAGCGCCAGGTCGATATCGCGCGCAAGACCGGCGCCGATGCCGTGGCCCACGGCGCCACCGGAAAGGGCAACGATCAGGTTCGCTTCGAACTGGCCTTCGCGGCTCTGGCACCCGACTTAGAAATAGTCGCGCCCTGGCGCAGCTGGGACCTCGATTCGCGAAGCAAGCTCTACGCTTTCGCGAAAAAGCACGGCATTACCGTGCCCGGAACCGCCAAACGTGGCTACAGCATGGACGCCAACGTGCTGCACACCAGCTACGAAGGCTACGATTTGGAAGACCCCTGGGTCGAGCCCCGGCAAGACATGTTCACACGTTCGGTCTCACCCGAGGCTGCACCCGACCAAGCCGAGTACTTGGAGGTCGACTATAAGGGTGGCGACCCGGTAGCACTCAACGGCAAAGCCCTCTCGCCCTTCGAGTTGCTAGCGGCGCTCAACGAGATAGCCGGCCGTCACGGTGTCGGCCGCGACGACATCGTCGAAAATCGTTACGTCGGCATGAAATCTCGTGGCGTCTACGAGACACCGGGTGGCACCGTACTGCTCAGTGCTCACCGCGGGCTCGAGTCGTTGGTGCTCGACCGTGAAGTCATGCACCTACGCGACAGCTTGATGCCGCGCTACGCCGAGATGGTCTACTACGGCTACTGGTTCGCCCCCGAACGTGAGATGCTACAGGCAGCCATCGATGAGTCGCAGCGGGTAGTATCGGGAACCGTGAGGATCAAGCTCTACAAGGGCCGGGCGAGCGTGGTCGGGCGTAAGTCGGATCGCTCGCTCTACCAGCCCGAGTTGGCCACCTTCGAGGCCGACGAGGTATACTCCCAGGCCGATGCCAGCGGTTTCATCAATCTCAACTCGCTGAGGCTGAAGATCCGCCACCTGGTCGAGAACAGCGACCGATGAGTTCGAGCAACAACAAGAGTTGGGGCGGGCGCTTCAAACGGCCACCGGCGCGTGGAGCGCAGGCGTTTACTGCCTCGATCGGCTTCGACATCCGTCTTTACCCCTACGATATTCGCACCAGCGTCGCCCACACGCTCATGCTCGCCCACTGCAACATCATCAGTAGTGGCGACCGTGATCGTATCGTCCGTGGGCTGCACGCGGTGGAAAAGGAACTCGACAGCAACAAGTTCGTCCCCGAGATCGCCGACGAAGACATCCACATGGCGATCGAGCGGCGCCTGGTCGAGAAGATCGGCGCGGTCGGCGCCAAGCTCCACGCTGCTCGCAGTCGCAACGACCAGGTGGTTACCGATGTCAGGATGTTCTGCAAAGACGCCATCGCCGCGATCGATTCCGGCCTCGAGGGGCTGCAAGCCGCGCTGGTAAAACTGAGCGTCCGCTACCAAGACTCGATCCTGCCCGGCTACACCCATCTTCAACGTGCCCAACCGATACTACTCGGGCATCACCTGCTCGCCTACCACGACATGCTCGCACGCGATCGTGGTCGCTTGGCCGACTGCCTGCGCCGCGTCGATGTGTTGCCGCTGGGCGCTGGAGCCATCGCCGGAACCACGCTGCCCATCGACCGCGCCTTCGTTGCCCGCGAGCTGGGTTTTGCCCGCGTGGCCGACAACAGCATGGACGCGGTCGCCGACCGCGACTTCGTCGCCGAGCTGCTTGCGGCTATCGCCATACTGTTCGCGCATATCAGCCGGCTGGCAGGCGAGATCACCATGTGGGCCTCGGCCGAATTCGGTTTTGTAAGTCTCCATGACGCCTACTCGAGCGGTAGCTCGATGATGCCGCAGAAGAAGAACCCCGACATCGCCGAGCTGGTGCGAGGAAAATCGGGGCGGACCTACGGCAACCTGATGGCGGTGCTGACGGTAATAAAGGGACTACCCTTGGCCTACAACAGCGACTTGCAAGAGGACAAAGAGCCGCTGTTCGACAGCGTCGATACGGCTACAGCGGCACTATCGACCCTGGCTGCGATGCTCGGCTCGCTACGCTTCAGCGAAAAAGCCATGGCCGAGGCTGCTGCCGATGGGTTCTTACTGGCGACCGACTTGGCTGAATACCTGGTGGCAAAAGGCATGGCATTTCGCCAGGCCCACGAGATTACCGGGCGTATCGTCATCGATTGTCTTGATCGCGGCGCCGACCCAAGCCAGCTCGATCTAGGCGAACTCCGGCGTTTCTCCAAGCGTTTCGAGGCCGATGTACTGACCACGCTCAGCGCCGCTCAGTCGGTGGCGCGAAGGCGATCGGCCGGTGGCACCTCAGGCGTCAACCTACGCAAGCGACTGCGCAAGCTCAGCCGATGAGAGCTCGCAGACTGCTCGCTGTCGCCGTGGTGGTAGTAGCAGGCTTGGCGGCCACCGCGGGCTGCGGGGTACGTAAACCGCCGCGGGCCCTACAAGAAACCGAGCCATCGGCACCACCGCGCTCGCTAGCCCGCGCCGAGGCCGACGGCTCTATCACCGTTCACTGGACCCGTCCGCGCAGCGCAGCCGATGGCCAGTCGCTCTATGACCTGGCGGGCTTCGAAGTGGAGCGACGCATCGGTGGTGACGACTGGGAGCTGATCGCCACCGTCGCGGTAGAAGACTCGCGTCGCATTCGCCCGCAAAAGACCTTCTCGCATCACGACACCGACCCCCACAACCAAGCAGCCAGCTATCGTATACGCGCGTTTACCGCCGATGGTCAGCGCGGTATGAGCACCCTCCCCTTCAGTGTCACAGCAGCCGACAGCGATTGAGCGCAGCGACGGCTCCACCGGCCTGGTGTTTCCCGGACAGGGAACCCAGCGCAACGGTATGGCCAAGGATTTCTGTGAGGCCTCAGCCAAAGCACGCGTGGTATTCGAAGAGGCCTCGGACGCACTCGGTCTCGACGTCGGAGCCCTGTGCTGGAACGACGACCCACGACTGGCGCTGACCGAGTACGCTCAACCTGCAATCGCTACTGCAGAAATAGCCATGCTGAGGGCGCTCGAGGCCGACTTCGATCTCGAGGCCCGCTACTTCGGCGGCCACAGCCTGGGAGAGTACACAGCGCTGGTAGCCGCCGGTGTAATCGGCGTGGGTGATGCAGCACGGCTGGTGCGAGAGCGCGGACGGCTGATGCAGGAAGCCGTGTCAGTCGGCAGTGGTGGTATGCTCGCGATCATCCAGCCGGGCCTAGACATAGCAGCACTGGTGGCAGCGATGGTGGACCACCAGGTAGATATTGCCAATATCAACTGCGGCGACCAGGTCGTCATCAGTGGTGCGGCCACCGAGCTAAAGACGGTGGCCAAGATGGTTCGCGACATCGACGGCTTCGGTCGTGCCCGCTGTATCCCGCTGCGGGTCTCGGCCCCCTTCCACTCACGGCTGATGCAGCCCGCTGCGCAGCGCTTTGCCCCACGGCTCGAAGCGGCCCGCGAGTCGTGGCGGGCCGAGCACGCCGTACGCGTGACCTCTAACTATAGCGGCGGTTTCCACCAAGGCTCGGCCAGCTCGGTTGCTGAGGAGCTGCTGGCACAGATTACCGCAACGGTGCGCTGGCTCGACAACATCGAAGCGCTGGTGGCCTGCACCGAGCGTATCATCGAAATCGGCCCGGGCAGGCCGTTGCGCGGCTTCTTCGCCGCGCAGGGTACACGCATAGATTCGATCTCTACGCTCGAAGCCGCGCGGCAGCTTCTCGGCTGCTAGCCGGGAAACTCGCCTTCACTCGCCTAAGCGACTATAGTCGCTCGGCTTTAGGGTAAGGAACAGCCATGGATTTCTTCAATCGACAAGACGGCGAGCTGCACGCCGAGAACGTAGCACTAGCGAGAATCGCCGAGGAAGTGGGGACACCCTGCTTTGTATATAGCCTGGCGGCACTGCGCAGCCACTACGCCGCCTACGAGCAGGGCTTTAGCGGCCACAGGCACCTGCTGTGCTACTCGGTCAAGGCCAACTCAAACCTGGCCATACTGCGCGCGCTGGCCAACCACGGCTGCGGCTTCGATGTGGTCTCGGGCGGGGAGCTCACGCGCGTAATCCGCGCAGGTGGTGATCCATCACGCACGGTGTTCTCCGGTGTAGGCAAGACTCCGGCAGAAATCCGCCAGGCCCTCGAAGCGGGCATACTCATGTTCAACGTCGAGTCGAGCGGCGAGCTCGACCGCATCGATGCAATCGCCCGCGATATGGGCACGCGCGCGCCGGTGGCGCTACGCATTAACCCCGACGTCGACGCCAAGACCCACCCCTACATTTCTACCGGGCTGAGAACCAGCAAGTTCGGTATAGCAATAGAGCATGGCGTCGAGGACTACGACCGCGCCAACACCCTTGAGGGCATCGAGATCGTCGGCGCTGATTGCCACATCGGTTCTCAGCTGACCTCGATAGATCCCTTCGTCGAAGCGCTTGAGCGCATGATGAAGCTGATCGACAGGCTGAGCCAGGCCGGGATAGAGATCAGCCACCTCGACATGGGTGGTGGTCTAGGCATCGTTTATGACCAGGAGCAGCCCCCCACCCACGACGCCTACGCGCGCGCGCTGGTCGATGCAGTAGGCGCCCGTGATCTTACGATAATCATCGAGCCGGGCCGCTCGATAACCGGCAATGCCGGCATACTGGTCAGCCGGGTGCTCTACCACAAAGGCAATCACCAGAAGAATTTCATCATCGTCGATGCGGGAATGAACGACCTGCCGCGCCCTGCGCTCTATGACGCCTACCATCGCATCGAAGCCGTGGCAGACGGCAGCGAAAGTATAACCGCCGACATCGTCGGCCCGATCTGCGAGACCGGAGACTTCCTGGCGCGTGGCCGTGAAGTTCCGTCGGTGGCTCCCGGCGGACTGCTAGCAGTAATGAGCGCTGGAGCCTACGGTTTTGCGATGTCGTCTAACTACAACACCAGACCACGCGCTGCCGAAGTGCTGGTCGACGGCGATCGCTTCGATGTAATACGACGGCGGGAAACCGTCGAGGAACTGCTCGCCGCCGAGAGCATTCCCGACACCCTGACCTCATGAACACAGAGCTGACATTTACCAAGCTTCACGGCTGCGCCAACGATTACCTGTTCGTCGATTGCACCGAGCGCGAGCTTACCCGAGCATCGCAAGTAGCGCGCCTGGTATCGGACCGCCACCAAGGAGTCGGTGCCGACGGGCTGATCCTCGTCTGCCGCTCGGACAGCGCTGATTTTCGCATGGAGATGTACAACGCCGACGGCAGCCGGGCGCAGATGTGCGGCAACGGCATCCGCGGCCTGGGTAAGTACGTAGGCGACCGCTGGCTAGCGGGAAGCAACGCGGTAAGCGTAGAAACCGATGCTGGCGTAAAGACCCTCGATCTCATCCGCAACGGCGAAGGCCGGGTCGAGCGTGTTGTTGTAGACATGGGAGCCCCGGTGCTCGAGGGCCGCTTGATCCCGGTTGCAGCCGAGGGCCGCGTGATCGATCACCCCCTCGAAGTCGCGGGCAAGACCTGGACGGTCTCGTGCGTATCGATGGGAAACCCGCACTGCGTGACTTTCGATGCCGACCCCGCCGGACTCGACCTTGCCAAGATCGGACCCTGCTTCGAAGAGCTAGCCTTCTTTCCCGAAGGGATAAACACCGAGTTCGTGCGTGTGGATTCACCCACCCACTTAACTCTGCGCGTATGGGAACGCGGCTCGGGAGAGACCATGGCCTGCGGTACCGGAGCCTGCGCGGTAGTTGTAGCGGCGGCGCTCAGCGGACGCGCCGAGCGTCGCGTCACGGTCTCGCTGCGCGGTGGCGATCTAGACATAGAGTTCGACGACGAGACCGTACGTATGACCGGTCCGGCGGTAGAAGTTTTCAGCGCGACGGTGCTGGTCGAGCTCGACGACAACAGCATAGAGTCAGGGGATAATGATGTTTAACGGAACATACACCGCACTTATAACGCCGTTTCGCGACGGCCAAGTCGACGAAGGCGCGCTAAGGGGGCTGATTCGCGAGCAGATCGAAGCCGGCATCGATGGTCTGGTACCCTGTGGTAGCACCGGCGAGTCGGCGACCATGGATCACCACGAGCACGAGCAGGTGATCGCGATCACCGTCGAGGAAGCCGCGGGCAGCGTCAAGGTCATCGCCGGCACCGGTTCGAATAACACTCGCGAGGCTGCCGAGCTGACGGCTTTTGCCAAGAGGGCGGGAGCCGACGGGGCCTTGCTGATCAGCCCCTACTACAACAAGCCCACTCAGGCCGGGCACGTTGCCCACTACCGCTACATCGCCGACAGCGCCGACCTGCCGCTGATCGTCTACAACATCCCCGGCCGTACCGGCGTCAACATGGCACCCGAGACCATCGCCGAGATGGCCGAGCATCCACTTATAGTCGGCGTCAAGGAAGCCTCGGGGTCTCTCGATCAGGTATCTCGTATCGTCCAGCTAGCAGGAACCGACTTTTGCGTGCTCTCGGGAGACGACAGTCTGACCTTACCGATGATGGCGGTCGGTGCCGCCGGGGTAATCTCGGTGACCGCCAATCTGCTGCCGTCGCGCTTCAAAGAACTGGTCGATGCCGCCGCCGCCGGTGACTTTGGCCGCGCCCGTGCGGTGCACTATGAACTGCTGCCGTTGATACAAGCGCTGTTCGTCGAGACCAACCCCATTCCGATCAAGACGGCAATGTCGATGCTCGGCAAAGTCAGCGACGAGCTGCGCATGCCGCTTAGCGCCATGACCGCACCACACCGGGCCGGGCTCGAGGACGCGCTGCGCCAGGCAGGGATACTGCAGTAATGGATACAGTGGTAGAAATAGTCGTCGCCGGCGCTGCCGGGCGTATGGGCCGGCGTATTGTCGCCCTGGCTGATGCTGACGCGCGGGTGCGTGTGGTCGGAGCGCTCGAGCTACCCGGGCATGAGGCGGTTGGCGCAGATGTCGGAACGGTGGCCGGTGTCGGCGAGAGCGGCGTGAGTATAGCCGACGAGCTTGGCAGTCAGCTCGCACCCGGCCGCGTGGTAGTCGAGGTTAGCTCACCGCACGGCTCTCTGTCGCACCCGCGTGAGACTCTTCT
>CAZPPZ010000161.1:0-7361 GCA_964588545.1 uncultured Myxococcales bacterium | reverse complement strand
CGCGCCCCCACGCGACATAAACAAATCACTCTCTTCACTGCGTCCGCCAAAATTTTTGCCCCTACGGCGGGTTGCCACCAACGGCGGGCGAAGCCTATCAGAACTGCCAGGTGTCGCCATAGCCACCGAGACACGCCACTGCCACGGTGCCTTGGCTTCAGCACGGTATTCCCTATAACCATGCGCGCATGATCAAGCTATACGGAGTAACGGTCTCGCGTGCGATGCGCTGCCTATGGGCGCTAGAAGAGTGCGGCGTAGACTACGAACAGATCCCCACCCATTTCATCGACGAATCGAAAGCCCCTGAGTACCTCGAGGTAAACCCCAACGGACGCATTCCAGCCTTGGTTGATGGTGAGCTGACGCTGTTCGAGTCGATGGCAATCAACCTATACCTGGCGGGCAAGTATGGCGCAGACATCAACCCCAAGAGCGTTGAAGACCAGGCGCGCACGCTGCAGTGGAGCTTCTGGGGGATGACCGAGCTCGAGCCCCACCTCATCACCATGATTGCCAACAAGCTCTTTTTGCCTGAGCCCGAGCGCGACGCGGCGGCTATTGCAGCAGCCGAAGAGTCCATGCAGCGCCCGCTCGCCGTAATCGACGACGAACTCTCGAAGCGCGCCTACCTGCTTGGCGAGGACTTTAGCATCGCCGATCTAAACGTCGCGTCGGTATTGTCGATGGCGAATTTCGTCGAGTTCACTTTTCCGAGCCACAGCAACGTCCAGCGATGGTTCGAGGCCTGTTTGTCGCGGCCAGCTTTTACGCGAGCGAGTAACCGCTAGTCAAGAGCGCGGGGGGGTATGGGGCGGGTCCTGCGCCCCTTGCACCAGAACCTGCGGCGGTTGACACACCCGTGAACTAGGTTCATTAAGTGAACATGGTTCACGAACTTGCTGGGCAAACTGCCGCGCCAAATCGCCGCCAGCGCCGACGCGAGGCCCGCAGCGAGGCAATTGTGCATATTGCCATGCGTCTGGCGGGTGAGAACGGCATCGAGGGCCTCACTCTTCAGCAGATCGCAGCCGAATTGGACTGTGCCATCGGCGCTCTGTACCGCTACTTCCCCTCCAAGGGTGCGCTGCTCGCCGAACTGCAGTGCCGCATCATCGTAACCCTGCACGCCAAGCACAGCGCGTGCCGCCAGCGTTGCGCCGCCTGGGCCGCGGCCAACCCGGCCGCCAGCGCTGTGGCGGCACTGATGCCGCTGGTTGCCGTAGCCCTGCTCTATGAAGGACTGGCCCGCAACGCCCCCTCTCAGTTTGGCATGCTCTCGCTGTCGCTGGGCGACCCTCGCCGTCTCATCGACGATGCCAACGCACGGCGGGTCGCCGAGGCTAGCACGCCGATGTTCGGCGAGATCGCTGAGGATATCGTCGCAGCCGGGCGCAGTGGGGTGCTGTGCCTCGAGGCACCCAACGACGACTCGCTGGCCAACGCCATGCTGTTGTGGGCCGCGCTGCATGGCGTGGTGCAGCTACGCAAGCTTGAGGATCTAGACCCCAGGCGCGAACCAACCACAGTCGCCGCACTACGCTTGGTGCGTACCCTGCTGATCGGCTGGGGAGCCAGCCCCACCCTCGTCGATCGAGCTGCCGATACGCTCGCGCGCAAAGCCAGCACAGAGCTGAGTATATCAGCCGCAGACTTTGCCATTGCGCCGGTGGCGCCGCCACTAGATTCGGTGGCGCCGAGCCAGGCTCAGAACCCTCAACCAAGGGAGCAGTAGAGATGAAAAGCACGAGCGGTGGAGAACTGATCGCGCAGATGCTCGCAGCCGAAGGCGTCGAGGTAGTCTTCGGCATCATCGACGGCAGCTACTTCGGGCTGTACTCCAGCCTCGTCAAGCATGGCATCAAGTTGGTCACTCCGCGCCACGAGACCAGCGCGGCACACATGGCCGGCGCCTACGCGCGGCTCAGCGGACGACTCGGCGTGTGCATCGCCAGCAACGGCCCGGGGGTAGCCAACGTACTGCCGGGGGTGGCTGTAGAAAACGGTGAGGGCAACCGGGTGCTGTTGATCACCAGCTCGCGGCGCAGCGGCACCGCCTACCCCGATCGTGGCGGCACCTTTCAGTACTTCAACCAAGTGGCTGTGACCAAACCGATGAGCAAGTGGAGCGGCTCGGCACCATCTTTTGAGCGCATCCCCGAGCTGTTGCATCGCGCGCTGCGCATTTCGTTCAAGGGCCGACCAGGAGTCGTACACTTCGATGTCCCCGAGAACATCATCAACGGCAAGTTCAAGAGCGCGGCTGAGGTGCTCGCCCCCGAGCGCTACCGTATGACCGAGCCCATCGCACCCTCGCCTGCCCAGGTGAGCCAGGCCGCCGACCTTCTCAGCAGCGCCGTCTATCCGATGATTCACGCCGGCAGCGGCGTCATCCACGCCGGCGCTACCCGTGAGCTGGCGCGGCTGGCCGAGTACCTCCAGGCTCCGGTTAGCACCAGCTGGGCGGGGCGCGGAGTAATCTCCGAGCGCTCGCCGCTGGCGCTACCCATGCAGTGCATCGACCTCAACCAACGCGTGCGCAACCAAGCAGACTTGGTGCTGGTGCTCGGCAGCCGTGTGGGCGAAACTGACTGGTGGGGCAAAGCTCCCTACTGGAGCCGCGCCTCGCAGCAACGCTTGATCCAGGTCGACATCGACGAAGAGATCTTCGGTCTCAACCGCCCGCTCGACCTGGCGGTTCTAGGCGACGTTGGCTGCTTCTTGAGCGCGCTGCTCGAAGAGCTGGAAAGACGAGCCAGCCCGGCCAACATCGCGGAGCGCCGCGCCAAGATCGCTGCCATGGCCAACGCCAAGGCCGCCGTTCGCAGCGACCTCGATAAGGCTCTGGCCAATGACGGGGCACCGATGCACCCCTCGCAGGTACCGAGTATCTGCCGGGCGTTCTTCGACGACGACGCCGTGGTAGTCGCCGATGGCGGCAACACGGTGGTCTGGGTCAACTTCTACCACGAGGTGCGAGAGCCACTTACGATGCTCTCCACCTTCAAGTTCGGCATGCTCGGCGCCGGCGTGAGCCAGGCCCTCGGAGCCAAGATCGCCAGGCCCGACAAGCAGGTGTACTGCATCATCGGCGATGGCGCCATGGGCTTTCACTTTCAAGAAATCGAGACCGCGGTACGCAACCATCTGCCGGTCATCTACCTGGTGATGTGCGACAAGCAGTGGGGAATGGTCAAGATCAACCAGCAGTTTGCGCTGAAACCGGTCAAGACCATGGTGCGCAAATCGCTCGATCCCGAAGAGACCATAAATGCTGATTTCAGCCCGGTACGCTACGACAAGCTCGCCCAGGCCATGGGTGCCCACGGCGAAATCGTCGCAGAGCCCAGTGAACTAGAACCGGCTCTGACCCGCTGCGTAGCCAGCGGGCTCCCCTCGGTCATCCACGTGGACGTCGACCCGGTAGCCCACATGTGGGCCCCCAAGCTCAAGGTCTTCAAGGACATGCACGCCGAGCCCAAGGGCTAGAGCAAAGCGCCCGAGCACCGAAGCGGGACGAGGAAGCACAGCATAAGTAATGGCTACTGACATCACCATCTCGCGGGCGGTACTGGTCACCGGGGCCTCGGGCTACATCGGCCGTCAACTTATCGAACTCTTGGCCAACGACCGCCGCGGCCTGGAAACCATCGTCGCCATGGACCTGCGTGAGCTCGACGAATCGGCCAGGCTCTCCGGGGTGGAGTACTGCAGCGGCGACATCCGCGACCCCGCCATCGCCAAGACCTTGGCGCGCTACCGCATCGATTGCGTGGTACACCTGGCCTCGATCGTTACTCCGGGCAAAGACGACACCGCCGACTTCGAGTACTCGGTAGACGTGCTCGGCACCCGCAACATCCTTGAGGCCTGCCTGAGCGCGGGGGTCGGCCACTTCATAGTCACCAGTAGCGGCGCTGCCTACGGTTACCATGCCGACAACCCCGAACGGCTCTACGAGGACTACCCACTGCGCGGCAACGAGTCCTTCCTCTACTCCAGACACAAGCGTCAGGTCGAAGAGATGCTTGCCGTGTACCGCCGCGAACACCCCGAACTCGGCCAGTTGGTGCTGCGCCCGGGAACTGTTTTGGGGGCTAGCGTGGCCAATCAAATAACCGCGATGTTCGAGCGGCCGGTGATCATCGGCATCCGCGGCGCCGAAGTACCGTTCGTTTTTATCTGGGACCAGGATGTGGTCGCCTGCATCCGCGAGGCCATCGAACAACGCCGACGGGGCATCTACAACTTAGCCGGCGACGGCGTGATGACTCTGGCCGAAATCGCCAAACACCTCGGCAAGCCTTACCTGGCGCTACCGGCCTGTCTAGTACAGGGAGCGTTGTCGCTGCTGCACCCACTGGGCATCGCCCCTTATGGCCCAGAGCAGGTAGACTTCCTACGTTACCGCCCGGTACTGGCCAACGACAGGCTAAAGAGCGACTTCGGCTATACCCCGAGGCTCAGCAGCGCCGAGGTCTTCGAGTTCTACTGGAGGAGCCGAGGCAGTGGCGAGCGGGCGTAACATGCGAGGCAAAACCGTAGTCATCACCGGAGCCGCCGGTGGTATAGGCGCGGCTCTGGCCGAGCGTTTTGGATCGAGCGGCGCGCGGCTCGGGCTGCTCGACATCGATCGTAAGCGCCTCGACGAACTTGTTGCTGAACTCGCGGGCAGCGCAATCGAGTCGCTAGCGCTGACCTGCGACATCACCGACGAGAAAGACTGCCAAGCCGCCATCGCCTCGGTCGAAAGCGCCTACGGCGGCGTCGACGTGCTCATCAACAACGCCGGCATGACGCACCTCAGCCCGTTTGCCGAAACTTCGGTCGAGGTCTACCGCCGGTTGATGGATGTAAATCTGTTCGGCGCAATCCACGCTACCAAAGCGGCACTTACCAGCCTGCTCGCGCGCAAAGGCACGGTAGTAGTCATCTCTAGTATTGCCGGCTTCTCGCCGCTGGCACTGCGCAGTGGTTACGCTGCGAGCAAACACGCGCTGCATGGATTCTTCGACACCATCCGTGCAGAGCTAGAGCCGCGCGGACTCCAAGTGATGCTGGTATGCCCGGGGTTTACCCGTACCGACATCGGCAAACGCGCACTGGGTGGAGACGGTGCTCCTGCGCAGCAACCACGCAGCAGTGTCGGTCAACATGCCGAGCCCGCCGAGGTTGCTCACTTGATCTACCGCGCCGTGCTCGAGCGCAGACGGCTACTGGTGCTGTCGAGAGTAGGTAAGCTTGCCTACCTGATCTCGCGGGTGGCGCCGGCGCTGTACCAAAGACTGATGGTAGCTAGTCTCGAACGCGACCGGGGCCGTAGCCGCGCGCAGCGAGACTAGGCTGTGGCTTTCGACCTTCATTTCCTAGCGCTCGCCGCCATCGTCGCCCTGGGCTTCACCACCGAGGCCGCTACTGGGTTCGGCAGCATCGTCATCGCCATGACCCTGGCCGCCCACCTCTACCCGATCCGCGAGCTTATCCCCGTGCTGGTGGCACTGAACATCGTCCTGTCGAGCTACATGGTCTGGCGCCACCACCATCACATCGAGCGTCACCTGCTTGTGGTGCAGATACTGCCGCTGATGGCGGTGGGCATGGTCGGGGGCTTGCTGCTGTTCGCCAACGCCTCTAGTGACACCCTCAAGCTCGTCTTCGGAGTATTCGTCGTTGCCGTGTCACTGCGTGAGCTTAGCGTGCTGCTGGCGAATCATGGACCCAGAGCAGCACTTGGCACGAGAGCTTCGAGCCTGGGCATAGTCGGCGCCGGGGTCATCCACGGAATCTTCGCCACCGGTGGACCGCTGCTGGTCTACATCATCGGCCGCTCGGAACTGGGCAAACGCAATTTTCGCAGCACCCTGGCCACCGTCTGGCTGGTTCTGAACTCGACCCTGGCGCTGGTCTTCACGTTCTCGGGGCGAATCAACACCGGCTTGCTGCCGGCCATCGCCGCGCTGGTTCCCGTGGTGATCGCGTCTATCATGGTTGGCGAGTGGACCCACCGGCGCCTAAGCGAGCGCGGGTTTCGTATCGCCGTGTTCTCCCTGCTGTTGCTAGCCGGAACGTCTTTGGTTGTCTGACCCCACGGCGCGTCGGCATGCTCAAGCCTTGGCCATCTCTACGCGAGTCTCACGGTCGCTCTGACCGGGCTGCAACGAGGCGGGTACAGGACGCAAGTGGTTATATCCACCAGCCAACTCTATGGGATTAAGAGGGCTGGGCAGCACGTTGCGATAGCCCTTGGCGCTAACGAACTGATAGTCCTCCCAGGCATGATAGATAACCAGCGTGCCCGGACGCACCGCCGATGAGACCTTGGCGCGAAGCTTAAACTCTCCCACATCGTTGTAGATGCGAATGGCATCACCGTCGACGATACGGCGATTACTCGCATCCTCGGCAGCGATAAACGCCGCTGCTTCGCCGCGCTGCAGATTGAGCAGCAAATCCAGATTGCGCCACCCAGCATGAATGCTCCAGCGTGTATGCCCGCCGCTTAGCACCAGCGGATAGTCTCCGCCGGGGCGGGGAGCATCTTTGTGGACAGGCAGCTCCTCACCAAGCTCTAGATAAAGAGGATGGTCGATGTAGAACTGAATTCTTCCGGTAAGCGTGGGCCACGGCCCTGGCTTTTCTCGACGTAAGCCACGGTTGACCACCGGCTGGTCGGGGCGCACCTCGGTGGCATTACCAATATTGAAAGGATGCAGACCGGTCTTGGTAACCCGCTCGAAACCCTTCTCGCGCAGCTCATCAAAACTGGCGTCGACGAAGCTGGTCTTGGCAACTATCTCGCGGGCCACCTCGCCGTGCGAGTCGTTGCCAAAGCGTCCGTCGAAGGTAAAGCGAGAGTGAAACTCCTCCAGGCTGCGCTGCTCTCCGTGGCGATCGCGGAAAGTCTTGATGCCACGTACGCGAGCACGCTTCTCGATCTGTTCGGCCAGCGCCGCATAGATGTTCCATTCCGGTTTGGACTCACCAACCGGTGCAACCGCCGCTTGGGTGATGTGTAGATAAGGAGAGAGCAGTGTCAGCCAGTTGGTCACGTCGTCCTTCTCGTAGGTACCGGCGCCCGGCAGCAGGATGTCGGAATGCATACAGGTGGTCGACATGCGGATGTCGGTATCGACGATGAGGTCGATCTTCGGCCACACGGTTTCAAGCAGGCGATCCGAAGAACGCAGGCGACGGAGCAGATTGCTCCCGGCGATGAGCAGGACCTTGGGGGGAGTGGCCGGGGGCTGCTTCTGCCAACCCTTAGCGTAGGACTGCTCTAGGTAGTCGTCGATCGAGCGCGGCAGCTCGCGGCCCCAGTCGGGCTGGCTGCGCTCAGCCAGCCCGCCGTGACGGTGCCAGTA
>CAZPPZ010000160.1:0-7381 GCA_964588545.1 uncultured Myxococcales bacterium | reverse complement strand
TTGGACTCAAACACAGTGCCCGCGTTGCAGAGTGCGCGAAGCGTCTTTGTCTGTGTGCGCGCGCGATCAAGCGTGTCAGTGAAGTGGCGGCAACTATTGCCCCCCTGGCCGGCCGCGTCGAGGTTGCCGGCAGCGACGTCGCCGAGGCCTTGCAGTATAGGCCCGACTCCCCTCTGCCTTGACATCGCCGCCCCGCCCGACTCACATTGAAGCGGGGAGAGCATGATCATGTCAGTTAGTACCGCGTCGGCCGAGATCGCTCGAAATTGCCGCCCCCCCGGCTGGGGCGTTGCCACATTGCTGGTATTGGCCTGCTCGAGCCTGCTGCTGCCGAGCGAGCTGCTCGCTAGCGGCGGCGAACAAGCGCCAACGCCGCAACGTCGCCGTGTGGTCGAAACGACCTTCAAGAGCGTCGATGCCACCATCGCCGCACAGTGGGACTTCCCTCGCCAGAGCCCAGCCCCCCTGGTGGTGTTGATCCCGGCTGGTGGCCGCATCGACCGCAACGGTTGGACGCCAAGCCTGGGCGCCGACCCCGATGCCGGTATGTACTCGCGGCTCACCGATAAGCTGGTTGCCGCCGGGTTCGCGGTGTTTCGCTACGACAAACCCGGAGCGGGGCGCAGCGGGCGCGGACGTTATTCGACTGAGCGCTCGACCGCCTTGGAGGCCTACACGCGTGCAGTCGACCACGCCCGCGTAGATCCCGACCACGTGTTTCTTCTTGGCCACAGCATCGGAACCGACACCGTGGCGGGCATTTATCCCCGCTATGAATCGGTGCTGCCCCCGGCCGGCGTGATTCTCTTGGACAACCGCGTCGGAGAACGCGACAGTTTGCGACTCAAAGGCCCGCTGCTGATCGTAAACGCGGGGAAGAATCCCGATGATAGGTTCCAGTACGGCCGCTTTGTCGCCGAGGCCCGCGACAAGGCCGACGAAGAGCTCAGAACCGAGCTGGTCTTGGTCGACGATGCCGAAGCGGGATTGTTGGCACCGCCGGCTGAACAGCGACGAGCCTCCTACGGACTGCACCCCAAAGGCGTCGCCGCGGTAGTCGATTGGCTGAGGCGGCAGCGGAGCGCCGTAGCACCGAAGAAGGCGCCCTAGCGCGCGCACTGAAGCAGCCATCGGCGTTGACAGTTTCCCCACATGCGCCACACGCGATTGTGACTCGATAAATATCCGCTGCTAGTCTCCCTATTTGCTGTTAGCTTTATTGGTGGCCGGTCGTCTTTTTGCAGCCGTTGGCCCCGCTCGAGCTACTACCGATGAATCAACTCTCCACCTACACGAGCGCGCTGGCCTTGTTAGCAGCGCTACTCACACTCGGCTCTTGCGCCAACGACTCGCGCTCTACCGCACTAGCCCCCGAGCGTGTCTACAACGTCGAGACCGCGGTGGTCGACACCACCGACATCCACATCACCGTCGAGGCGGTCGGCACCGCCGAGGCTAGCGAGGAGGCCGAGCTGCGTCCCCAAGCCGATGGCTTGGTCGCCGAGCTTCTCTTCGATGAAGCCAGTCGTGTAAAACGCGGCGAGCTACTAATCCGTCTAGACGACCGCAAGGCAGCCGCACGACTGGCACTGGCCGAGGCCGTGCTCGACAGCACCCAGGCGAAACGTGAGCTTGCCGAGCAGCGCCTGCGCCGCCAGCGCGAGCTGCTCGACGAGGAGTTGGTCTCGGCCGAGGATTTCGACACCGCCCAAGCTGAAGAACTGGCCGCAGCAGCCAGCGTTCGCGAGCAGCAAGCTGCGGTTGCTCTAGCCCAACGTGAACTTGAAGACTACTACATCCGCGCACCGTTTTCGGGGTTGATCGGCGAACGCTTAGTCGACATCGGCAACTACGCCGAGCGCGGCTCGCTGCTCGCGGTGGTCATGAGGGTCGACCCCATCCACATAGTCTTCAAGGTTGCCGACCGTTATGCGAGCAGCATGCACAGCGGTATTCCCGTCACCATCGTGACGGCCGCAGGTGGTGACGTCGTCAACGCCGCGATCACCTTCGTAGATCCACGCATCGATCCCAACACGCGCATGCTCACGCTACGCGCCAGCGCCGCCAACGCCGACCAGCGTTTGCGCCCCGGGCAGTTCGTGCAGGTATCAGCACTGCTCGAGGTGCACGAGCGCCAGGTCGCGATCCCCGAAGAAGCCGTGCTCTCGGAGTCTGGGCGTAGCTGGGCTTACGTCGTTGAAGACGGGGTGGCACATCGCCGCGAGCTGAGTCTCGGCGAGCGCCGACCGCCGCTGGTCGAGGTGATAAGCGGGATCTCCGCAGGAGAAATCCTGGTGGTCGGAGGCCAGCACCGCCTCAGCAGCGGATCGCGTGTCTCGGCACTAGAACTAAGCGACGGCGGAGCCTGAAGCGTGGTCTTACCCGAGCTATGCATCCGCCGGCCGGTACTCGCCACGGTGATGTCGCTGTCACTGCTGCTGTTCGGCGTGGTGGGTTATTCGCGCCTCCCGGTACGCGAACTGCCCAATATCGAGTTTCCCATCGTGTCGGTATCTACGGTACTGCCGGGAGCCAGCGCCGAGGTGGTAGAGACCGAGATCACTGAAATCCTCGAAGAAGAACTCAACGGTATAGAAGGCATAGACGTACTATCGTCGGTGTCACGCGAACAGGTGAGCACCATAACCCTGCGCTTCGAGCTCAACCGCGACATCGATACCGCGGCCGAAGACGTTCGCGACCGAGTAGCGCGCGTACGTGGCCGCCTGCCCGAAGATGCCAAAGAGCCCAGCGTTGCCAAGTTCGACGTCAGTGCTGAGACGATCATGTGGATCGCACTGTTTTCAGACACACGTGACACGCTCGAGCTGAGGGAAATCGGCGACAAACTGATCAAGCCGCGGCTACAGACAGTATCTGGGGTCGGACGAGTGCGGCTTGGTGGTTCCAACCAACCGGCGATGCGTATCGAACTCGACCGCGACCTTCTCGCCGCTCATGCGCTGACGGTGGGCGACGTAGTAGCGGCGTTGCGTGGCCAAAACGTAGAGATCCCATCGGGGCGCGTCGAGGGACAATGGCGCGAGTTCGTCGTCCAGACCAAGGGAGAATTCGACAGCCCTGAGGGCTTTGCCCGGCTAATCGTATCCTACCGTGACGCCTCACCGGTGCGCCTGGGCAACCTCGCGAAGATTCGCGTCGGCTTTGTCAACGAGCGCACCCACGCCAGATTCAACGGCGTAGCAACGATCGGCCTTGGCATCGTCAAGCAGTCGCGCGCCAACACCCTGGCGGTAGCCAACGGTGTTAAGTCGATACTCGAGGATCTGCACTCTCAGCTTCCCGACGGTGTCACCATGCAAATCGCCTTCGACCAGTCGCCGTTCATCGAGCAGTCGGTGCGCGAGGTGCAAGAGACGCTGTGGATCGCCGGGCTGCTGGTGGTGCTGGTCATCTTCGTGTTCCTGCAAAGCGCGCGCAGCACCATCATTCCCAGCATCGCCATGCCAGTGGCGATCATATCGACCTTTGGCGTCATCTATTTTCTCGGCTTCACCATCAACAATCTGGTGCTCATGGGGCTGACGCTGGTCATCGGGGTAGTCGTCGATGACGCGATCATTGTCCTCGAAAATGTCTATCGTCATATGGAAGAAGGCGCCGAGCGGCGCCAAGCCGCACTCACCGCGAGTTCCGAAATCGCTTTCGCGGTGATCTCGACAACCCTGACTCTGGTAGCCGTGTTCGTGCCCATAGCCTTTCTCGGTGGGACCGTCGGCCGTTTCTTCTATGAGTTTGGCGTTTCGGTAATCGTCGCCGTCTCGGTATCGAGTTTCGTCGCGCTGACACTGACGCCAATGCTGTGTTCGAGGTTTCTCTCGGTGGGTTCTACCGCGGCTCGCAGCGGCACGCTTGGAAGCATCGCACGCCGCTTCGACACCGCAGTAGAGCGCCTATCGCAGCGGTATGAACGGATCCTCGAGGCAGCCCTCGGGAGGCGCGCTTTGATGGTGGCGATTCTGCTAGCCGCCGTAGCGATTAGCGTCGGGCTGTTTCAGGCTGCGGGAAAGGAATTCATCACCCAAGACGATCGCGGCTACTTCATGGTGAGCGTCAAGACCCCTGAGGGTTCGACTATCGCCTACCAGGACCGCTATCAGCGACGCGTCGAAAAACTCCTCGACCAAACCCCCGAGGTGCTTTCATACTTCTCAATCGTAGCCATCGGCAGAGGTGGCCCAGGGCGGGTCAACGACGGACTGATGTTCGTACGCATGCAACCGATGGAGCTGCGCCAGCGCCACGCCAGCGAGGTTCTTGGTGGTCTACGCCGCCAGGCAGGCGAAATCGCCGGGGCGAACGTGTTCTTCTTCCAGTTCAATCCACTGCGCCGCGGCGGCGGGTCAAAGCCCGTGGGTTTTGTCATCCAGCACAGCAACTTCGACATCCTCACCGAGTACGCGCAGAAGCTGCGCGACGCGGTCGCCGAGATGCCCGGCTTCACCGACGTCGATACCGATCTGGAAATCAACAAGCCACAGCTCGACGTAACTTTTGCCAGAGACAAAGCTCGCGCGCTCGGAATCTCGGTGGCCGACATCGCCGACACACTGAAGATCCTTCTTGGTGGCGACGCGATATCTACCTACAAGAAGGGCAACGAACGCTACGACGTCATCGCCCAGCTCTCCGCGGGTGACCGCTTCGACGCCCAAGACCTAAGCAACATCTACGTGCGCACCAGCGGAGGAGAAATCGTGCCGCTGAGACATCTGGTCGAAGTCAAAGAAAGCGTCGGACCGAGCAGCCTACGCCACTATTCGCGCAAGCGCTCGGTCACCCTCGACGCCAACCTCGACGGCATCGACATGGGCCACGCGCTCGAGCAGCTCTCGAGCGCCGCCGCCTCGATACTACCCGAAGGATTCACGACTACACTGTCTGGCGAGTCGCGAGAGTACGAGAAGAGTTCACGCGGACTGGCCTTCACCTTCGTGCTCGCGATCATCGCTATCTACTTGGTCTTGGCCGCTCAGTTCGAAAGTTTTGTACACCCGATCACCATCATGCTCGCGCTGCCTCTGGCTACCTTCGGAGCCTTGGCCGGACTGGTAGTCTTCGGTATGCCGCTGAGCGTGTACAGCTACATCGGCCTGATAATGCTCATGGGGCTGGTGACCAAGAACTCGATCCTGCTGGTCGACTACATCAATATTTTACGCGGGCGGGGCGTCGATACGCGCCAGGCCATACTGAAATCGGGCAGGACACGGCTGCGGCCGATACTGATGACCGCGATTTCAACTATTTTCGGCATCCTGCCTATTGCGCTGGGGCTAGGCAGCGGCGCTGAGGGACGCCGACCGCTAGGCATAGCAGTGGTCGTCGGCCTGACGACATCCACACTGCTGACGCTGGTGGTAGTACCGGTGGTATACAGCCTGCTAGATGAACTCACAGCGGCCATTGGCAAACGCAAAGCAGCCCGGGCGGCGACAAGCGCAGCCCGGGCTCACTAACACGGCTACGAAATATCTACGGCCGTCGTGGCAGCGCTCTGCCCCGACACCAATGCTCAGCTACCGCCGAGAACCGCTTCCTTGAAGGACTTAGCGACGGTAAACGCGGCTTTGGTCCGCGCCGGTATCTGAATTTCTTCACCAGTTTGCGGATTACGGCCCGTACGGGCCTTGGTCTCGCGCTTCTTGAAGGTGCCCAACCCTGGGATCTTCACCGGATCACCGGTCTTGACCGCTGAAACGACAATCTCCACCAGAGCCTCCAGCACCACGTTGGCCTGTTGCTTACTTAGATCTGCGGACTCGGCCAACTTCTCCACCAGTTGCGTCTTGGTCATTTACTCCCTCCGGCTCGTGTGGGTATTTCGCTATCTTCTAGCGCTACGCTCAACGCAGTCAAGCCCGGTTTTGCAAGGCCGAGCGCCACCCTGCCTACTTACCCTTGACCACAGTTCCTAGCTGTCCAAAACTGTTCACACCAGCTGCTTACGCAAAAGCCTCTACCAGCTCGAGCAGGCCGAGTTCGCGCAATGAGGCAAACATATAGCCTTTGACCCCCTCGACGGTATCGTAACGCAGCATCTCAGCGGCGACGCGCTCGGCATCACTCATACGCACAGCACGCACAAACTTCTTGATCACCGGGATGTAGAGAGCCCCCATGCTCAGTTCATCCAAGCCGATTCCCAGCAAGAATAGCGTATAGATCGGGTTGCCCGCCATCTCGCCACACATACCTACCTTGCGCCCCGCCTGGCGCGCGGCATCGACGACCTGGGCGATCGACTGCAACACCGCCGGGTGCAGCGGCTCGTACATCGACGCAACCTTGCGGTTGTCGCGGTCCACCGCAAGTAGATACTGAATCAAATCGTTAGTACCAATAGAGATGAAATCCACCTCTCGGACTATCTGCTTGGCGCGCTGAACAGCGGCTGGAACTTCGATCATCGCACCGAGCTCGATCCCCGCCGGTGTGCGGTGTCCGGAGGCCACCAGATCAGCTACACAGTCGGCGTAGATTTCACGTATGCGCCTAAGTTCCTCGATGCTGGTGATCAGTGGAAACATGATCCGCAAGGGCGCCTCACCGGCAGAACGCAAGATAGCCCGCAGCTGTTCCTGGAAGAGGCTCTCTACGTCGAGTGAAATGCGAATCGAGCGCCAGCCGAGAAAAGGATTCTGTTCCTTGGCACCACGGACGTAGCCCGGATACTTATCGGCACCAATATCAAGAGTGCGTACGGTTACCGGCCTGCTCCCCATACGCTCGATCACCGTCGAATACAGCGCCACCTGTTCTTCCTCGCTGGGGAAATCGCGGTAAGACATGAAGGGCAGCTCGGTACGAAACAGCCCGACACCCTCGGCACCATGAAGGTCGGCAAAATCTAGGTCGCCGAGCAGACCGACATTGGCGAGTAACGATACTCGGTAGCCATCGATGGTCTCGGCCTCAAGCTCACGCAGCCCCTCGAGATCTCGCTGCAGGGCGCGGTACTGCGAGTCGAGGCGGCGATACTCGGCCAACACGTCGAGACTAGGACGAACGAAGACCGTGCCCGAATTGCCATCGACAATGACATCGTCGCCCTCCTGGCAGGCCTCGAGCAACCCCGAGGCACCGACCACGGTGGGGATTTCTAATGATTTCGCAAGGATAGCAGCGTGAGAAGTCTCGCCACCGGCAGCCGTGACTATCGCCTTGAGCTTAGCGTGCTCAACCACCGAGAGGTCCGACAGCGTCAACTCATCGGCAACCAGAACAGTATCTTCGGCAAGCTTAGGCCGCTCGCTGTCAATACCAAGGAGATGGCGAAGAATACGTTGGCCAGCGTCGCGGACATCGACCACCCGCTCTCGCAGATGAGACGCGTCTCTCAGCTCGAACATCTACG
>CAZPPZ010000159.1:0-7753 GCA_964588545.1 uncultured Myxococcales bacterium | reverse complement strand
CTGCTGCGGGACAGCGCGTGTGTGTGCGGGTGAGACCCAAACACAGCCCCTATCTCTACGCATCCTGGTTGCCGAGGATAACTTGGTCAATCAAGAAGTAATCTGTCAGATGCTCGGCAATCTCGGCCATAGCGCCGATGTCGTTGCCAATGGCCGCGAAGCCGTGTCGGCGGCCCGCGATGGCGCGTACGACGTCGTGTTCATGGATTGTCAGATGCCCGAGATGGACGGATTCGCGGCGACCAGAGGTATTCGTGCGTGTGAACCCGCGGGCGCGCATATCCCCATAATCGCTATGACCGCCAATGCCATGCAGGGTGATCGCGAGCGCTGCCTGGAGTCTGGCATGGATGACTACGTACCCAAGCCGGTTGACCCTGGACTGCTCACCGCGATTTTGAGTCGCTGGGCACCGCTCGACACTGATGTAGTTGGCGAAGATGTCACCGATGTGGAAATCTCGGCTGCGGTTGATGACGAGACTCGCCATAGTGAGGGGCCGGTTGGCCAGGACGAGCTCGAACCTTGTGGCGACCTTGACACCCAGGTGCTCGACGGGCTGCGTAGCCGCCAAAAGGATGGCAAACCGGATTTCGTGACTCGGCTGATAGACCTGTACGTTGACCAGACTTCCAACTATCTTCAGTCTCTGCAGGCGGCGGTTGCTGCTGCCGACCCCGATGAACTCGAACGTGTCGCTCACGCTATCAAGGGGTCCAGTGCCAACGTGGGGGCTCGGGGGATGGCACGAATCGCGGCCAAGCTGCAAGAGATCGGCCGCGGTGGTTCGCTCGATGACAGCGATCGTCTTCTCGGTAATCTCGAGAGTGAGTTTGAGTACGTGCGCATATTGCTCACCGCTCAGCGTCAACGCTCATCTTCATCGGCGGTCTGAGTCAACTCGCCAATCACTGTCTACGCCTTGGATGCTGAGATAGAATTGTTCGGTGGCCAAGAACCCGACTAGTGGCGCCGACTCGGAGCTGGCTTTCTCTACGATCGCCGAGGTCGCGGCGCGGATTCGCTCACGCGAGATTTCGCCGGTTGAACTCACTACCGCCACGCTCGCACGTATAGACCAGCACGATTCCGCGATTAGAGCCTATCTTGAAGTCTTTGCCGAAGATGCACTCGAGGCTGCCGGCCGGCTAGAACGCGAGATTGTTGCGGGTCACTGTCGTGGCCCGCTTCATGGTGTGCCGGTGGGAATCAAGGCTCTATTTGCGATCGCGGGCGAGCAGATGAGCTGTGCTTCTCCGCTGCGCGAGGGACTGATCAGTAGCAGTGACGCGACGGTGGTTTCTCGTTTGCGTGACGCTGGGGCGATAATCGTCGGGACACTGAACATGACCGAGTTCGCCTTCGCTGGTTATCATCCGTCGCGCTCTGCTCCAAGCAACCCCTGGGATGCACGGCGCTGGCCGGGATTGTCTTCGAGCGGCTCGGGGGCGGCGACCGCCGCAGGATTTTGTTACGCTGCCCTGGGCACCGATACCGGAGGATCAATTCGCTTCCCAGCTGCTGCCAATGGTGTGGTAGGGATTAAGCCGACGTTTGGGCGTGTGAGCCGTCGTGGCGTGTTCCCCCTGTCTCACACCTTGGACCATGTGGGGACGCTGGCACGAGGGGTCGGCGACGCTGCGTTGATTCTAAGTATCATTGCCGGGCACGATGATCGCGATCCCTTTTCGGCTGACGAGCCGCTGTCTGATTATGTCGCTGCGTTGGACGCCGGTGTTCAAGGCTTGCGTGTCGGCGTAGATGAGCGATACGTCGACGAGTACGCGTCGTCCGAGCTCGCGACGGCGCTGCTCGCCGTGGCAACGGTGCTCGAAGGTGAGGGTGCCGTGCTTCAAGCGATCACCATGCCCAAGCTCGCGGGGGCCGGCGAGGCATGGCCGATCGTGTGCGCAGTGGATGCCGCTGTGGCCCACCGCAAAACTTTTCCCCAACGAGCCGAGGACTACGGCCAAGCCATGCGTGGCCTGCTCGAGCTCGGGATCAACTGTGACGCCCGCGACTACGCTGCTGCTCTCATCGAGCGCGCTCGTATCGGTGTGGCCATCGAGCGGCTCTTTGACCAGGTGGATGTGGTGTTGAGCCCCGCGTTGTCGGCCGAGCCACCGCTGCTGGGAGAGCGAACCGACGAGAGCGATCGTGTCGGGGCTTCATTCCTGTTCGCGGCTCCATACAACCTCAGCGGCAGTCCCTCGCTGACGCTTCGCTGCGGTGTATCGTCTACAGGGATGCCGTTATCGCTGCAGTTGATCGGCGGTCGATTTGCCGAAGCCACGCTCATCGCAGCGGCTCGCGCCTACGAGCGCGTTACCAATTGGCACCTGCTTCATCCCGACTTGTGATCGAAGGAGTGGTCGTCGATGACGCCGCCGGCCGTGCTGCGCTTGCCCGCACGGGGATAGCTCAAGGGGAACTCGATGGAGGGGTGTACCAGATTGGTGAGGTCCACGCGCGCTCACGGATAGTCTTGGGGACTGACTCCTGACAACAGCTGGCCAGCGCCACCGGTACTGAATCCGGGTCGCTGCAGTCAACACCTTTATCGTTACACACGAACGTCGACCAGCGGCAGCTCGGACTCTCGATCACGCGTGCGTAGTACAGCGACGGTTGGTCCACAGCGAATTGGGGGTCGCGCCATAGCGTGCACAGACTGCCTGCACCGCTGTTCTTGCTCATGCAGGTAGTGGTATCGAGGCTTTCGTCAGGCTGGGGGCGGCTGACGACGTCGTAGACACGTTGCTGCGGTTTGCCGTCTTGCAACCATACCTTGACGATCTGTATGCGTTCGAGATCGGTGCCCGGGCGCTCGGCGGTACCTGGATCTTTGAGAGCCCAGACGGCAAACTGCGGCGACACTGAGCTGGCTGTGTTCGTCGGAGACGGCTGCAAGTCGCCTCCCATGGGTACGCCGGCGGCGTAGCCATCGGCGGCGAAGCTGGAGCTGGCGCATATGTCTGGGGCATAGTCCCAGCCGCCGAAAAACCTCACGACTATACGCGGCCCACTGGTGCCATAGGCTTCACGTCGTTGCATAGCTTCAAATAGCGCGTCGCGTGAGTTCTCTTCGGCCCACAGTGCGGCCAGACCGCCAGGGTTGAATTCGATGGCGTCGGGCATGGCCGGGATGGCGACGCGGGTGGTGTCGCCGCCGGCGGCGTGGCCGGGGTAGCCCTGTTCGTCGACCAGCCCTGGGGTTCCGAGGTGAGTGTCGGTGGACGCGATGATGCCTAGTTTGAACGGATTAATGCCAATCTGTTGTTCTATCGCCAGGCCTTGCCCGAGAGCGTTGCGGACAAACGAAGCCGGCGGTGGGGTCTCCCACTGATAAGGCAGGCTGTGTCGGCGGATCAGTGAATAGGGTAGCTTTTCAAAACTGCAGAGCTCGTCTTGGTTGAATGGACCGGGCTGACACTCAGAGTCCCCCTTGTGCTGCATGATCTCGATCAACGGTTCGAGTGCCGCACGCTTGCGCACCGCTGCGGCGTCAACGCGCCCCTCTCGTCCGATCTCGGTAGCGAAAATTCTGCCGCCGCTGAGATTCGAGTTGTGGGGAATGGCGAGTACGTCACAACCGTTATCAAGGTCGAGACAGTCCTGGTGAAGCTTGTCCCACAGGCCTGCCGGCGTTTGTTGGTCGAGATAACTGGTGGGGCTGGATGGAACGATGGCGTTGCGGAAGATTACGTTGCGATGGAGCATGTAGCCCTCTGGGCCCGCGCTCCACTCATAGCCGACGAAAGTGGTGAAACTGCACTCTGAGCTGCGGTCGTAGGCTTGCTCGGCAGCGTCTTGTATGGCCTTCCAGGGGACCGTGGCGGCGCTCTTGCATATCTGGCCGTCGGCGCCGCAAAAGCTGTAGCGGCGAGGGTCGGTGCTGCTGAAGGCGCGGCTATTGACCAAGTAGTAGGAGAGTAGGGGCCAGCGGCGGCAGATCTTGCACACCAGCGAGTCGTGGCCACTCTGTTCAGGGTTGGCGCAGATATAGGTTTCACCGAGCAGACCGGCGTGGTCGGTGACTATGGCGAAATCGAGAGGGCGGCTCAGTTTGACTGTTCGACCAGGCGTACCGTCGTTGTTGTAGGGTTGTAGTCCGAGCTCGGCACCGCGCGCAAATCGATAGGCATCGCGGGGAGTGTTGCGTACGCCGAGAGCGTTTGCATCAAACGAAAACGAGGTGTGGACGTGGGTGTCGCCAAAGTAGACGTTGCCCAATGGGTTATGGTCGTTGCACGCGGTGCGCTGCTCACTGCGCTCTAAGGCCTCGGCCGGCATCATCCGGCCGAGCACAACTGCCACGACCAGCACCGTTGCGGTGATAGCTGGTTTCACTCGAAGACCTCGAAGATGCTTGCGTCAAGAGAGCGGGTACGAAACGGGGTGTGGTAGATCTCGAAGGCGGAACTCACCAACAGGACCGCCAACACTACAGCGGTAGCCAAGCCGCGCCCACCATCCGACCAGCGGCGAGTAAACCGTGCCATGACTGCAGCGAGAATCATCAACACGCTCGCGGCAATCACTACTTGTGTGCTGAGTATGACGACCAGCGACGTTATGGCTCCCTGTGATCCTTCGAACAGCATCAGCCAGAGCATGACTGCATCGAGCATCAGCAGTCGAATCACTGGGATGCTGCCGGTTTCAACCAGGAAGAATGGCACCGGTATGGCGATGACAAATGCGATCCACAGGACCCAGCGAGACCTTCGTTCCGACACGATGACGTCTATCTAGCGCAGAGGAGCCGCCGAAGACACTGCCGCAGGGCTACTTGCTATCGTTGTGGGTGTTCGCCCACGCTTGCAGCTGCTTGATTTTCATGTAGCCACCGCGGCCTTCGACGATGCCTTGAGCACGGGCATCGTGGATGCAGTCGACCGGGCACAGCGGCACACACAGAGCGCAGTCGATACAATCGCTGATGACGATGGCGAAACGGCCGAGGAAGTCGCCGTCAACGCAGTATATCGCGTCTACTTTCCCAGGGCAGGCATGGTCGCAGGCACCACAGCCGATGCAGGTTTCGTCGATGTAGAAATGGCCGCTGCGGCGGCTGCCCGCACTCATTTTGCTGGAGCGAACACCGTGCGAAAACCCGCCGAGGCGTTGAAGAATTCCTGAAAGCTCTGGTTGAAACGAAAATACATGTCGCGACGCAGTGGATCGTCAGAACGCAGTGTGATCGGTGTGCCGGCATGGCTGAGTCGGTTGAGGGTGTGCTCGAGATCGGGACGGCCGTTACCTGTGGCAATGCTCTCGATCATTTCTTGCCAGGTGGCAAGCGTGGCATCGAGCGAGAAATCGGCACGGCCGACATCGTCGGGGCCGGCCTCGCGCACATCGACTGCGTCGAACTCTTCAAAGGTGACCTGGATCGACAGTGGTTCACCCGCATCGCCACCATCCAAAATGGTGAACTCGGCTACGCAGTCAACATAGCCCAGCTGTTCTTGGCGGGCGCGGGCGGCGTTCATCAAATCTGCCAAACGCTGGAACCAGACAGTACTGGGGAAGGGGGCCTGCTCGTCGCGCATAGACTCTACCCTCAGCTGGCCCAGGGCGCGTCGACTGGAATCTTGCAACGCTCGCGGCGTGGAAAGCCCGCGCGTTCACAACGAGCGATGTACTCGTCAATGAACATCGACCACAGCTTCGACATACCGTCCATCCCGCGGTCGATGTGTTTTACGCCATTGCCGAGCAGTACCGCCACCGGTTCTATCAACGAGGGCTCAGTGAAGGCCGTCAAGATGACCAGCTCACCAACGTCTGCGAAGCGGTGCAGCTGTTCGATTGCAGCCTCGCGGTCCGGGTGGTTGTCGATGTAATTCTTGAGTTCCATCACCCCGTAGGAGACGTGACGGGCCTCGTCTTGGAGGCAGCGCCGGAAGATCTCTTTGTCTACATGGGTCTTGGCGATCATTTCTCCCGAGCGAAATATCGACAGAACCAAGCCTTCACCGAGAAGGTTGAGCAGGTAGGTGCCCATCGTGTGTGTAGGCGAGCACAAGATTGCTTTCAGCGCCCATTCAAATCCCGGCGCCGTGTGCAGAAGGCCGCCACCGGCAATTGCGCGTTTACGAAAAACTTCCTGATGCCTTGCCTCGTCCATGATTTGGCTCGAGAGGAAACTCTTTACTTCGAGAAAATCCTGGGGAATTCGGTAGAGCCACTTAGCTGGGAAGTCTCCAGCGACGAACTCGACCTCGGTGAGAAAAGTACAGAGCTGACAGGTGGCCTTCTCGAGATCTTCAGGCAGAGCCGAGAGTTCTGCCCAGGGAATGTCACGAGTGGCGTTCCACTGTCTGGCTTTGGCCTCTTCGTACAGTGTAACTACATTCTCCGCGTATACGTCGCTGCGTTGAACGATGCTGTAGTCGTCGATCACCGGCATCAACTCGCGGTAAGGCTCGCGCACCGCTCCACGCGGCGTGAAATTCTTCCACTCGGCAATTTCCGGCATTTCGCCGTAGCCGGGGATGCGATTGACATCGGTGTAGGTAAGGCCGCGCGAAGATGGTTTGGCGCGCTTACCCCAGTTGGCTTGGTCGGTGTTCATCCAATGCAGTGAGACCTCGCCCTTGGCCAGGCGGGCATGGTTTCGCTCGAGGATCTCGCTCCAGGTTTGGAAGTGAAGTCCGAACTCTTGCTCGTAGCGGGCGATGCCCTCATCTGTGAGTTCGAGCGAAGCAGGCAGTGGCTTGATTTCGTGCGGATGTGCGTAGGACTGGCCCATGGTAATCTCCCCCGGCAGAGCGGACTCAGCTGTTTTCTAGCGGCTATTGATAGTATTATTAATAACTGCCCGGCTACTATACGAGATCGGCGAGGATTCTGTCAAACGGTCTTATTGATACGGTTCGCAATAGGCTCTAAGTTCAGCCCTTCATGGCTGCCGTGCGTCCCTCGAGATCCCCGCGCAAGTCGCCAAGACGCCGTCTCGCCCCGGATGCGCGGCGGGCGGAGCTGCTGGCTATCGCGCTGTCGGTGTTCGCACGTCGTGGCATTGGCGAGGCCCGCCATGCCCAGGTGGCCGACGCTGCGGGCTGCTCGGTGTCGACGGTGTTTGTCTATTTTCCGACTCGCCGCGAGCTGGTAGATGGTGTGCTCGGCGAGGTTGAGCGCCATCTCACCGAGATGGCCGAGGGTATTCACGCCAGCGTCGGGTCGGTGCCCGATATAGTTCGTGACCACGTCACCGTCTTTGCGGATTCGGTCGATACTCATCCTGATCACGCTCGGGTGTGGCTAGACTGGAGCACCGCCATTCGTGAGCAGTACTGGCGGCGCTATATCGAGTTTCAGGAACGGATCGTCGGTTTGATTGCTTCGACTCTGCAACGCGGTCAGCGTGAGGGCAGTGTGTCAGTTGCTATTGATCCCAACGATGAAGCGCGACTGGTGGTGGGTTGCGCGCATATGATCGTGCAGATGAAACTAAGCGGCCACCCGCCTGCCAAGGTCGAACGCTTTGCCGCAACCGTTATCGACACTGCGCTTGGAAATGTCAGATAGTAGTTTGCCGCCGCTGACGCTGCCCCACGCAGGTACTTACGTTCGCGAGTTGCCGGTCACGCTCGAGCGCCTCTACGAGAACGCCCTCGACTGGGAACACTTACCGTATCTTCATGCTTCGAGTTTTTGCGGCATCGATTGCGTGGAAGCGGGGGAGTGGGGATGGCGCGCTTGGGCCGACTTGCAGCCTGAGCATAACCCTCAGCGAGTCTTGCTC
>CAZPPZ010000158.1:0-7761 GCA_964588545.1 uncultured Myxococcales bacterium | reverse complement strand
CAGTTGCGAACCACCCCGTTGGGCCATCGCATCACCGTGAGCCTTGGCTGTCTGTACTTCTTTGGCGCTCGCATGGATTGATCCATCCCGCTGCAACGAACGCACGAAAGCGACCAGGTCCCACAGTTCACTACTCGATGCAGTGTCCAGGTAAGCGGGCATCGGCGTACCATCTAAACCGCTGACGATGGTGTAGTAGATGTCGGCGGCTCGCTCTCCGCGTTTGAGCGGATCTACGGCAAAGTCGGGCACCGGCGCCGGTTTGCCGTTGGCATTTTCTAGCGAGGGTGCCGAGGGGCCGTCGCCGCGCCCTCGTTCGCCGTGGCACTTGCCGCATTCGAGGCGAGCGAAGAGCTGTTGCCCATGGCTTACGCGCACAGCCGTGTCGAGGTTGGCCGGCGGTGGCGCTAGGTCGATTACCGCCGCGGGCTGATCCTCACCGAAGCCCGCGAGTTTGCGCACGTAAGCTACCAGAGCCCAGCGCTGAAGTTCAGGGAGGTCGGCAAATGGGACCATGCCGGTGCCACGCAGGCCGCCGCTGATGGTGCGGAAAAGATCCTCCTGAGTCGGCGGCTCTCCCGAGCGGGTGGAACGAAACTTAAAGACGCCTTTGGTGAAGTCGCGCGGACCGGCGGGGCCAAACACCGCCGAGCGTGGCCCATTGCCGTCGCCCTTGTCGCCGTGGCAGTTTACGCAGTACATCGCGAATAGCCTAGCGCCGAACTCGGCCAGCTCGCTCTCGGCGAAGGCGGGATTCATGGTCGGCGCGCGGTTGATTGTGGCGCCACCGGCCCAGGCACGCATCAACGCCCAGCGTCGTTCGCGCGCGGGGTTCTCGGGTAGGCCATTGCTCTGCACGCTTGCGACGGCAAGCGGCGGACGCGCCTGCGCGGGCATAGCCACGGTGAGCAGCATCAAGCCAAGCAGCGCTACCAGCCCGTAGCCCACCTGCCGAGTGCACCAGCCTCGGGTGTTTCGCGTCATCGTTTGTCGGATCGCTAGGGCGGACAGCCTCTTCAACATCAAACAAAAATGCCACAGGGACGCGAAATTCTCGAACTTAAGGGGCGCGGGCGGGGGCTCAGGCGGCGGCCGCGGCCCCGGCCGCGCGTCCGAAGAACATACCATCAGCCAATGACAGACCGCTGCAGTAGCCGTGGGCGCTTACGCCCGAGGTTGTCCGTCCGGCAGCAAACAGGCCAGCCACGGCAGTGCCGTCGGCGCTGAGCACCGCGCCGTCTACGTCGGTGTGCAGGCCGCCTAGGGTGAAGACGGCATAGATCGCGTTGTCGGTGGAGCAGCCGATGGCCCCAAACGGCGGCTTGGTAAGTGCTACTACGAGCTCGTCACTCTTGTGATAAAGCGGGTCGCGACCGTGCTGGGCATGACGGTTGTACAGTTCCACGGTTGCTTGCAGAGCCCCCGAAGGCAGTCCCAGCGTGGCCTCGAGTTCTTCGATGGTTTCTTCGACGGCCATGGCTTCCATGCCGACGTGGTTTACGAGGTAGGTGTCGGCATCGACGATGAGAAAAGCTTTGCCCTGCTGCTCGAACAGTGCGGCTTGGCCGCTGCGTCCGTAGTAACTCCCCTCGTTTATAAACCGCTGGCCGTAGCCGTTGACGAGTATGCCTTTCATCAGTGCCTTGGGCGGAAACAGTGGAAGCGAGACACTGGCCGTCTCCATGCGTATGGCAGCAGCACCGACAGCCATGCCCATGCGGATAGCGTGGCCGTCATCACCCTCGACACCGAGACGGTAGTTGCATTCGAGCAGCCGTGGCGCATAGCGGGTAACCATTTCTTTGTTGTTGATGAAGCCTCCGGCGCTGAGCACCAGGCCACGGTGAGCCCGGATGTAGACACGGCGACCTTGTTGCACGGCCATGGCTCCGACCACGCGGCGGTCGCCGTCTACCACCAAAGAGCGGCAGCGGGTATCGACGATCTGCCTGATACCACGTTGCTCGACGGCTGCGAGCAGATGCTGCATCAGGAAGGCACCGGCAGACCCCGGGGTTTGTGGCTTATGGGCGCGTGGGGCAGGTCGCGCGATTTCATTGAAGGGGTGGCCGTCTTCGCCTCCAGAGTAGAGAAGACAATCGTCGCTGGGCGGCTCGACTCCGGGCTCGGGGTAGAAGGAGCGCTTGAAGGGGAGGCCTTGGCGTTCGAGCCAATGAAACAGCTCAACACTTCCATCGGCGAAGGCCCTGATCTTGTCCGCATCGGCGCCCGGCCCACAGGCGGCTACCAGGAACTTGAACATCTCTTCGGGGGAATCCTCGAAACCGCAGGCCTGCTGAACCGGAGTTCCGCCGCCGAGATAAATCAGGCCGCCGGAGTTCGCCGAGGTACCGCCGCCGCCGCTGGCCCGTTCGAGGATCGCGACCTCGGCACCGGCATCGTGGGCTTCTATGGCTGCCGCCGCTCCGGCGCAGCCTAGACCGACGACGACGACTTCTGCTTCGATGTCCCAATTTTGTACGGCGTGGCTGGGTATGGCTGCAGCCGCAGCTTGTTCAGGGGCAGTGGTAGACATCGTTTTGGGGGCGAGCTGTGCGCGGATAGCTATTAGCAGTCCTTCAACATTGGGAAAAGAGGAAAGAGTAATTTTGTCGGTATTATAGCTACAGACATGTCGCTATAATGACCGCGCCGTGCGGCCGTCAATCCGTAGGGCTGGTGGCAAGGCGAAAGCCGGGAGGAGAGTGATGACAGTGAAGCATGGTGGAATTTGCTTGTTTGGCTGGTATGGCCTGGCCATGATCGCATTGTTAGTTGCACTATTGCTCAGCCCCGTCTCATCTCTCGCGGCCAATGGTGACTGCGCGCAGCCGCTTAGTAGCGGTTCCTCGCCGACGGCTTCGGATTGCCTGTTTATCCTGCGCGTGGCGGTGGGCTCACAGACCTGCGTTCCGCAAGACTGCGTATGTGCGCCAAACGGGACGCTGCCGGTAAAGGCCACCGACGCGCTGATCTGTCTCAGAGTCGCGGTGGGGGTGCCGGTGGGGCTCAACTGTCCCTGCAGCGAGGTCACCACGACTACGACTAGCTCGGTTACATCAACGACCTTTCACGTTACGACTACCACGAGTACGACCACGTTGGCCACGGGCGGTGCCTGTCCGGACTATCAACGCCTTACGCTTGTTGCTGGTGCCGGGAGCGAATGTATCAGCAATGCGGACTGTTCTGTCGGGAACTGCGACCCGAGCATCGGCAGGTGCCGAACCGTTTCTGAACTCGATACCGGCTCGACCGGGATTTCACACGATGCCGACGTGGTTGATGGTGTCCGTATAGTAACGCGGATTTCGTGCGGCGCGGCTTCGGCCCCCTGCGGTGAATGCCAAATCACCGGTTTGACTCCGGCTGAGCGCAACTGTCGATGTGCCAACGATAACCGGCAGATCTGCGATGAGCCTTTTCAGGCTGATGTCAACGACTGCGGCGGCGCGATTTGCGACTGTTACCTCGGACCGCCTCTGCCGCTGTCGGCCGGTAATACCCCGGCTTGTGTGACCAGCCGTTTTGCCAGTGACATCAGCGGTACCGTCAACGTCGACCTTGGCTCGGGGCAGGGAAGCATCGATCTGCGTTCGGTGGTATATCTTGGCGAGAGCATAGTTCAGCCGTGTCCTGCTTGTCTGGGTGACCCCGTGCCTGGAGATGGCGTACGCGGTGGTACCTGTAGCCTCGGCCCCAATGCGGGACAGTCGTGCGATACCGATGGTTTTCATCGTACCTTCCCGGCTCCCGGTGGCGGTGGCCATAGCCTCGACTGTTTCCCCTTGGCGGGCAAAAACGTCTCCGGTACTGGGCTGAGGATATCCTTGAAGCCGAGCACTGGAAGCTCGCAGCTCGTCGCTTCGATTGACTGTGGTTTTCCCCCTTTCGTTCTTGATACTTGCCACTGCGGGCAGTGTAGCTTGGATACCAGCATTCCTTGCGCTTCGGACGCAGAGTGTGGGGCGAGCGGGCCGTGCACGATCGCCAGCGGTCACCTACAGAACAAGTGTAGCGATCCCGGAGTATGTATTGATACTGGCGGCACCGAGGGCGAGTGCGGGGTAGGTCCGAACGATAAGTTCTGCGATGGGATCGTCCGTGCCAATGGCAACGGTTTCATCGGCTGTTTGGTTGATGGCGACTGCTCTGTGCTGAACATCGGTGTTGCCGCCGGCACCTGTACGGTGAACGACATTCGCGACTGCTTCTTGTCGACGATCAGTGCACAAGGGGCGGCTGATCCCGACTTCCCGGTAGCCGCGTCGGTTTTCTGCATTCCCGAGACCGGCAATGGTGGTATCAACTCGGTAGCCGGACTGCCCGGACCGGCGCGCATAATAAATCAGTCGGTAAACGAGCTGTTTTGTGGACCCGCCCTGACCAGTGTCTATACCCCGGGGGTGGGGTGTCCGTGAGCCCGCGAGCGAGCGAGCGGGCGAACACGAGGTTTGTTATGGCCTCGACGTAAGTCGCCTCACAGGCGAATCCGGTTCGGGTGAGCGAGCCCGCGAGCGGGCAAACACGGTGGAGGAGTGAGCTAGCGAACTCCGAACAATCCAGTCGGGTATACACGCCCCGCGTTAACGCGGCTGCTCGCTCGACTCGAGCCGACCAGCCAGAAGCGCGGCGAAGGGTCGGGTAGTCTCTATGCGTTCGAAGAGTATCTTCATTACCGCGGTGATTGGCGTAGCCAACAGCATACCCACCACGCCCCAGAGCATGCCCCAGATCATTAGAGCCATGAGAATGGCCACCGGGTGAAGATCCAGCGAGTCACCCATTATCAGCGGCTCGACGACGTTGCCCACCGAGAGCTGAATGGCGCCGGGGATGGTAATCGCCAGTACCGCCTCAGTGGGGGAGATCCCCGGGCTAAACAGCACTATGGGCAAGGGCAGCAAGGTCGCGATGATAGAACCAATACTGGGGATGAAGTTGAGAAGGAAGGCAAATAGGCCAAAGACCAGCGCTAGATCGACGCCGAGGATTGCCAGTACCATCCACACCAATAAGCCGGTAGCACCAGAGATGATGGCTTTGGTGACCACGTAGCGCGAGATCCGGCTTTCTATCTCGAGCCACACTCGTGCCGTTGGTGCTTCCGGCCGGCCGGCACCGCTGAGCAGATAGATCGAGAAGACGAAGACCAGCAAGGACTGGGACAGAGTGCTGAGCACCGCGTTGGTTGTCGTTAGCAGCATGCCGCTTACGGTGCCTACCGAAAACTTAGACAGCGGCGCGAGCAACAGCTCCGGGCGGAGCTGGTCGCGTTCCACCGGGAGTACGCTGGCCGCATAGTCGAGCAGGGCGTGAAACTTCTCTTCGTAGGCCGAGGCGTTGGCTGTTAGCTCACCGATAGATGCGGTAACCAAGGCCGCCAGAGCGGTGAACAGCAAGAAGGCCATGGCCAAGGTGGACAACAGCGCCACCGGCCTGGGCATCTTGAGGTGGCGAGTCTGCATGTTGACGACCGGCGTCAGACCCATCGACACGAACAGCGCGAGCACGAAAGGAATCATCACTGGTTTTAGCCAGCGCAGCGCCGCACCGACGACCACCGCGGATATCAGCAGTAGGCAGATGGTGGCTACGCGTTGTTCTGTTTCGGCTCTAGCCAACATACCAATGCCCCTTGTCTGGTGCTGGCGGTGCGGTGTCAAGTCGTCTTGGGCACTGCTCTTGCATCCGCCCCGCCAATTGGCAAGCCTGCGACGCCAATGGTGGTACCCAACAAATTATCGGTTGCTATGGCTATCGCCGTACTGGCGAGTAGTGGCTGTGCTGGTCTAGCTAGTCACTCCGGCCCTACCGGACCGCAGACCACCGCCGAGGCCCAGCGCGAAGATCAACAGGCGAAACAGATCGAGCGTAGTGTTGGCCTGGCCGGCAGTATCGAGCTACAGGCCTACATCAGTGAGATTGGCCAGCGGCTGGTCGCCGAGTCGACGCAGAGCGACGTAACCTACACTTTCGCGATTGTCGACATAGATGCGGTTAATGCCTTCGCGCTGCCCGGCGGCCATATTTACGTCTCCCGCGGCCTACTCACGCTCGCCAACAACGAAGCCGAGCTGGCCAACGTCATGGCCCACGAGATTGCTCATGTGGTCGCGCGACATTCTCTCAAGCAGGCGCGACGCGAGGTGCTGCTCAGCCCCCTCCAGCTTGCCGGTGGTATAGCTGGGGGAATCGCCGGTGCCGCAGCCTCGATTCTCAGTCCCAGCCTCGGCGGAGTGTTGGCCGAGGCCGGGGGGATGGCGGGAGGACTGGTGTTGGCCAAGTACAGTCGCGACCAGGAGCGAGAGGCTGATCGCATCGGTCAGCGCATGGTGTTGCGAGCCGGTTGGGATCCGGTCGCGATGAGCAGCTTTCTGGCGTCGTTGCGCCGCGAAGACGCGTTCGAACGCGGGGGGCTGCGTGGCAGCAGCTTCTTTGACTCACATCCCGATACTTCGGAGCGCGTCGAGACAACAGCGAGGTTTGCTGAAGAGCTCAACGTGGATCGATCCGGCTACCAAACGGGTCGTGCCAGATTGTTCGCCCACATTGATGGATTGTTACTGGAAACGGATCCGCGTCTTGGGGTGTTTGTCGGACGCGATTTCTTTCACCCGCGTCGGCGTCTGGCGATCACATTTCCGAGCGGCTGGGTCAGACAGCGTGCTCGTAGCCATGTCGCCGTATTCCAGCCGGGAGGCATGGCCTACATGCTGCTGACTTTTGTCGGCGAGGGTGACGATGCTATGGTTGCAGCGTCTCTCGCGAGGCGACAGTTTTCTTTTGATCTCGACGATGTCAGACGAACTCGTATCAACGGTCTCAGTGCGGCGCGTTTGAGCACGCAGGTCGTGAGTACGCAGGGACCAGTCAGCGTGGAGATCGCGTGGGTAGTGCTCGAAGCTCAAATTTATCAGATCTCCTCGGCGGCTCCAGCGGTGGCATCCGTGGGTTACCATGATCAGCTGCTCAAGGTGATTAACAGTGTCCGCTTCTTTGAGGCCGGCGATGCTCTGCGGATCGGGGCCAAGAGGTTGCGCATAGTGCAGGCACGCGCGGGCGAGTCGCTCGGGCGTTTGCTTGACCGCAGCGCTGCGCTCTGGTCGCCCGGGCGAGCCTCGGTGTTCAACGCTATCCCCGAAGGAACGAGTCTTGGGCGGGGACGTGCCGTCAAGGTTGCCGTCGAGGAGCCTTATCTCATCTATGGAGCATCGGCACAGTGAAGATAGGATTGACTCTACCTTCGATGGCGCCCGGTCTTGACAGAGAGGGGGTACTTTGCTGGTGCCGCGGTATCGACGAAGGGCCGTTTAGTAGCCTGGCCATCGGCGAGCGCATTGCTTTTGACAACCTCGAGCAGATGACGACTCTGGCCGCGGCGGCTGTGGCCACCCAGCGTGTGTCGCTAGTGGCGACCATAAACATCTTGCCGTTGCACAGCGCCACGCTCATAGCCAAGCAGGCGGCTACCATCGATGTCCTCTCGGGCGGCCGCTTGGTTTTCGGGGTGGGCGTTGGAGGCCGCGAGGAGGACTACCTGAGCATCGGTGCAAGTTTTGAGCATCGACTCGCGCGTCTGGATGAGCAGGTCTTGCAGATGAAAAGAATCTGGGCTGGCGAGCCGGTTGACAAGGGCCTGGCACCGGTGGGGCCGGCCCCGCTGCAAGCAGGCGCACGCGCGGTGCTTGCTGGGGCGATGAGGACGCCCGGGTTTCGCCACGCCGCTGCGTGGGCTGGAGGGATCGTCCGATGCGCCGA
>CAZPPZ010000157.1:0-7790 GCA_964588545.1 uncultured Myxococcales bacterium | reverse complement strand
GCAGGAATGCCGAGACCGATCTCGTATGCCGTCTTCTGCTTGAAGAAAAAAAAAACATATCTGTGGCATGTGTCACATCTGCGCCTTTCTTCTGCGACTCTTTGACTCGCGATGTGCGACAGAGCAACGCGGATGGAGAAGTGCTCGCGCGAGAAGGTCAGGCGAAGCGCCCGCGCCAGGCTGGGGAGGTGGACGACCATCTGTGCTTAGTCTCCCGAAGGCAGCATGCGCCGGCGCTCGCGCAGCCCTAGGGTCAGAAAAGCCGGAGGGGAGAGGATTGCAGTGGGAAGCGTTGAGATCAGTGGCTGCGGCGTCCCCTTGAGGCTGTGGACGGCCAGCGTGGCGGCGATCGCCAGGGTCGCCGGCACGAACACGGCTTGCAGCAGCGCTGGAGTCCTCCTGCGACCGCGCACGGCCAGGCTCTTGCACATGCGGGTAACCAAACCGCCAAATAGGAAGGTGTAAGTTCCCTGCTTGAGTGCCGCGGTGGCCGCCCCGAGCAGAGAGTGTCTCAGGTTGAGGCCAAATACGATTGTACCGAGGAAAAGTGCACCAGCTATCGCCATCTTCAGGTCGAAGATGCGGTGCAGATCGCCGGCCCGATCCCGCCACAGTTTTTCATTCACCAGTCGTAGCCTTGCCGGTGCAGGTTTGCATAAGAAGTCGCTGTCCACTTCGGCATTTCACGGTATTGCTTGAGCGCCTTGCCTATCTACGTGACGAAAGGAAGGGGGTCCAGTAAGGGTGGTCAAGCCGCGGCTTGACCACCCTTACCGACGCCGCAGAATAGAGCGATGCATAACTAAGGTGCCACGGTGGTTTAATCAAACAGCTATCTGCGAGCCGATTAGCGAGCAAAAGCGTAGACATCGAGCTCAAACGGACTTCCGGAGACGATCTTGCCAAAGCGCTATGGGGATATTCGCTAACCGAAAACTAACAGAAAAAAAGACGACTTGACCCAGTGTCCGTGCCAGTATCACCACCGGGGTAACAATGTCAGGAGAGTCGATTCTAGTCGTCGAGGACGAAGAGGACATTGCCGAGTTGGTTGTCTACAACCTCGAACAAGACGGCTACCGTGTCCGTGTTGCCGATTGTGGCGAGGAAGGTCTTCGCCTAGCGCGGGACAAGCCACCGGACCTGATGCTTCTCGACCTGATGCTTCCCGGTGTGGGTGGCCTCGAGGTTTGCCGAAGACTTCGCAGTGATCCTGCTACCGCGGCACTACCCATCATAATGGTCACTGCCCGGGGTGAGGAGGCTGATATCGTTGCCGGTCTAGAGCTGGGCGCTGACGACTACATTACGAAGCCTTTCAGCGTCAGGGTTGTTTCAGCTCGAGTGCGTAGTGTGTTGCGACGGCACAGCGAGGCCCCGGCTGCCGATGGGCAACCGCTTCGTGTAGGTGACCTAGAGATTCATCCCGGTCGTCACGAGGTCGTTGTTGCCGGCGAGGCGGTTGAGCTGACGGCTACCGAGTTCAGTATCTTGCACTTCTTAGCTAAGAGACCCGGATGGGTGTTTACCCGCTACCAGATCGTCGACGGTATACGCGGGGCGAACTACGCGGTCACCGACCGGTCTGTAGACGTTCAGATCGTTTCCCTGCGCAAGAAACTCGGTGAGCACGCGGCTATTATCGAGACCGTGCGCGGTGTTGGCTACCGGTGCAAGGATTAGATTGGTGAGAAAGTGGCGGCTTCTCTGGCAGGTCTATCTGCCGTTCCTCGTCATTGTCGTCGCCGCACTGGTAGCCGCGAGTACGCTCGCTTCACAAACACTGAAAGAATCCTATCTCTCCGATACCCGCAGCGATCTCGAGGTGCGAGCTACTTTACTCCGTCATGCTCTGGCTGATCGTATTGATGTGGGTGAGGCCCGAGAACTCGATGCCTTGATCCGCGATCTCGGCCGTCTGACCGCTACCCGATTCACCCTGATTCTTGCCGACGGTTCGGTTCTTGCGGATTCTGCCAGGGACCCGTCGCTAATGGACAACCACCGGGATCGTCCAGAGGTGAAAACTGCTTTGTCGGGAGGTGTAGGGTCGACTATACGCTTCAGCGCGACGCTGGGACGGGAACTTATGTACGTGGCGGTTCCTGTGGGCGCAGCTAGTGGCCGTATTACCGGTGCGGTCCGAGCGGCCGTGGCGTTGACGGCGATCGACAGCGCGCTGTTGCGCATATACAGCCGTATTGCTGGCGGTGGAGTTCTCATCGCAGCCTTGGCCGCGATCGTCAGCCTTGTTGTTTCGCAGCGTGTGACACGACCGGTAGGAGAGCTTCGCCGGGGTATCGAGCGTTTCGCTCGCGGTGAGTTGAGCGTGCGCTTGCCTGAAACCGGAGCAGCCGAGATAGCAGCATTGTCTCGCGCAACCAATAAGATGGCGAGCGAGCTTGAAGCGCGTATTCTCGAATTGGTCGACCAGACGAGCGAACAGGATGGGGTCTTGTCTAGTATGGTTGAAGGAGTTCTCGCCGTTAGCCGCGATCTTACGGTATTAACTCTGAATCGCAGTGCGGCTACTCTTCTTCACGTCGATGACCGAGACCATGCCGCGGGACGTACTCTGCGGGACGTAGTCGCTAATCCTGAAATAGTGAGGTTTGTCCTCGCGGTGCTCGATTCTGACGAGCCCGTCGAGCGCGAACTGATACTTCATGGTCAGGGTATGCATTACATACAAGCACACGGCGCTCCTATTCGTACCGCGCAACGCGGGCGGTCTGGTGCTGTTGTGGTGTTGAACGATGTTACGCGGCTGCGTCGTCTAGAGACTGTTCGCAAGGATTTTGTGGCGAACGTCTCTCATGAACTCAAGACTCCGATTACCTCGATCAGGGCTTCGGTTGAAACCCTGATCGATGGTGCGTCGGAGGACCCTCAGGCCGGACAGCGCTTCTTGAAAATTATCCTTCGTCAGGCTGATCGGCTAAGCGCCATCATTGAGGACCTTCTCAGTCTTTCGCGCATCGAGCAGGAGGCCGACCAAGGTGGAATCTCTACCAGGCGTGAGCCTCTGCGGGGCGTCCTTGACAGCGCGACTGATGCCTGTCGGTCTGCAGCGGATGCAGCGGGGGTAGAACTTCGGGTGACAAGCAGCGGCGAGGCCTACGCTCGTATCAATGCGGCTCTGCTCGAGCAGGCATTGGTCAATCTGATTGACAATGCGGTCAAGTACAGTGAGGAGGGGTCGAGTGTGGAGGTATCGTTGGCGGGCCAGGGTTCTCGCGTTTGCATTGCCGTGCGTGATCACGGCATCGGTATCGAAGGTTCTGATATCGAGCGGCTCTTCGAGCGCTTCTACCGTGTAGACAAGGCACGCAGTCGAAAGCTCGGAGGAACGGGGCTGGGCCTAGCCATTGTCAAGCATATCGTCCAGGCTCACGCCGGTACGGTTTCAGTCGAATCGGTTCCGGGACAGGGGAGCACTTTTGTTATCGATCTTCCGGCCGCGTAACCGCGCCGAACGTAAATGGGGAGTGGCCCAGCCTTGGTTATGGCTGGTGATGGAGTGAGCATGAGGAGGATTGGAAATCAGATTATGAAAATTTGTTTCGCGCTCTTGGCTATTGTTGGGCCCCTGTTGGCTCCGCCACCTAGCGCTGTGGCCGATGGTGGTACCGACCTGCGTCTGTACTGGCAAGATGGTCTGAGAATGGACGCAGCTGACAAGCAGGTTCGCTTCAAGATTGGTGGACGTATCATGAACGATTGGGCATGGATCGATGCCGACAATGATCTCGAAGCCAACGTCGGGACACAGACTGATGGTACCGAGTTTCGCCGGGCGCGGCTTTATGTATCCGGCGAGCTCTACGAACGCATAATCTTCAAGGCCCAGTATGATTTCGCCGGAGGTGATGCGGACTTCAAGGATGTGTTTGTGGGTATAAAGCACGTTCCGTTTCTGGGGGAGATCCGCGTAGGACATTTCAAAGAGCCCATGGGCCTCGAAGAGCTGACGAGCAGCAAGTACATCACGTTCATGGAGCGCTCGCTCACCTCGCCGTTTGTCGCGGGTAGAAATGCAGGGTTTGGATTTTCGGCCAGCGCCCTAAATCAGCGGCTCACCTATGCCGCCGGTGTCTTTATGGAGGCCGACGACTTCGGAAGCTCGGCTGATGATAAGTACAACTTCTCGATGCGAGTGACTGGCACGCCGATCCACAGCGAACATGCTATTGTGCACCTCGGTGCTTCGTACCGCCGTTCTGATTTCAGCAGTTCCGAAGTTAAGTTCAGCGCACGCCCCGAGGTGCACCTCGCCGACAAGTTCGTGGACACCGGAACGTTTGCCGCCAGTGATGGCGACACCTTCGGAGCCGAGTTTGCCGCGGTCTTCGGTCCGGCGTCGCTTCAGGGCGAGTATTTTTGGATGGGCACCGATGCCTCAGCCGCGGGTGATCCTGAATTCCAGGGCTTGTATGCGATGGCCAGCTACTTCGTGACTGGCGAGTCACGGCACTATGATGCGAAGAAGGGGGTATTCAAGCGAGTCTCTCCACGCAGCAACTTTCTTTCGAGCGAGGGCGGATGTGGTGCCTGGGAAGTTGCGGCACGGTTCTCGGCACTCGATCTTAGCGACCAGGGTATAGATGGCGGCGAGATTTGGGACGTTACGGCGGGTGTCAACTGGTATCTCAATCCTAACACCAGGGTGATGCTCAACTACATCCATTCTCGCGTGGATGAAGGCGGCCTAAGCGGGGATGCTGATGCGGATATGCTGCAAACACGCTTTCAGATCGACTTCTAAGAGGGGATATATCTGATGATACGATACTTTAGAATTAGTCTTGTCGCCTGCGCGGCCATGGCCTTGGTTGTTGGATGCACGAGTAGCGATCGTGCATCGCGGACTCTCATTCAGAACAAGGGGTCTGACACCCTGGTAAACGTCGCCCAGGCTTGGGCGGAGAACTATCGCAACGTTAAATCCGGCGTGGCCGTGGCCGTCAGCGGCGGCGGTTCAGGAACCGGAATCGCTGCTTTGATCAACGGAACCGTGGATATCGCTAACGCTAGTCGGTCGATCAAAGACGAAGAGCGAGAAGCCATCCGTAAGAGCCAAGGAGCCGAGGCGGTTGAGCATGTGGTGGCCATCGACGCGGTGGTGTTCTTCGTTCACAAGGATAACCCGCTTGATACTCTGAGCCTCGAGCAGATCGCGTGCATCTATGCTGAGGGCGGTAAGTGTGAATCGTGGGGAAGCGTCGGAGCCAAGGTGCCGACCTGTGCGGGGCAGGAAGTAATTCGTATAAGCCGCCAGTCGAACTCGGGAACCTATGCTTTTGTTCGGGAAAAAGTGCTTGGTAAGAAAGTCGACTTCAAGCTCGGCAGCCGTGACATGCAGGGCAACAAAGACGTCGTCGACCTTGTCTCACATACCCCCTGCGCTATCGGCTACAGTGGCCTGGCCTACGCCAACGACAGCGTCAAGGCGCTGTGCATATCTGAGAAGACCGGCGGTAAGTGTGTGCGCCCCTCGGTTAACGCTGCCAAGTCTGGCGAGTACGTGTTGGCCCGACCGTTGTTCATGTACACGCTTGGAGAGGCCCAGGGAGCGGTCCGCGAGTACCTGGAGTGGATCAACTCCGATGCGGGGCAAAAGGTCGTAACCGATCAGGGCTTCGTCCCGATTCGCTGAGGCGCCAATCTCGCTGGTTATGGCCTCTCCGCGCCAACCTGACGGAGAGGCCATGCCGAGGCGGTGTCTACTCGAGCGATGTCCAGATCCCGTCTTCGAACGACGAGGGGTCGAAGAGTTCGGCTTCTTGTGACTCCTTGACCTTGTCCCAATACTCCTCGTCGGCTAACAGAGACTCGTTGAAGCGTTCCATAGCCGACATGTTCTCAAAGGTCGTCTGCCAGACGATCTGACCCGTCGGGCCGCCTGTACGCGCCCAGCACTGGGTCGTTGTGTGGTACTTCTCTTTTAGGAAACTAGTGATGTCGATGGCGAACGCCATCGCGGCTTGAGGGTTCCTAGCAACACGTCCTACACGAGTGAATCCAACCATAGTTGATACCTCCCCGAACGATTTGTTACAGGATTTCGCTGGTAGCGAACATTGTCCGCCTCGGTCACGGCTGCGGCAAACGGCTGTGGCTACACGGAGCCGGGGCGCTTTGGGGAGAATTGTACTTGATCGGGCCTACCGGCTATCTATTGGCACCTCCTGGTCACCGTCGTTTGGCGACAGCCGATGGTAGCCAGAACCCGCCGCGAACACTGACCGTGAACCTGTATGAGAAGGATGCCAACATGAGTATTTCTCTGTCTGTGCGGCTAAGATTCTCCATGAGTTTTGGCGTGATTGCGGCTCTGTTCGTCCTGGTGCCGGCCTTGGCTTGGGCTGACGTGGGCCCCGACCCGGGCGATACGGCGTGGGTACTCACCTCTACCGCGCTGGTGTTGTTCATGACCATTCCCGGGCTAGCGCTCTTCTATGGCGGACTGGTTCGCACCAAGAACGTGCTGTCGGTTCTCATGCACTGCTTTGCTCTGACCGCGTTGGTGACGCTGCTGTGGTTGGTGGCGGGCTACAGCCTGTCGTTTGATAGCACGGGAATGCGTGCGGGCGTCCTCGGCCTGCATGCCTTTATTGGCGGCCTGTCCAAAGCCTTTCTGGCGGGCGTCGATGCAACCAGCCTCAGCGGGAGCATCCCCGAGCCACTGTTCTTTGCCTTTCAGCTCGCCTTCGCAATTATCACCCCTGCGCTGATCGTTGGCGCGTTTGCCGAGCGTATGCGCTTCTCGGCGATGTTATGGTTTTCCGGGGCGTGGCTGATCCTCGTCTATACTCCGATCTGTCACATGACGTGGGGAGGCGAGGGCGGCCTGTTCGCGGACTGGGGAGTATTCGATTTTGCCGGCGGAATAGTCGTGCACATCACCGCGGGGATAGCCGCGCTGGTGGCCTGTATCGTCATTGGCCCTAGACGCGGCTACCCCAGCGCGCAGATGCTGCCCCACAATCTGACGATGACGGTTACCGGTGCCGGCATGCTATGGGTGGGCTGGTTCGGCTTTAACGCCGGAAGCGCGCTGGCGGCCAATGGACAGGCGGCCACCGCTCTGCTGGCAACCCACGTTTCGGCCTCAGCAGCCACGCTTACATGGATGGCTATCGAGTGGGTGCGCCATGGTAAGCCGAGCGTGCTTGGTGCCGCGACCGGTGCCATTGCCGGCCTGGCCGCGGTGACTCCGGCCTCCGGTTTCGTCGGCCCCGTCGGCGGCCTTGCTATCGGCGTGGCGTCGGGGGCAGTCTGCTTTTGGGCCGCCATCTCGGGACTATTAGGGATAAGTCCGTCTTCTAACTACGCGATTTTCCAGGACACGACTTTCCCCATGGTGTTATAGTCGAGCCTTTGGTGGAAGTGTGGCGATCTGTGTCGTGGGAGCTTGGGAACCGCGGTTATCCCTATGTTGGCGGTGAAGTCCGGGAGGATCTATATGCAAAAGCTGATTATTGGACTGGCGGTGGTCGCGATCGCTGCGTGTGGCGGTGGCGACAAGGTGAAGGATTCGGGGGGCCCACAGGCTGACGCCGCGGGTGGCGCCAGCGCGGTGAGTGACGGCTTGGTTGATGCCACCAAGGAAGCCGCGACCGCGGTTAGTGAGGGGGCCAAGCAGGCATTGGACGCGACCAAGGAAGCTGCTCTGGAGGTGATGGCGGAGACCAAAGAGGCGGGGGCCGCGGGCGTCGGCAAAGCCCAGGGAAATGCCCCCGCCGCGGCGGGCGGCGCCCACGGGGGCGGGGCCGCGGACCCAGAACAAG
>CAZPPZ010000156.1:0-7834 GCA_964588545.1 uncultured Myxococcales bacterium | reverse complement strand
TCGTCAGTGCCAGCGAAGCTTACGTAACGATTGATGAGCCGCAGGTTGACGAGGAGAGTGGGGTGTTGAGTATCGGGAAGCGTATACCGTTGGCTCGGCTGGACGTGTCTCGTGAGTACGCCAAGCGTAACATTTGGCTGATTGCTAACGATTCGTTTGGCGTCACGCTAGCCGACTTGGCGCAGATGCTGCGTCCCTTTGGCTTAAAGGCCCAAGACGTAGAGGATCTTAACCGTCACCTGGCGTCGCGCTCTTAGGCCGGCGTCGCAGATTAGCCTGAGTGATCCGCGAACATTGTGCGCGTGCTTGCAGCTTACTGGTTAGCTGCTCAAGGGCCGGTCTTGCGCCAGGGTATGCTGTGCTCCCAGTCGGCGAGCAGGGCGCGGGCCGCGGCCACGAATGCTAGGGGCTGATCGAGGATGACGTGGTGGTAGGCTTGTGGGATCTCGACCACAGGAGCGTTACGGTTGAGTAGCTCGTACATGTAGGCTCCGGTCTCTGGTGGTACCAGGTGGCTGAGTTGGCCACGCAGCAGTCCTATTCTGCAGCCAGTGTTGGCGAGGAACTCGCTCATCGGTGTCGGCGTGACTTTCAAGAATACTCTAGGGTCGAACTTCCAAGTCCAGCCCCCATCTACCTGTCTTAGCGAGAGGCGTGCCACGTGTCTCTTGATATACTCGTTCTCACATGGTTGGGGAGGTACCAGGTGGAAATGCTCGATCGCAGTGTCGGCGTCGCTATACACTTTGGGGTTACGAAACATCCGTCCGCGCGCGCCCTCTTCGCTTTCGGGGTCGGGCCTGCGCACTGGAGAATCGACGAGGATGGCGCCGGCCATACGGTCGGCATAGAGCGAGGCGGCGACAATGCTTACTAGTCCGCCCAGGCTATGGCCGATTACCATTGGGGGTTGACGGATTCCGGCGTGCTCGGCCACGGCGAAGATCTCTTTGGCCCATAGTTCGCGCGGATAGACCTCTCGGTGGCCGCTGTCCCCGTGGCCGCTCATATCGAAGGCGACTACGTAGTATTGATCGGCGAACTGCGGAGCGAGGAAGCTCCACCAGTGCGCATGAGCGGCACCGCCATGCACGAGTACTAGCCCGGGTTTGGCTTGTTCGCCCCAGCACAGGTAGTTGATGCTGCAACCATCGACCTCGACCTGGCGGCGTTTATAGGGAGCCGCGAGTGCGTCAGAAAACCACTGGGGTTCATTGCCGTTGCTACCGGTCATGCGTAAATGCTCTGTCTCTCACGCTCGGGCTGGCCAGTCGTATGCCCGGGGCTTGCGGCGAGGCTTTCCTGACATTACGAGCAGAGATAACCTGCGGCAACTATGAGGGGAGGGTTTAGCCAGAACCATGAAGTTATTTAGCAGACTCCGACGAGAGTTTCATACCATCCGCATGTTCGTGGGTTTGCGTCGGGCACTAGCTTCGGCCCGGGCCGATGGTACTGAGACCGTTGCCGATGCTATCGAAGCACGGGTAGATACTTTTCCCGATGCCCCAGCGATCGTGTGGCAAGGCGAATCGATGAGCTACCAGAGCCTCGACCAAGAGGCCAACCGCTTTGCTGACTGGGCTCTTGGCCAGGGCATGAAGCACGGCGACGTGGTCGCGCTTATGATGGGCAACTGTCCAGACTATATCGCGGCGTGGTACGGACTTGCCAAGCTCGGGGTGCAGACCGCATTGATAAACACCAACCTCTCGGGGCAGTCCCTGCAGCACGCCTTGCACGTATCCGAGGCTGCCAACCTTATAGTAAGCGCCGAACTCGCGTCGGTGTCAGTTGCTATGCTAGGCTGCGATGGTGTTGCGCTGCGGCGGTGGTCGGTCGGTGGAACGGCAGAAGGCTGTGAGGACTTAGCGCCTCTTTTGCAGCAGGCTTCATCCTCGCGTCCCAGCCGCTCGCTTCGCGCTGAGCTTCGCAGTGGGGACAACTTATTCTTCATATATACATCGGGCACCACCGGTCTTCCCAAGGCGGCGCGTTTTAGTCACCTGCGGTTCATTCAAGTAGGGCGTGCCTACCAGGTCATCGCTGCGATCACCCCCGCGGATCGGTGCTACTGTGTGCTGCCGCTGTATCACACCTCTGGTGGGGTGATGTCGGTATCCATGAGTCTGCTCAACGGCGCGACACTGGTGCTTGCCAAGCGCTTCTCGGTGTCGCGATTCTGGAGCGAGTGCCGTGAGAACGAAGTGACGATATTTCAGTATATCGGAGAGCTATGCCGCTATTTGCTCAATGTCCCCGAGAGTTCCGACGATCGTTCTCATCGTGTTCGTTGCGCCATAGGCAACGGTCTACGCCCAGACATCTGGGAGCGGTTCGTGTCGAGGTTTGGAATCGATGATATCCGTGAATTCTACGGCGCGACCGAGAGCAACTTTGCACTGGTCAATCTAGACAACAAGGTGGGCGCGGTGGGGAGAATCCCCGCCTACGCGCGTAGTCAAATGCCGGTCAAGCTGCTGCGCTACGACGTCGAAGCCGAGACCCACGTTCGTGATGCCGGTGGACTTTGTGTCGAGGCTGAGATCGGTGAAACCGGAGAGGCCGTGGGACGTATAGCTAGCGGTGATGATGACCCGATCGGTCGCTTCGAAGGCTACCGCGATGCCGAAGCGACACAGAAGAAGATTCTCCGTGATGTTGTTCGCAAGGGGGATGCCTGGTATCGGACCGGCGATTTGCTCAGGCGTGATTCTGAAGGCTACTTCTATTTCGTGGATCGCATTGGCGATACGTTTCGGTGGAAGGGTGAAAATGTGGCCACCAGTGAGGTGGCAGAAGTTCTGTCGGTCTGCCCCGGGGTGCGTGAGGCCAATGTTTATGGAGTGGCGGTGCCTGGGGCCGACGGTCGTGCGGGAATGGCTGCTCTCGTCGCGAGCGAAGATCTGGATCTAGAGCAGCTCTTCGACCATTTGAATACCGAGCTAGCTGCTTACGCACGACCGCTGTTTATTCGCGTCCGTGCGCGTATGGATACCACCGTTACTTTCAAGCATCGCAAGCTGGATCTAGTAAGAGACGGATTCGAGCCCAGTAGTGTTGCTGACACTCTCTACTTCAGAGACGAGAGCGAAGGCTGTTTTGTGCCCCTCGACGATTCGGTGTATCGCCGCATCGTCGAGGGGCGGGTGCGCTTGTAACAACCTTGAGGGTGCTACGAAGCGATCTGGTATTGCTCGTTACCGCGTCGGCATGTCAACGGCACGATCCGCGGAGCTGGGCGCTCGCGCTGGGGGCCGCGTTGGCAGCCGCGGTGCAGAGCCAAGAGCGCATCGCGCACGTAAGCTGCGTCTATGCCTAGGGTCGAGCAGATGTTCTCGTAGGAGAATATCCACTCGGTGTCGGTGGATACTATCCATTGCCGGGCCTCCTCGAACTCGAGGCGACCCTTGGGGGAGCGCGCTAGGATGTTGTGTTGAAAACACTCTATCGCATCTTCAAGAATGGCCAGCATCAGCTTGCGCTCGGCCGCGACGGCGGCCGGCAGCCGTACATTGTGAACGAACTGGTTCGACACAAAAGTGTCAGGATCTAAGGCACTAGATGGGTCATTGATGATCACGACGACAATTCCTTCTTGGGGAGATACCCTCCCGAGGCCATACTGGCGGCCTCGGTTCGTAGTTGAGACTGCCAACCAGCGGGATTTATTCACGTAGCAGGCATATCCGTGCTCTGCCTCGGATGGGGGGGCAGGCGCTAGGAGGGTCAGCGTCTCCAGAATCCTGGGGTAAATAGGACGAAGACCGTATATATCTCTAGCCGTCCGACCAGCATGCATGCAGATAGTATCCACTTGCAGCTCTCTGGAAGCGCGGCGTAGTTACTCTCCGGACCGACCAGGCCGAGCCCCGGACCGATGGAGTTCATAGCGGCGATTACCGCTGTCGTGCCGGTTATCAGGTCGACCCCGGTCGCCAGAACCAAACCCGTAGCGACGGCGGTAGTGATTATGTAGAGGAGTAGAAAGCCAAGAATACCCTGCAGCGTGCTGTCACGAACGCCGCGGCGGGCTACCGTCACCGGTTGCACCAAAGAGGGGTGGGTGAGTTTCTTGAGCTCGACTATGGCGTGGCGATATACCAGTAACAGTCGGATGGCCTTTATTCCTCCTGCGGTTGACCCCGCGCAGCCGCCCATGACCATGAGCAATACCAATAGATAGCGCGAGAAATCCGGCCAGGCATCGAAGTTTGCCGTGCCAAAGCCGGTAGTAGTGATGATCGTGGCTGTTTGAAAGATGGCGGCTCTGGCCGCGCTGAACATGTCGGGATAGGTCCCGGTGAGCACTAGGTTCACCGTGATCGCGAGAGCGAACAAGACGAAAATGCCCAAGTACATACGTACTTCTTCTGATCGTAACAGCGGTCCGGGCTGACGGCGGATGATGAAACGGAAGAGAAGGGCGAAACTAATGCCCGCGGCCAGCATGAATATAACCGTGACGCTTTCTATGTAGAGGCTGTCGAATGCCGCGATGCTGGCGTTGTGAGTCGAAAACCCGCCTGTTGCTACGGTTCCAAAGGCATGAGTGACGGCATCGAAGAAGTTCATGTGGCCGAACAGGAGCAGAACCACCAGCACCGCCGTCATGGCGACATAAACCTGCCACAGCCGCCTTGCCGTCGAGACGATTCGTGGTGATAGCTTGTCGGTGTCGATTCCCGAGGACTCGGCCGAGAACAGCTGCATCCCACCTACGGCGAGTTCTGGTAGGATCGCTACCGACAAGACGATGATGCCCATGCCGCCTATCCAGTGAGAAAGGCTACGTTGGAAGAGGTGGGCATGGGGCAAGGCTTCGATGTCAGTCAGAATGGTCGCGCCGGTGGTTGAGAAGCCTGAAGCGGATTCAAATACGGCATCGGCCAGAGTTGCCATCGACCCGGAAAGCCAAAACGGTAGCGCCCCAAAAAACACTAGGGTCATCCAAGACAGGACGACTGCAGCGAAGCCCTCGCGACGGGTGATTTTCAGGGTTGCGGCTGCGTCGTGGGGACTGAGGAGTCTCAAGAGCACGCTTACCGACAGCGCGGTAAGAGCGACGGTGCCGTAGTGACGCCACACCGCCTCGTGGTAGTGGAGCCCGACGAGAAGCGGAGCGCACAGAGCCACTGCCGTGAACTGGCACATGCGGCTCATAACCAGGAGCATGACAGGCGATTTCATCGCCTAACCTCGGGCAGCCTCAACCGAAGAGCTCCTCCAACTTCGACACGGCGTCGCGCAAGGCGACTACAAAAACGTGGTCTTTAGCCTGGATGTGGAGTCCCTCGGAGCGCGGCACCAGAATTTCCTCGCCGCGAAGGATCATACCAATCCGCGAGTTCTCGGGCAGTTTGAGCTGTTCGACACTGTTGTCGGTGAGCTTGCGGTTGGGTTTGTCCTTGACGCGGAAATCAAGGATCTCGCCCTGTTGGTTGCCGAGCGTGGTGGTCGAGCTGATGGTACTCTTGCGTACGAAGCTTAGAATCGTATCGGCGACGGCTCGGCGAGGAGAAATCAGCGCATCGACACCTAGTTTGCGTGCTATCGGTCCATATTCGGGGTTGTCGACTCGCGCGATGACCTTCTTGCCGCCCAAATGCTTGGCTGTGATCCCGGCCAACAACGATTTACTGTCGTCATCGATGAGCACGACGATGGCGTCGTGACCATCGCGAATCTGCTCAGACAGGGTCGAGGGCTCGATGCCGTTTTCGCAGATAACGGTAGAGCGACTGAGTTTGACCGCGGTCTCTCCCGCCCGCTCAAAATTGTGTTCGATAATCGTGACGTTGAATTTCAGGCGCTGTAGCGCCTGAGCGACGTGCAGCCCGATGTCGCCAGCGCCAACGATGAGCACGCGTTTGACGTGGTGGGTGTCCGAGCCAACCAAGGCTAGGATCTCACTTACCTCGCCGGGTGCGCACAGCACGATGACACGTTCGCCGACGTGAAAGCGAGCCGCGGGTTCGAGAATTCGCAGCTCGTGGTCCCCCAATGCGGCTACTATCTGAGTGTGCTCGGGCAACTCCGGCGTCAACTCCTCGAGGCTGGCGAAGGCCAGCGCCGAATGGGGGGCCACCGGAAGTTCGAGCAGCGTCAGCGAGCCATTTGCCAGCGACGATATCTGTCCCGGACCGGCATACTGCAAGACTTTCACCACTTGCTCCGCCACGGCTTGTTCGGGACCTAGCAACAGGTCAACGCCGTACTCCTCAGCATTGATGGCATCGGTGCCGTGCAAGAATCGCGTGTCGCGAACTCTGGCGACGGTTCTACACTCGGGGTGAAGCCGCTCGGCGGTCATCGCGGCGACGAGGTTGACTTCGTCGGTCCTGGTTACCGCTAGCAGCAGGTCGGCCCGTGAGATACCCGCTCGGAATAGCGCTGCTCGCGATATTCCGGTTCCGTGTATGACCTGGGCGTCTAGTTTCTCGTCGAGCAGGCGAGCGAGCTTCTCGTCTTGCTCGATGACGTAGACGTCCTGCTGCTCATCTGTGAGAATCTTGGCGAGATGCTCGCCGACTTCTCCTGCTCCTATTATTATGATGTGCAAGGTGGATCCCGTTGTTGTCTGGTCTGGTGGGAGAGGCTATCTGCGCACTCCGCTCCCATCCGCGTATCGCGCATTATAGCTGTGGCCGGGCCTCGGTTGCTACAGCGCCTGTTGGTAGCCGACAGCTCTGCTGCCAGGGCGAGCTGGCGAGCGGTTAATGAGGCCTGTAGGCTGTGGGTAGCGGGGGATGAAGCACGAGCATGAATCGATTGAGCCGCCACGGCGTATGGCGCCGAGTGCGGCGCTGTTATGGTACGGTGAGGCGTCGACCCCGACTTTTCGACCGGTTCTGGCCGGACTATACCTGATTTCTGGGCGTCCGCGGCTAGATCGGGTAAGGGCGGCGGTCGAAGCGGCGGTGGCCGCGGTGCCGCGACTACGCCAACGAGTCGTCGAGGCGCCGCTGCAGCTAGGGCTGCCGGAATGGTCTGATGAACCTAGTTTCGATCTCGACTATCACCTCCGTGCGCTTACTGTTGCCGCTCCGGGCGGGACACGGGAACTGCTCGATCTGGCTTCTAAGCTGCTCGCGGCTCCTTTTGACCGCGAACGGCCGCTTTGGGAATCCTACTGGATTGAAGGGGTAGAGCGGGGATGTACGGCCTACCTGTTCAAGCTCCATCATTGCCTCGCCGACGGCGTGGGAGCGTCGGCGCTGATAGGGGCTTTGACCCGCGAGAACTCGTCGGGAGCCGCGTTAGAGTCTAACGACGGGCGGTCGCCGGCGCTGTCCTCCGGGGTGTTCTCCAGGATGGCAGGGTTGGTCTACGACAATGCTGTAGAATCGACGCGCATGGCCTGGCGGGTAGCGGCGGCTCCGATGAGGCTGATTAGCAGTCCCGCCTATTCAGTCGGGCAGGCCTGGAGAACCGCGAGGGGCTTGGGCGGGGCGGTGGCCGATGCTGCTGCCTCGGCGGACCTGGAGGATCCTTTGGCGCCTAGTGGCCACGCGCTTTCTCGACGTTTAGATGTCACGCGTGTTCCGCTGCAGCGCCTCAGACGAATCTCCGAGCCGCTGCAGGTCACTATTAATGACGTCGTCCTTGCCGTGCTTGCCGGCACTCTTGGTGCCTACCATCGACAGCGGCGTGCACCAGTAGAGCAGCTCAACTGCCTGGTGCCGGTGGGGGGTGCTGCCCTCGTGTGTTGCAGCGATTTGTGCAGGCATTTTTGTGTCAATTCTAATTGGCATGGTTGCTCTTCGAACAACTGGTGTGGCATTCATGATTGTTACCCTGATGTTTGCACAGGTGGCGTATCTTGCATCATTGT
>CAZPPZ010000155.1:0-7854 GCA_964588545.1 uncultured Myxococcales bacterium | reverse complement strand
CGATGAGCACGACTACCACTTCAATCAGCACCACCACCTTGATGAGCACGACAACAACCGCGCCGGGGGCACCGACGACAACGACGCTGTTGCCGTAGACGGCGGCCGCAACTGTACGCTACCAATGCCGCGTCGCCCCCAGGAACTGCCAGCGTGTTTTGGCCCAGTCCAACTGGGTCAAACAACGCTGCCGCTGATGCTGCTCACGCGCACTAGTCACAAAGTGTGCGTATGCACCCATTATGGGGAGATGGCACAGCACTTGCTGAGTAACAGCAGTAAGCAAATACGGCTCAGTTGAGGTTTCTTCTCATGATACACCGTCCCACCTCAGTCCTAGGCACCGCGCTGCTAGTAAGCCTACTCTCGACCGCGCCTGCACACGCACTAATCATTGCGTCGTCTGCCGCAGACGTCTGCGCACCCACCGTCGACCCCTGCATCATCACCGACACCGTACAGATCGTCAGCGCTTCGGTGTTGGACTTCGGACTGCGCAGTGTCCAGGTCAACGTCGGTGGGGAATTAGATTTTGCGGGCGGCATCGCGACGCTTCGCTGTGGCTCGTTGGCAACAGCTACGGGAACGGTATCCGCGATTCGCCTACGCTCGGGGACCGGAACCGGTGGCAGCGCGACCATCGAGGCGCGCGGCGCATGCTCCGGCAACGCTCTGCTACCGTGCTTGAGCGACGCCGACTGCAGCAGTGTCACGGCTGGAACCTGTACGCTCGGCAGCGGCACCATCACGCTCGGCGGTAAAGTACTCGGCGACGCTCAGACCGCAGCGACACTAACCCTGAGCGCGGCAGGGGATGTAATCGTATCGCAGCAGATAAGCATGAACGGCACCGTAAGCCTGGCCGGGGGCGGAGAGCTCACTATTCATTCGAGTCGCGGTAGCGTCACTATAGATGGTAACGTCAACGCTCAAGGCGGCGGGCTCGACAGCGGCGGCTTCATTGATATCACCGCAGCGGGCGACTTCACGCTGCGTGGGGCTGTCGATCTACGCGGCGGCGAACTCGACGGAGGCATCGTCGACACCACCGTTGGCGGCAACATCAGCATACAGAACGACATCCTGCTCGACTCTAAATCGGGAGAGGGATTTGGCGGCGACCTGCTGCTTACCGCGGGAGGGAACATAGTCATCAATGGTGGTGGCGCGGCCAGTCCCATGCTGCTGCGCAACAACGGCAGCACGGGAATAGACGGCTTTGGTGGTGACGGAGGCGAACACTCATTTCTAGCCGGGGGCACGATTTCAATCGGTCAGTTTGTCAAGGTCATTAGCAGCGGAGCCATCCCCGACGGTGGAGGCGGGGACGTCAGCCTCAGCGCCAACACGGTCTCGATCGCCGGAACGGTCGAATCAAAGAGCAAGGGTGGACTCGGTGCAGGCGGAGTGATCGATCTGATCGCTGGGGCCGGTGGCCTCAGCATCGCAGCCACCGGCCGTGTCGATATCACCGGCGGAAACGGCGGCGGCGGGGATGCTACTCTGCTGTCCAGCGGCGACATCAGCATACTGGGCCAAATCGACGGCAACGGATCCAACGGCGGCGGAGCGGGTTCGATTTTCTTGGTCGCAGACGCAACCGTAACGATTGGCGGTACGCTCAGTACAAACGGCGCCCTCAGCTTTGGCGATACCATATCCATTTCTGGCTGCAACGTGACCGTCAGCACCGGCGGGATCATAGACAACAAAGCTGCAACCGGGAACAACTTGATTAGCGCTTCAGGATTCCTAACGATTGCGACAGGCGCCAGCGTAGGCGCCAACACGACTACCGGGATCAACAAATTCTTTTATGGCAATGCCGCTTTCCCGCCCAATATCGGTGGCACGGTCACGCCCGCTCCAGTATCCGCCTTTAACGCAGCCCTGCCGGACTGTGCTTCTTGTTCCTTGGCCGCCCAATGCGACGACGGCAATCCATGTACACTCGATTCCTGTGACGCGGCTCTTGGCTGTGTAAACGTCACCAACGTACAACAGTGTGATGACGCCAATCCATGCACCGACGATTCTTGCTCCCCGGCGAGCGGCTGCACTCACCTGCCTAACACCCTGAGCTGTGATGATGGCAACCTCTGCACTACGGTCGATGTGTGCGCAGCCGGTACTTGCACAGGGCAGGCCCCACTAGATTGTAGCGATGGCAACCCCTGTACGGCGGACTCGTGCGACCCGCTTGGTGGTTGTTTCAGCATTCTCGACGGTCAGCACTGCAATGATGGCAACCCCTGTACCGACGACTCGTGCGACCCGGTAGCCGGCTGCACCAACCTCCCCAACCTCCGCAGCTGTGACGATGGCAATCCGTGTACCAGCGGCGACGTATGTTCGGCCGGCACGTGCGCCGGCCTTAGCCCGGTGGACTGCAGCGACGGCAATCTATGCACCGATGATTCCTGCTCCCCCGCCAGCGGTTGTGTCAACACGCCCAACACACTGGCCTGTGATGATGGCAACCTCTGCACCAGCGGCGACGTATGCGCCGCTGGCGTATGCGCGGGACCCGTTCCTTTCGACTGTAGCGACGGCAACCCCTGCACTGACGATTCGTGCTCGCCCGCCAGCGGTTGTCTGAGTCTGCCGAACACTCTCAGCTGCGACGATGGCAACCCCTGCACCAGCGGCGACCGATGTAGCGCGGGTATCTGCTCGGGCGCGATGCCGACTAACTGCGATGATGGGAACCTGTGCACCGATGATTCGTGCTCGCCCGCCAGTGGCTGTGTCAACTCAGCAAACGTCATCAGCTGCGACGACGGAGACCCGTGTACCAGTGGCGACACCTGCACGAGCGGCCAGTGCATCGGGCAGACCCCGGTCACCTGCGACGACGGCAATCCATGCACTGACGACTCTTGTCAAGCCGACGGCAGCTGCCTCAACCTAACCAACACCGGCCCCTGTGATGACGGCCTGAACTGTACCAGCAATGACAGCTGTGTAGCCGGGATCTGTCTTGGCCAGCCCTTCCCCAGCTGCAATGATAATAATCCCTGTACGCTCGATACCTGCGACGATGTTAGCGGCTGCCTCAATCTGGCGGTGCCTCAGCCGAGCTGTCTGCACGCCCCCAACACTCTGCTGCAGATCTCGGACAGCACGAAGAACGCCAAGGACAAGCTCAAGTGGAAAGCCGGCAAGGGCGATGCCTTTTCGATGAATGACCTGGGCTCACCCCTCACGAACACGGACTACTCGCTGTGCATCTACGACGTCGCGCCTACCGGCGCATCGATAGCCGGTCGCATCGACGTCGCGCCGGGCGCGTCGTGGATTCAGCTTGGGCAAAAAGGTTGGCGCTACAAGGACAAGAGTGCGCTGTCTTCCGGCGTCCGCAAGATCACCGTGCGCACAGGCGCTGCGGGCAAGACGAAACTCGTGTTGACGGCGAAAGGCAGTAACTTGCCGCTGCCGGCGCCAATTAATCCCAACCGTTTCTTCGCGCAAGACCCTACGGTAAGCGTACAGCTAATAAATGGGGAAGGAACCTGCTGGCTGGTCGACTATTTCAGTGCCGACAAAAACTCTGGAAAAGCCTTCAAGGCCCGGGCCAAGTAAGCAAATCCCCCGGTCGGCTTCACAGCCGACGCTGGAAGCCGATTTGGACGATGTTACCGCCGGTGGTGTAGCGCCCAGGCAAGACCAGCGCATCCGGCGGCGCGACATCACGTCTACTCTCCAATTGATGCCCCACCATCATTTCCAACCGCCAGCGCTCTAGCGACCAGGCAAGGCCGAGCCCGATACGGGTATCCTCACCATCGTATAGCAACGGTGACACTCCGCGGTTGCCAACAATGCGGCTGGCGTAGGAGACGCTCGAGAACAACTCAAGATGGTCAGAGCAGCGATAGCTGCCGGCGAGCGCAAAGCGCCATTCATCGGCAGCATCGGGCACGAGGGGTGTATCGGCTGCCGGAGTACGTTCGAACGCGATTATGGAATTGCCGAAATCATCCGCGTCGGTCCAACGGATCGCAGCTGAAATATGAGTTCGCGCGCTCAGCTTGTGTGTTACGCCAGCAGAGAGCTGTGCAGGCATCTTGATGGTCAGGTCGACGTCCTGACGCCCCAAGCCGCTAACCGTCATGCGATCGTCCATCCAAATACGCCCTGGGGTTCGCCACGACGCACCAAGTAGCCAACGCGAATCGACCCTCCAGGTCACACCGAATAAGCCTTGTAGACCTGGGCCTTTGAGATGATACGAGAAGCGTTGTCCGCCCTGGGGAGAAGGCAGGGTATAGCGGCTGGTCAGCATCCCGTAGAGCGGAACCACGGCAGCCCCCAGCGATATAGTATCACTGAGCTGGTAAGCGAGCCCAAGCGGAGCGCCGAAGACCTGCAGCTCGGCGAAGAAGCTATCAACACCCGAGTCCGCGCCGAAATCGAAGCTCGAACCAGCACTGCCATGGGCACCCAGGCCATAACTCCAGCGCCCGTGGCCAGCCACGACCAGGCCCAGATCTGGAGCCTGGGCGAACAGAGAATCGCTCTCACGGTAGCCGGCAGGCGCGGTAGCCTCGATGTCCTGGCTAGCGAACATCAACGCCAGGCCACCCGATAGTGTCGTTTGCTCAAAGCCGCTAAGCCCAGCGGGATTGGCGTAGAGAGCCTCGGCCGGCGAGGGAGGCTCGGCCACCACTGCGCCTCCTGAAGCGTTACCGATGGTGCTGATCGCAGCCGGAAGAATCCCCGAAGCCCATATCAAGCTAGGACGAGCCGAACAGACTAATACAGCCAGCATGGCCAGGCTACGCCAGCTTATAATCACGCTACGCGCCCGCGGGGCCCTCGATCCGATAACAAATCGCTGCACGGTCAGCCTCCTCGGCAAGCGCCGCGGCAAAGACGCGGTTCCTGTCTTAGAACAGGCCCCGAGTTAATGCGAAAACTATCAATAGCGAGACCGAGGCCCGGCGAGCCTCCCTTGACTTAAACATACGCGTATAATTAATATGCGGGCTGCCGCAAGGAGACAGAACCCTGGACGATCTACAGTCGCGTAGCTACTGGCTCAGCCTCGACCCGTATAAGCCCAACGCGGCGCTCACAGAGCATAGCGAGGTTGACGTTGCCCTGGTAGGCGGAGGCTTCACCAGTCTATGGACCGCCTACCTGCTCCTTGCTGAAAACCCCGGCCTAAGGCTCGCGCTGCTTGAAGCCCGTGCCATCGGCTACGGAGCCTCAGGACGCAACGGCGGCTTCGCCATGACCCTGGTCCACCGCACCCTAGGACATCTTGCTGAATACGTCGGTGACGAAGAAGCCAAGAAGATCTACCTGGCTGCCGAAGGCGCGGTCGAACACCTCACTAATGCGATCAGCACGGAATCGATAGCCTGTGACGTGCAGCCCAACGGACTGCTCACCTTCTCGAACACCGAGGGCCAGGATCGAATCATCGACAACGAAATCGCCACGGCGCTTCGTCTAGGCCTAGACGACAAGATCAACTACCTCGACCGCGACGCCGCCCGAGAAAGAATCCACTCTGACAAGATCCGCTGCGGCTTCAGCGAGGATGCTTGCACGCTGGTCAACCCAGCCCGCCTGGCTCGCGGCTTGAAGAAGGTGATCGAGCGTATGGGCGCTAGCGTCTACGAAGACACCGCGGTGATTGATTGGCACGACGGCACTCGGGGCGTGTCTGTACGAACAACCAGAGGCACGGTCAGCGCCGACCGAGTGCTGGTCGCGGGCAACGCCTATGCGACGGCATGGAAACCAACCAGAGAGTCGGTGCTTCCGGTATACAGCTATATCTGCCTGACGCGCCCACTAAGTGACGCCGAGTGGCAGAGCGTCGGCTGGCGGGGACGCGAAGGCGCCGAAGACCGGCGTCTGGGGCTGCACTACTTCCGTCCGACGATCGACGGGCGTATTCTCTGGGGAGGCCGTGACCCGGTTTTTCATGGCGATGGCCCCAAGCCCGTCTATGACCGTGATCAACGCGTATTCGCGAGAATGCGTGAGAGCTTCGAGTGGTTCTTTCCCCAGTTGGCCGCGGTACCCTTTGAGGAGCGATGGGGCGGCCCCGTCGGCGTCACCGGCAATTTTCTCCCCTGCATCGGTTGGTTTGATGACAGCCGCGAGCGCGTCGCCTACGCCTACGGCTATAACGGCCACGGCGTAGCAATCGCCAACCTTGCCGCTCATTCGATAAATGACCTGTTCTCCAACCGTCGCAGCCAATGGACTCAGCTGTCGTTCGTCGGCCGCAAACCCACAGACCTTGGACCCCACTGGCTGCGCGACCCCATGGTTAAGGCCATGATCAAGTCGCAGATCCGCGCTGACGACCAAGGCCGCGAAGCCAAGGATCCGCTGATACTGCGTCTGATCAATCGGCTGACCAATGCCGACTTACGCATCGGCTAAGCGCCACGGGCAACACGGCTACTTGCAGACCAGCTTCTTACCCGGCTTGAGCTTGCACGATGCGGGCGTGGCCCCGTGCAGGTTGCTTCCCGCCAACACCTCGACCGACACGCCGTTAGTCGAGTCTGCGCGAGAGAGATTAGTAGCCATAACTTTGACCGACAGTTTGTAGGCCCCGCTACCGGCGTCCTTCACCGAGGCCTTCCTTACCCCGCGCTGCACCCCGAGTTTGTCCTTGTATAGGTACTTCCCTGCCTTCTTCGAGGACCACGCGGTCGCACCCGCCGCAATGGTCACACTAATGGCCTCGCCGTCAACGTCACTAAAGGCAAAGGTCAGGGCCTCGGACAACGGGTCGAAAGGCGCGAAGGGGGTTATCCGGCCCTTGATGATGAGTTTGTCGTCCGCAGGGTCAGAGGCTTTCTTGTAAGCCGCAACCAGCTTTTTTAGATCGAGGGGCTGCGACATCGCGTTGAAATTACAAGTGGTAACCGCGTGATCGGCATCAAGCAGCGGCACTGTGCTACCCGCGTGAACCACCGAGGAAGGGGAGTCGCGCAGGCAATGCTCGAAGTGATATGCCTGTTGAAAAGGTAGCGCTGACTTCACCAACAACGCCGTAGCAGCTACATGGGGACTAGCCTGCGAGGTCCCACACCACCAGCCCACCTGGGAGTCGCCCTGGTACCAAGCCGCGCTGCTCTTGCATCCCGGAGCAGCAATATCGGTGTGGCTGGATATATTGCTCCAACACGCGTACTGGTCAGCGGCGGTGGTCGCATCGGTGCACACCCCCGACCAGGAGTAGGAACCTATGTCGGCATCGTAGGTAGCGCCCACCGCCACCGTGTTGCGCAAACACGCCGGCATGCTCATGCCGGTAAGCGCAGCGTTGTTACCCGCAGAGGCCACTGCCAAGACTCCAGCTTCACGCAGCGTATCGATTGCCGAGGCGATAAGCAGGTATTCAGCTGCAAACGCACCACCATCCTCGTCGCATATACCGGAATGAAGAGCGAAGGACCCTATAGACATATTGATGACATCGACGCTGCCAAGGCGGTTGTTGATGATCCAATCGAGGGCAGAAATCAGATCGGTAAAACTGAATATGCCGCTGTTGTTGAAGATTCTCACCACGGCGACATCAGCGTCCGGGGCTACCCCCCGCGATGCCGCGAACCCGTCGGAGGTAATGATCGAGGCAACATTCGTCCCATGACCGGTGCTCTCGGCGATCGCTGCCAGGCCCGACTGGGAAGCAGATCCATCGGGACAACACGGTCCCGCGGAGCTGCAAAAACATTGCGCGGCAACGAGATCGGCGCTTAGGTCTAAGTGAGTCGCCCGCGCACCGCTGTCGATGACCACAGCCTCGGTGGCCACGCCGCTGTTGCCCCCGCCATGGATGATATCCGCGCCGATCAGGGGCACCGACTCGCCAAGATG
>CAZPPZ010000154.1:0-7885 GCA_964588545.1 uncultured Myxococcales bacterium | reverse complement strand
GCCCAAGGTTCCGTCCGAACGCAGCCGCGTTTCGCGCGTCATCAATGGCCGGTCGGCCGCGCCCTTCGGGCCGGGCGGCGCGGTCTGCCGGCAAATAAAAGCCCCCCCCGTCTTTTTCATGTTGGCGGCGATCCCCTCGGCCGCGAGTTCCTCGGCGTTGCCGCCGATCTCGCCGATCATGACGACGGCATCAGTATCGGGGTCGTCGTTGAAGAGTTTGATGGCATCGAGGTGGGTGGTGCCGATGATCGGATCGCCGCCGACGCCGATGCAGGTCGACTGGCCTATGCCCGCCAGCGTCAGCTGGTGTACGGCTTCGTAGGTCAGCGTGCCGCTGCGCGAGATCACGCCGACACGACCAGGCTTGTGGATGTAACCGGGCATGATGCCCACCTTGGCCGCACCCGGAGTAATTACGCCCGGACAGTTGGGTCCGATCAAACGCGTGGCGCGGCCATCGAGGAAGCGCTGCACCCGAACCATGTCGGCAACCGGGATGCCCTCGGTGATGCACACCACCAGAGCTATGCCGGCGTCGGCGGCTTCCATGATGGCATCGGCGGCTCCGCCCGGAGGCACATAGATCACCGAGACGTTGCAGCCCGCGGCAGCTACCGCCTGCGCCACGGTATCGAAAATCGGCACGCCTTCGAAGTCGCTGCCGCCCTTGCCGGGACGCACCCCGGCGACCATCTGCGTGCCGTATTCACGGCAGCCGAGAAGGTGGAACTGTCCGGTCTTGCCCAGCCCCTGGGTGACCACCCGGCTATTCTTATCAAGTAAGATGCTCATTGCCTCGACCCCCGACCGGCTCAGCCGGCCGCGCTGGCGGCCTCAACCGCCTTCTTGGCCCCGTCCGTCATGTCGGAGGCTGTAATGATGTCAATGTCGGAGTCGGCGATTATCTGCCGGCCCTTCTCCACGTTGGTACCTTCGAGTCTGACCACCAGCGGGATGGTCACGTTCACCTGCTTGGCGGCCTCGACCACGCCCTCGGCCAGCACATCACAGCGCATGATACCGCCGAAGATGTTGATAAAGACCGCTTTGACGTTCTCATCGGACAAAATGATCTTGAACGCTTCGGCAACCTTCTCGGCGGTAGCACCACCGCCTACGTCGCAGAAGTTGGCTGGTTCGCCACCGTGGTGGTGGATTATGTCCATGGTAGCCATCGCCAAGCCGGCACCATTTACCATGCAGCCGATGTTGCCATCGAGCGCGATGTAGCTCAGATCAAACTGCGCCGCGCGCTGCTCTTTGGGGTCTTCCTCGTCCTCATCGCGAAGTTCGCGAACCTCCGGGTGACGGAACAGCGCATTGTCGTCGAAGGACAGCTTGGCGTCGAGCGCGAGCAGATCACCCGGGCCGGTCATAACCAGCGGATTGATCTCGAGCAGTGAAGCGTCGAGCTCTACGTAAGCCTTGTAGAGAGACTGAAAGAAAGCCACGGCATCGGCAACCTTGGCGGCGGGTACGCCGAGATTGAAGGCTAGGTTGCGAGCCTGATAGATTCCCATACCCACGGCCGGATCAATGCTCTCGCGAAAGATCTTCTCGGGGGTTTGCTCGGCGACCTTCTCGATATCCATGCCGCCCTCGGTGCTGGCCATGATTGCGACACGGCCTACTGCACGATCGAGAAGAATACTCAGATAGAGTTCCTTGGCGATGTCGCAGCCCTCTTCGACGAGCACACGATGCACTTCTTTGCCGGCAGCACCGCTCTGGCGGGTAACCAGCAGTTTGCCGAGCATCCCTGCGGCGGCCTCGGCCGCCTCAGTCGCCGACTTGGCCAGCCGTACACCACCGGGCTTGTCGTGCTTGGGCAGGCCTTCCGCTCGCAGGCTGTTCTCAAAAACCGTGGCCGCCTCGGCGCCATCGGCTACCATCGCTCCTGCCCCGCGGCCGCCCGCATGGATCTGCGATTTCACCACCACCACCGGGGTGCCGAGTTCGACCGCGACTTTTTCGGCCTCACCCGGGGTCTCGACCATGCTCCCACGCGGAACCGCAACGCCGTAGCTACGCAGCAGGGCTTTGGCTTGATACTCGTGTACATTCATCTTTGATTCTCTCGCTCTAGAGCTTGGCCGCAGCCGCGAGCAACTCGCCTACCGCTTCGGCGCTCTTGTCGAGCATGGCCTTCTCTTCGCTGCTCAACTCAACCTCGACAATTCGCTCGAGTCCCTCGCCACCGATGACCACCGGCACGCCCAAATAGATGTCCTTGTGCCCGTACTCGCCATCAAGAGGAGCCGCACAGGCAATCAAACGACGCTGAGACTTCAGATAACTCTCGGCCATCGAGATCGCCCCGGCAGCCGGAGCGTAGTAGGCGCTAGTGCCCATGAGTCCGACGATCTCGCCGCCGCCCATGCGCGTGCGCTTGACGATGGCATCAAGGGTTTGTTCGTCGAGCAACTGACGCACGGGGATACCGTTTACCGTGCAGTAGCTCAGACACGGGACCATGGAGTCGCCGTGACCACCGAGAACCAGGGTATTGACCGCCTTGACGCTGACCCCGGCGGCCTCAGCTAGGAAACACTGGAAGCGCGCAGAATCGAGAGCGCCGGCCATACCCAAGACTTTGCGGCTGGCAAAGCCCGTGACCTTCTTCATCTCGTAAACCATCGCATCGAGCGGGTTGGAAATGACAATAACCAGCGCCTCGGGAGCATTGGCCTTGATGTTGCTGCCAACACTGCGGATGATCTTTAGGTTGATCGACAGCAAATCGTCGCGGCTCATCCCCGGTTTGCGCGGAACGCCCGCGGTGACGACTACCACGTCCGCCCCAGCAATATCGGCGTAATCAGAACTACCGAGCACCGCAGCGTCGAAGCCATCGAGTGCCCCGGTCTGCATGATATCCAGCGCCTTGCCCTTGGCCACGCCTTCCTTGTCGGGAATATCGAGCAACACCACGTCGCCTAGTTCACGACGCGCCGCTAGCATCGCCAGCTCACCACCGATGTTGCCAGCTCCAATCAAAGCAATCTTCTTACGTGCCACGGCCTTTATCTCCTTGCGTGTACCGCTCCCCCAGGAGGAGCGGCTCGGCTCTACAAATACGAAATCAGTGCGTCGGCAAAACCCGAGGTCGAGGTTAGCGTCGCCCCCTCCATCTGCCGGTGCAGATCGTAGGTTACGGTCTTGGCCCCTATCGCCGCTTCCATCGCTGCAATTATGCTCTTCGATACCTCTGCCCAGCCCAAATGCTCGAACATCAGCGCACCAGAGAGGATGAGCGAGCCAGGATTTATCTTGTTCTGGCCCGCGTACTTGGGAGCCGTTCCGTGGGTGGCCTCAAAGATCGCCGCCGTGTCGCCGATGTTGGCTCCTGGCGCCAGGCCAAGGCCGCCCACCTGAGCGGCACAGGCGTCAGAAATATAGTCGCCGTTGAGGTTTGCGGTAGCAAGAACCTCGTACTCATCGGGACGCAGCAACACCTGTTGGAACATTGCATCGGCGATGCGATCCTTGATGAGTAGCTTGCCCGCCGCAAGCTTACCGCCGTGCTCATCCCAGAGCTGCTTCTCGGTCACCACGACGTTGCCGAACTCCTCGCGGGCCAGCTCATAGCCCCAGTCCCGAAACGCCCCCTCGGTGAACTTCATGATGTTGCCCTTGTGAACCAGGGTAACCGAACTGCGACCGTTCTCTAACGCGTAAGCTATAGCCCGGCGCACCAAGCGCTGGGTCCCGAACTTAGAAATCGGCTTGAGGCCAATACCTGAACCGGCACGAATCTTCTTGCCCGACAACCGCGAGGCCAGCTCGATGAGTTCGCCGGCCTCGCTACTGCCCGAAGCAAACTCGATACCCGAGTAGACGTCTTCGGTGTTCTCGCGGAAGATGACTACATCGAGTTTGCCCGGCTCCTTCACCGGTGCCGGAACACCACTGAAGTAGCGCACCGGCCTCAGACATACGTAGAGATCGTGGACGTGACGCAGGGCGACGTTGATAGAACGGATGCCCCCGCCCACCGGCGTGGTCAGCGGTCCCTTGATGGCAACGCGAAACTCAGAGATGACCTCGTTGGTCTCATCGGGAAGCCAGGTATCGCGGCCGTAGACCTCGTTGGCCTTCTCGCCAGCGTAGATCTCCATCCACGCGACCTTGCGTTTTCCCGCATAAGCGCTGGCCACCGCGGCGTCGAATACTCGCACGGCCGCCGCCCAGATGTCTGGACCAGTGCCATCGCCTTCGATGAAGGGAATGATGGGCTGATCGGGAACCGCGAGAGTTCCAGAGTCGTCTATGCCAATTGGCTGACCCTGGTCGGGAACACTTACATGCTTGAAATTTGCCACAATCTAGGAAGATCTAGCGAAGCCCTGGCCAATAGTCAACGCAGGTAACGCCGGCTAACCTTTGCAGCCCGGCAGCAAAAGCAACGCTAATCAGCCTCAGGCAGCACTGTCGGCCGAATCCCCCTTGGCTTCCTGTATAGCCTTGGTGACCAGATGCTCGGGCATAGGCTCGTAGTGGGAGAAGCCCATCTCGAAGGAGCCCCTGCCGCTAGTCATGCTGGTCAGATCAGGAGCGTAGCGCAGCACCTCAGCCATCGGCGCCTTAGCCTTGATGACCTCGTTGCCCCCCTGCTGCTCCATACCCTCGACCTTGGCACGCCTGGAGTTGAGATCACCCATAACATCCCCCATGCACTCATCGGGTACACTCACCGCCAGGGTTACATAAGGCTCTAGCAAGCAGGGTTTGGCCTGCTCCAGCGCATCCTTGAAAGCCATCGAACCGGCGATTTTGAAGGCCATTTCCGAGGAGTCTACGTCGTGGTACTGGCCGTCATAGAGCACCACCTTTACATCGACCACCGGGAATCCAGCCACGTTGCCGTTCTTCATGGCCTCGGCCACACCCTTTTCGACCGCCGGAATAAAGCCCCTGGGTATGGAGCCGCCAACTATGTGCGACTCGAACTGAAAGCCTGCCCCCCGCGGCAGAGGTTCCACTTCAATCCTGCAGTCGGCGAACTGGCCGTGGCCGCCGGTCTGCTTCTTGAGCCTGCCGTGGGCTTTGACACTCTTACGAATTGTCTCCTTGTACGGGACCTTAGGCGCTTTTAGCTCAACTTCCACTCCATATTTTCGTTGCAGCTTTTCACAGGCTACCTCTACGTGGAGCTGGCCAGCACCGGAGAGCAGAATCTCGCCGGAGGATTCATCGCGGTCAACGTGCAGCGCCAGATCCTCCTCAGCAAGCTTGTGCAGCCCCTGCGAGGCCTTATCTTCCTCGCCACGCTTCTTGGCGGCAATCGCGAAGCTGATGGCTGGGTGCAACTCGGCAAAGGGGCGAAGCGCCACGGGGCGCTCGGGCGCCGCCAGAGTGTCGCCGGAGTGGGTCGCCTTGAGCTTGGCCACGGCCACCAGCTCGCCCACCGTCGCCACCTCGACCTGAGAGGTCTTGCGGCCCTCGAGCCTGAGCAGGCTGCCAATGCGCTCCTTGCTGCCGCTGCGAGAATTGAGCAGCTGAGAGTCACCCGAGATCGTACCGGCAAGCACCCTCAGCACCGACAAATGACCGGCATGCGGGTCAACGATGGTTTTGAAGACAAAACCCGCAAACGCTGCCGAAGGGTCTGGGGCCACCTCGACCTCGTTACCCTGGCCATCGCTGGCTTTCTCGGCCGCGCCATCCACCGGTGCCGGCATCAGATCAACGATCGCATCGAGAAGTTGCGCAAAGCCGATGTTGGCCGCCGCCGAACCACACAGTACCGGTAGCATCGCACCGCTAGCCACCGCCGCCCGTGCCCCGCGCAGCACCTCCTCGGCGCTAAGCTCACCGGCGTCAAGATACTTCTCCAGGAGTTCATCGTCGCCTTCAGCCGCGTCTTCGGTGAGACTCGAAGCGAGTTCACTTATGCGCTCACTGAGATCGGCAGGAATTTCGGCGGTCGCGAACTTGCCGCTATCATCGCTAAAGGTGTAGGCCTTGGCAGCCAGCACACTGGCTACACCGTTGAAATCCTCGCCGGAACCAATCGGCAGCTGCAGCAGCGTCGGGCGCACGCCGAGAGCCTCGGCCAGTTCCGCCACGCAAGTCTCGACGTCGATCTCGGGCCGATCCATGCGGTTGACGAAAACCATTGCCGGCAGATTCTCGCGTCTGGCCCAAGCCCAGACCTTCATCGACTCGGCGCGCAGCGGCGAGGCCGGATCGACCACCAGAATCACCCCGGCGACACCGCGCAGCACAAAATTAGTATCGGCTACGAAGTTCCCCTGGCCGGGCGTGTCGACGATCGAAATTTCGTGCTTGTTCCAGGCGACGTGATTGAGCGTACTGGTATTGGTACTGCGCCGCCTGATTTCCTCAGGCTCGACGTCAAAGACCGATGTCTCCTCGTCGACCTTGCCAAGACGGTTGTTCCCGCCGCCGGCAAAAATCAATGCATCGGCAACCGAGGTCTTGCCTACCCCGCCTTGTCCAATGATTGCGATGGTTCGGATTCTCGAAGGTTCCGTAGCCACCTGATTCCCTCCTCGCTAGCTATGGTTGCGGTCGTACACAATACGAAGGCCCTTGAGAGTCAAAAATTCATCAACCGTCTCGATGCGCTTCGATTCTGCTGCAATTAACGGCGCCAGCCCTCCTGTTGCAAGGACGCTAGCACGTACCCCTTCCTCTTCCTCGATATGGCGGACCACCCCGTCTACCAGCTCAACGTAACCATAGGCCATACCCGCCTGAATGGCATGCGTGGTATTACGACCCACCACCCGCGGTGGCCGCACCACCTCTACCCGCGGAAGCTTGGCGGCGCGCGAATAGAGGGCATCCAGAGATATACCAATGCCGGGGACGATAACCCCGCCAACGTACTCGCCGCGCTCGCTGATGTAGTCGAAGGTAGTCGCCGTGCCAAAATCGACGACCACCGTCACACGCTTGGTCAACGTGTACGCGGCGACCGCGTTGACGATGCGATCAGCCCCGACCTCACGGGGATTTTCATAGAGGATAGGCATCCCGGTCTTTACCCCAGGACCGACGATCAAGGGCTCGACTGAGAAATAGTCGCGACACAGATCCTGTATCACGCCGATCATCGGCGGCACCACACACGAGACGATCACCCCCTCGAGCTTGGGCAGGTCCATACCCGCAGCGCGAAAGAGGCTCCAGATGAGCACCCCGTACTCATCCGCGGTGTGTTCGGTCTCGGTAGAGATGCGCCAGTGGCGGACGATCTCGTCGCCGTCGAACAAGCCAATGACAGTGTGGGTGTTGCCAACGTCTATGGCCATCAGCAACTGCGACGTAGTGACTTTCACCGTGTTTGATATCCTCCAATCACCGAGACATCACCGGCGAGCACGCGGCGCGGTAGCTCGTGCCCCTCTTGCTTGAGCAGAAGCGCCCCGTCGCTGTCAATCCCCATGCATATCCCACCAACATCTTCGCCACCGGCGCTTACACATATCTGACGGCCGAGCATGTCGCTACGCGAGTCCCACTCGGCAGCGAGCGAGGAAAATCCGCCCTCACAAAACCGCTGGTAGCACTGCTCGAGCTCGCCGAGCAGCCGCGCGGCAAAACGCGCCCGCTCCACCCTGCGCCCACAGGCCATAAGCACCGAGGTCGCCTTGGCGTGCAGCTCCTCAGGGAAATGCTCGAGAGTACTGTTGAGGTTGACGCCGATACCTACGACGACAAAACTCACGCGGTCGGCCTCGGCTTCGATCTCGGTGAGGATACCGCAGACCTTACGGCCATCAAGAAGGACGTCGTTGGGCCATTTGATACGCGGCTCGAGGGCCTCCGCCTCCAGCGCGGCGGCGCCCCCCCCACCCGCCCCCCACGCAAACCTCGGCGCCTCCCCAGGGAATATGCGCGGACGGCGCCCAGCAGC
>CAZPPZ010000153.1:0-8032 GCA_964588545.1 uncultured Myxococcales bacterium | reverse complement strand
TGTAGGCGTGCTAAGCGAAGAGAGGTCTGGCGAGATGGCTCACGGCGCCCGTCGGCGTACCGGCGCCGAGATCGCGGTGGCGCCCGCGGGCATCGCGGGGCGGGGTGGCGGCAGCGAGGACAAGCCGGTGGGTACTGTAGCCATAGCTCTGGCGGCTGATGGACAAGCAAACGCGGGCGTTAGCTCTAAGGTCTACCGGCTCTGGGGTGACCGTTTGTGGGTGAAAACCCTGGCCTCGCAGCTAGCCCTGGATTGGGTACGGCGCAGCTTGCTTGGTCGCGACCCCCTGGAGTCTAACTTCGCCCGCCGCCGACGTGGCCGCTGAGGCCGAGAAGAGCAGAGCGTTATGCGTTGTTTTGTTGCTATGAGCGTAGGTGAAGACACAAAAGATGCGGTGAAGGTCGTGCTAGAGCAGCTCAAGCGTAATGCCGAGACGGCCGGCGCAGGTGTCTCGTGGACACGCCCCGAAGGCTGGCACGTTACCCTTAAGTTTCTTGGTGAGATTAGCGCCGAACAGCTTGTGGCGCTAAGAGTCTCGCTGGCCAAGACTCTCGGTGAAGTATCCTCGTTTACGCTGTCTTTTGGCCCAGTCGTGGTCCTGCCAAGGCCGGCGGCGCCACGGGTGTTGGCCGTCCAGGTAAACGATGCGGGGCGGCTTGGCCGCGCCGCAGCCAGCGTTGATGAGGCGCTGTCGTCGTTGGGCTTTGCGCGCGAACAGCGTCGTTTTGTTCCACACCTCACGCTCGGGCGTATTCGCGCTCGCAGGGGGAGCCGTGAGCTTGCAGCGGGTGTGCAGGATTTGGCTAAGCAGATGTTCGGCCAGACTCGGGTCAACGAGTTTGCTTTGTACATGAGTGAGCTTGGCCAGGCAGCGGCGCGTTACACGCTTCTTGAGCGTTTCGCGCTGCAGATGAGTTAGCGAGAACCGGGGACGTTGTGTGATTGTGCCGCGGCCGTGCCAAGCAAGTAGGCCGGGCAAGCGCCAGCAATAGACGCAGCGAATAGACGTAGTAGAAGATGGAGTAGGAGAAAGGACAAATGGCAGAGGAAGAAAAAAGTAAAGCGTTGGAGTTGGCGGTTAGCCAGATCGAGAAGCAGTTCGGTAAAGGGTCGGTGATGCGGCTAGGCGTGGATGATGGTCCACGCGACATCCCTAATATTTCCACAGGCTCGCTTGGCCTTGATGTTGCCCTCGGCGTAGGCGGACTGCCCTGCGGCCGTGTCGTCGAGGTCTACGGCCCGGAGTCTTCGGGTAAGACCACCCTGGCATTGCATGCGATTGCCGAGGCGCAAAAGAAGGGCGGAGTTGCCGCGTTTGTCGACGCCGAGCATGCCCTCGACATCAACTATGCCCGCAAGCTCGGGGTCAATCCGGCTGATCTGTTGATCTCCCAGCCCGACAGCGGCGAGCAGGCCCTCGAGATTACCGACACCCTGGTTCGCAGTGGTGCCATCGACATTCTGGTGGTCGACTCGGTAGCCGCGCTGGTGCCGCGAGCGGAGATAGACGGCGAGATGGGCGACTCGCACATGGGTCTGCAGGCTCGTTTGATGTCGCAGGCGTTGCGCAAGCTCACCGGAACGATTTCACGTTCGAACACCTTGGTGGTGTTCATCAACCAACTACGTATGAAGATCGGTGTGATGTTCGGTAACCCCGAGACCACCACTGGTGGTAACGCGCTTAAGTTCTACGCTTCGGTGCGTTGCGACATTCGCCGTATCGGTGCGATCAAGCAGGGCGATCAGGTCGTCGGTAACCGCACCCGAGTGCGTGTGGTCAAGAACAAGGTTGCGCCACCGTTTCGCGAAACCGAGTTTGATATTCTCTACGGTGTGGGCATCAACAAAACCGGTGAGCTCATCGATCTTGGTGTTGAGCTCGGCATCGTCGAGAAGAGCGGCTCGTGGTACTCCTACGGCGAAGAGCGACTTGGCCAGGGTCGCGATAACGCCTGCGAGTTCCTGCGTGAAAATGCCAAACTGACCACCGAGATCGAAGCCAAGCTGCGTCAGGGGCTCGGCCTGATCGCCGCGCCGGCGGCTTTGAGCGTGGTTGAGGGCGGCGCTAGTCCCAAAAAAGACGCGTCGGCCGAGGATGCCGACAAAGCCAAGCCGGCCAAGAAGGCCCGCGCTAGCAAGTAGAAGGCTCGCAGCGATGCCGCGACCCTCGAACAGCAGCGACGAAAGCGCCAGAGGGCGGGCCTTGTCACTGCTGGCCCGGCGGCCATGGAGCAGCGCAGCGCTCAGGCAGCGCTTGGTCGAGAAATTCGAGGAGGCCGAGGTTGAGGAGGCGATAAATCGTCTCCTCGAGCTTGGCCTCCTCGATGATCGTACCTATGCCGAGAGCTTCGTCCGCGACCGTTTCGAGCGTAGCGGCTACGGGCGCTACCGTATTCGTAAGGATCTCATTTCTAAGGGTATCTCCCCCGAGGATGCCGATGCGGTAATCGCCGATTTGATCGGCGAGCAGCGCGAGCGGGATGGCGGGATGGCCGCGCTCGAGCGTTTCTGTCGTCGTCGTCCCCCAGCCGACTCGGGCGAGGCCGGCCAGAAATGGCGCCAAGCGGCTTTTCGCCATCTGGTAGGCCGGGGCTTCCCCTCAGAGCTAGTGCGTGACTTGTTGAAAGTTTCCTTGTAGTCAACACTGCTTACCATGCAGGGTTCCGACGTACGGGCGAGTTTTCTCGACTTCTTCAAGGCCCGCGATCATCTCATCGTGCCTAGCGCTTCGATCGTTCCTGTCGACGATCCGACGCTGATGTTCACGAACGCGGGGATGGTGCAGTTTAAGGATGTATTCCTCGGGCTGAGCCAGCCCCAGCACCCGCGCGTCGCGGATTCCCAGAAGTGCCTGCGCATCTCAGGAAAGCACAACGATCTCGAAGAGGTAGGCCGCGATACCTACCACCACACACTTTTTGAGATGCTCGGCAACTGGTCGTTCGGCGACTACTTCAAGGCCGAGGCGATCGAGTGGGCCTGGGAGCTGCTAACCGGGGTGTGGGGCCTTCCCAAGGAAAGACTCTTCGCCACTGTCTACCGCAGCGACGACGAGGCCGAGAAGCTGTGGCGGCGAGTCACCGACATCTCCCCCGAGCGTGTGCTGCGTTTCGACGAGAAGGACAATTTCTGGGAGATGGGTGAGACCGGTCCCTGCGGACCCTGCTCCGAGATCCACATCGACCGTGGCGCCGATGCCTGCGACATGCGCCACCTCCCCGAGCACCGCTGCGCGGTAAACGCGGGGTGTGCGCGTTACATCGAGCTGTGGAACCTGGTGTTCATACAGTACACCCGTGATGACGGCGGCGAGCTGCACGAGCTGCCCGCCAAACACGTCGACACCGGTATGGGGCTGGAGCGAGTGGCTGCGGTGCTCGAGAACGTCGATGGCAATTACGACGGCTCGCTGTTGCGACAGATCATCGCTACCACCGAGAGCCTCTGCGCTAAGAGCTACGGCGGCAACGTCGAGGACGACATGTCGTTCCGCGTGCTCGCGGATCACAGTCGTGCGGTATCCTTCATGATCGCTGATGGTATAGAGCCCGCTAACGACGGACGCGGATACGTGTTGCGACGGGTACTGCGACGCGCGGCGCGCCACGGCAAGAATCTCGGGTTCGATGAGCCCTTCTTTCACAAGATCTGCGACGCTGTGGTCTCGCGTATGGGCGATGCCTATCCGGAACTGCTGAGCCAGCGCGCGCATATAGCTGATGCGGTACGGGGCGAAGAGGAGCGTTTTCAGCTCACCCTGGACCGCGGTCTGGTGCACTTGGAAGAGGCGCGCTCGAAACTGGGTGATTCGCTTACGGTTCTTCCCGGTGAAGTCGCTTTTCGCCTCTACGACACCTATGGATTTCCCATCGACATGACCGAGGACATTCTCCGTTCTCACGGTCTAACGCTCGATCGCGAAGGTTTCGAGGCGGCGCTGGAAGGCCAACGCACGCGTGCTCGCGACGCGCGCAGCAATCGACATGGGGCGGCCGACTACACCTTGCTGGTGGCGGCGGCGCGCCAGCGCGGTGCTACTCGCTTTGTCGGAGCGAACCAAGCACAAGTCGAGTCGTGTGTGGTAGGGCTTGCCGCGGGCGGACAGATAATCGAGCGCGCCGGCGAAGGTGACGAAGTTTGTTTGGTTAGCGAGGTCACTCCGTTTTACGGTGAATCGGGGGGGCAGGTAGGCGATACTGGGATCATCGAAACGCAAGGCGGTGCACGTCTACGTGTTCTCGACACGCAGAAGCCTGCGGCCGATGTCATCGTCCACCACGTTCGTGTCGACAGCGGTGAGATAGCGGTTGGTGATGAGGTACAGCTGAAGATAGATGCCGAGCGCCGCCAGGCTATCCGTCTCAATCACTCATCTACGCATCTGCTTCATGCGGCGTTGCGCAATCATTTAGGCTCTAGTGTGCAGCAGGCGGGCTCGTTGGTTGACCCCCAACGCCTTCGCTTCGATTTCAACCACGACGGAGCGGTGGCCGATAAGGCCTTGGCCGATATCGAGGCTGAGGTTAACTCGATGGTCCGGGCCAACCTCGAGGTCAGCACCGACGAGATGAGCTATGATGACGCGATCGCCTCTGGGGCGATGGCGCTGTTCGGCGAGAAGTACGCTGATGTGGTGCGTGTGGTGAACATGGGAAGCTATTCGGTGGAACTGTGTGGTGGAACCCACGTGGATCGCACCGGCGATATTGGTTTTATACAGATCAACGCCGAGAGTTCGGTGGCGGCGGGTGTACGTCGCATCGAAGCGGTTACCGGCGCGGGTGCTCTGGGGCGGGTACGAGAGCGCGACGCGTTGCTCGAGCGCATCGCCAGACTGCTCAAGAGCAGCGAAAGTGAGAGTGTCGAGCGGGTCGAAAGATTACTGACGGCGTTGCGTGATCTCGAGAGTAGGGTGATCGAGGTTGAGCAGTCGCGTTCGAGCGATGTCGTCGGACAGTTGCTAGAGCAGGCTCGCGACGCTTCCGGCGTTAAAGTGATAGTCGCCCGTATTGATGGTGTCGAGAGCAAGGCCATGCGTGGAGTGTCCGATCAGGTACGCGATCGCATCGGTTCAGGCGTGGTGGTTCTGGCGGCTGAGGTCGATTCGGGAGTGGCGGTTACGGTGGCGGTTACTAAAGATCAAACCGATCGCTATCATGCCGGCAAGATCGTCAAGGAACTCGCACAGCTGATCGACGGCCGCGGCGGTGGCAAGCCAGATTTCGCCCAGGCTGGTGGCAAGAATGCGGCGGGCATTGCTGCTTTGATGGAGAAGGCCAACGAGCTCCTCGGTTAATCTGGATTTCGCCGATGGCCGACGCCTGCACGAGCTGTTTGGCAGTCACGACCGCAACATTAAGGCTCTCGAGGAGGCTCTCGAGGTCCACGTGTCGGTGACGGGGTCGGGGGTAACCATCAGTGGCGCATCGCCGGCCGTCGATTTGGCGGCGCGGGTCCTGCAGGAACTCTACGACGTAGCCACCGAGGGCTATTCGCTGTCTCCCGCCGACGTCACGCGGGCGGTAGATATCCTCTCTAATGACGACGGCACCACGCTTGGCGAAGTCATGCTCGATTCGGTTCTGGTCACCTCGAACCGCACACAAATTACCGCCAAGACTGTAGGCCAGCGCAAGTACGTTGATGCCATCCGCAACCATGACATGGTCTTTGCCATCGGTCCGGCCGGTACCGGCAAGACTTACCTGGCCATGGCGGTGGCGGTTAGCGAGCTGCTGGCGGGGAGCTACGCGCGAATAATACTGACGCGCCCCGCGGTAGAAGCTGGCGAGAAGCTGGGGTTTCTCCCGGGTGATTTGGCCGAGAAGGTCAATCCCTATCTACGACCGCTGTACGATGCTCTGTTTGACATGGTCGGCAACGAGAAGGGCGCGCAGATGATAGAGCGTGGTATTGTCGAGGTGGCACCGTTGGCGTTTATGCGCGGGCGTACTCTCAACAATGCCTTCGTGATTCTCGATGAGGGGCAAAACACCAGCCGCGAACAGATGAAGATGTTTCTTACTCGTCTGGGCTGGGATTCGAAGGCGGTGATCACTGGCGACATCACCCAGGTGGATCTCGCCGAGGGGCATACCTCGGGGCTGCGTGATGCCCGCGATGTGTTGTCGTCGATAGCCGATCTGGCCTTCGTGTATTTTGATGATCGTGACGTCGTTCGTCACCCGCTGGTTCGTCGTATCATCGCTGCTTACCAGCAAGCCGAGGATGGCTCTCCCAACGGCCCTCATGACAGCGACCGGCCGGATGAACGAGATTGATACGACTATTGAATCCTCGCCAATAGAGCTAGGCGATCGTCGTGGCCGCGGGGCGCTTCCCGGGGTCGACGAGCGACGAATAGTCGCCGCGGCGCGGGTGCTGCTCGATGCTGCGGCGCCTGGTGGTGCCGCGCTGGATCTGAGCATCGTCGATGACGCTGAGATGCGACTTCTCAACCGCGACTACCGTGGCAACGATTGCAGCACCGATGTGCTGGCTTTTCCCCAAAGCGAAGGCGAACCGCTGAGCGACGCTGATCTGCGCGCGCCATCGGGCGAGCAACGAGCCGTGCACTTGGGCGACGTGGTGATCTCGGCCGATACCGCCGCACGCCAGGCTGATGACGGTGGGTGGACCCTCGAGCAAGAGTTCAATCGTCTGTTGGTTCACGGCTTACTCCATCTCCTCGGCTACGACCATATCGATGAGGGCCCACAGCAGGCACGCATGCAGGCCGAGGAGCTTAGGCTGGCGCAGCTGCTCGAGAGCGCGGGCTTTGCCTGTGCGCGCGAGGATCTCGGGTGAAACGCGGCTACGCAGTGCCGGCAGCGCTGGCGGCGGGTTTGATGCTGGCGGCGTCGATGCCGAGTCTAGACCTTTGGCCTTTGGCGTGGATTGCACCGGTGCTGTTGCTGGCTGCCGTTCGCGGCCGCCGTGGCCGCGCAGCCTTTAACATCGGTTGGATCGCTGGATCTTCGTTTTACGCGGCGATGCTCTATTGGATCGTAGGCACGATCACCACCTACACCGTCATACCCACCGCCGTTGCGCTGCTGATCTTGGCGTTGATGGCGCTGGCGGCGGGAACCTTCATCGGTTTCTTTGCGCTGACGCTAGAATGGCTCGCGGAGGCCGGTATCAGCCGTGTAATAGCGGCGCCGCTGTGCTGGGTGGTACTGGAATGGCTACGCACGTTTTTCCCGCTGGCGTTTCCTTGGGGCTTGATCGGATATTCGCAGTACAGCGCCCTGGTGATCGTGCAGTTGGCCGATCTGGCTGGCGTCTACGGCCTATCGGCACTGTTGATGTTCAGCGCTGCGTCGCTAAGCGAACTGTTCTGCGATGGTCTCTCACGCCACCGCGCCTTGGCCGTAGCCACTGTCGTGTTGCTCACCTCATCTCTGCTCTATGGAACGCTGAGGCTGAGACAAATCGAATTCCGTGGAGCCCGGGCCGAGCTGCGCGTGGGTGTGGTGCAGGGCAACATCGCCCAGTCTGAAAAGTGGCGCCCGGAGAATCAGACGCGGACGCTGGATCGCTATCTACAGGCCTCGGCGGTGGCCGCCAAGGACGGGGCTCAGCTCATCGTCTGGCCTGAAGCAGCGGTGCCCTTTTTGCTGACTGACGACGCCCGCGGCAAACGCCTCACCGAGTTCTCTCGTCAGTCCGGCGTCCAGCTTCTGGTCGGTGCCCCCGGTCGCCGTCGGCAGCCAGGCGGCGAGTTCAAGCACTACAACGAGGCTTGGCAGATAACGCCCGAGCTGGGCGTGGCCGCATCCTACGCCAAGATGCGACTGGTTCCCTTTGGTGAGTACGTGCCCTGGGGCGGGCTGTTTGGCTTAGTAGACCGCATTGTCGAAGGCGTCGCAGATTTCGGCCAGGGCAGCGAGTACGTGATCTTTGCCGGCCCCGAACTCGTTGGGGACGGCGGTGGCAGAGAGCGGCTGGGCCTGGCGGCGCTGGTGTGGTACGAGGGGCTATTCCCCGGGTTTACCCCCCGGTTCGTCTGCGCGGGGGGCGCGCGCGC
>CAZPPZ010000152.1:0-8052 GCA_964588545.1 uncultured Myxococcales bacterium | reverse complement strand
GGTATAGCCTCGAACGGCGCATGCAGCTCGCGCCATAATTTGAGTCCGTCCCCAGCATACATCCACGCCTGCATGCCGCGTGCGGTTAAGCCGAACGGCACCACCGACATGTACTGGGCAGCAGCCAGATCCTTGAGAGCTGCAACCTCGGCAGGGACCATGCTCAGGGCACGCCCCACGTTGGGAGTGTTGACGCCCTGGTACAGATCGTTACCATTGGGCAGAGTCGGCGGCCAACAGCCTTCATCCTTCAAACCCTCGGGTCTCAACCCCAGTGGCTCACCACTGGCGGGCTGGGGCAGAGGCCGCAGCGGCATGCCAATCGCCCGGCAAAACATGTCGACGCTGACCACGCCAACGACCACACCGACGGTCTCGACGTAAGCGGCATCGTCAACCCCCTGGGCGAGCACCTGATCGTAACACTTGCGGGGCAATCGCCCCGGATCGGTAGTCAGCCGGTGGACCAAATCAACTACGGCATCGGGCAGAGCACCATCGCTGTCGTGGGTCCCCTCTACGGCAAAAGGCGACAGCGCAGCCTTGCGCTCGGCGCACAGCTTGCAGTCGCGGGCACGACGAGTCTCGGCCGCGATCGCCACGCGCTCAGTGCCGGTGAACCAGGTGCCCGGCCGGGCCAAACGCTGCCACACGCGCTGGTGGGCGGCCACCAGATCGGCGCGGATCGCTAAGGGAGAATCGGCGTAGGACAGCATCGTCGGCTCATCTGTCGCAACGGCGCTGCTGGCTTGGCCTAGGGAGTTGCTCACGACGGCGATGCTCGCACAGAGACTAGGCCCTGGCAAGAGAGGACAACCGCGGCCTAGGCCTGGGCGGCGACTAATCGATCGGCTACGCGGGCGGCCATGGCCATGATGGTAATTTGCGGGTTGACCGAGGGCGAGGTTGGTACGGCACTACCATCACAGACAAACAGCCCCGGCAGCTGGTGGGCCTGATGCTGTGGGTCGAGCACGCTGTTGCGCACGTCCGGACCGATGCGGCAGGTACCGAGCGGGTGGGAGGCGGTAAGCATGAACTCGCGCGCTCGTACTTTGGCGGCGGCGAAGCCAGCCACATCGCTGCGCGAGCGGAACACGCTGTCGTCTTTCATCGCCGGGAATATCTCTTTGGCACCCGCTGCCAGGAAGATCTCCGAGATGCGCACCATTGCCTGCTGCAAACGCCTACGCACATCCTCGCTTACCCAGTAACTTACCAGTGAGCGGCCGCCGGGAAGAACGTGCACCCGTCCGCCCCCGCAGCGTTCCGATATCAAGGCCCCAAACGAAGCGACGCGGTCATAGGCCTCGACCAGTGCGACGAGCCGGTCGCCGACCTGGCTGAAGAGCATCGAAGCCGCCTCGTACGATGCGGTACTGCCTTCGAACAGCATGCCCTGGTCGGCAAACTCATCAACGCAGTAGCCTTGAGGGATACCCTCGTAGGAGCGGAGCTCTTCGTCAAAAAGCGCGGAGGCCGCCACGGCGGGGTGAATAGTCAGGTTGCGGCCCAGCGCCTTGTTTCCCCGCAGCAGTCCCTGGCGCAGCAACAGCGCCGGAGTCAGCAAAGCCCCGCAGGCTAACACCACCGTCCGCGCCCTGACCCTCAAGGGTCTGCCATCGGCCACGCAACGTGCCTCTACACCGACGGCGCGCCCACCCTCGACCAGCACTCGCTCGACCTGCAGCCCGGTCACCAGCATCGCGGCTCGCTGCAGAGCCATTGGAACATAGGAGACGTTGGTGCTGCGTTTGGCATCGGTGGGGCAACCGAAGACACACACCCCCTGGCCGTCGCACTCGGGCGCGTTACGAGCCAGGGCATGGTGAGACCAGCCCAGAGCGTCGCAGCCACGGGCAATCACGGTTGCCACGCCGCCTAGATACTTGGCCTCGGCCTCCGCCACACCAAGCTCGCGCTCGACCTTTTCGAAGTAGGGCTGCATGTGCTCAGGAGTAAACTCGCTCAGGCCGAGTTCATCGCGCCAGCGCGCAAGAACGCTGGGCGGTGTACGAAAGCAGGTTCCCGAATTTATCGTCGTGGTACCACCCACGGTGCGCCCCAAGGGAATGGGGATGATGGCATTGCCGACCGAGAAGGTCGTACCGGCGTCACGGTAGAGCTTAGCCATCGAATCTGCAGCGCGACCTGTGAAATCAGCGCGGGTGTGATAATCTCCCTCCTCTAACATCAGCACCGCCAGCCCGGCTTCGGCGAGTTGCTTGGCCACTACTGCGCCACCAGCACCCGTGCCGACAACCACAACGTCACACTCGAGCTGCTCCTCACCAACCTCATCGGCGGCAACGACGTTACGCCTCCACTTCGCCTCTTCCTCGCCGCCTGAGCGGTCGTAGACACAGCCCAGTTTCTCAAAAATCTCGGGGTCATCGAAGTGGACATTCTTCAGGGGAAAACCCAGCGCAAAAAGCCGCATCCGCGTCCCGCGCCCAGCACCCAGTGACCGCTGTAACAGCTCGCGCCTCTGCTCCAGCGACAGCCGACTAAAACGAGTGTGGTAACGCGGCAGACTCGAGTACTCGAGGCTGTCGAGCAGCGCCGCATAGCCACGCAGGGCACTACGGCCAAAACCGGCCAGCAGCCCTTCGAGCCGCTCGACGCTAGCTGCCCCTGCGGCAGGCAAGAAACGCCCGGCGGGCAAGAAGCTCTCGGCAAAGGCCAGGGCCAGTGCGCGGTGGCGGCGTGAAAACCCGGGCGCAGCTCCAGCCGCTCTCATCGACGACTCGCTCTCGCTGCGGCTTTCAGCGACCCGCAACCGGCGGCACTGACGGCGCCAGTGTAGGCCTGAATCCAGCGAGGAAGGATCGTAGCTCGGAGAGATCAAAGCGCACTACGCTGGTGGCTATCTCACGCTCATCGCTGTCGTAGATCGAGCCGACGAGCGTGGTCCAACTCTCTCGCGGATGGAGGTGACGTATGGTCTTAGTGCCCGAGTAGCGGTAGCGCTTACCGTCATCACCGACGAACCCGAAATCGTATTGGATGAAACGCGAGAGCAGCGGTCGCATTACCATGAAGCCGGTCAGCTCGGAGCGCGAGGCCAAGCCCTCGGCTTCGACCCATCCGCTGGTCTCGACGCGACCGTTTAACACAGTGCGCAGCAACGATTCGCTACGAGCTTTCATGTGGAAGACAAAGCTACCCGGCTCAAGCTCCGCAGCCAGGGGCTCGAAGCTCCCATACATGTTCTCCTCAAAGCGCAGTCCTACGCGGCGTGCCATGACCAAACTCAACCCACCGCGGCTTGCCTGCCATGGTCGGCAGCAGCCTTTTCAGCCGCAGCTTTGAACTGAGCAAGAGCCTTGGGAAGGCCATGACTGAGACCACGGCCCACTAGGCCGCAGACAAACGGCCAACGGCTGCTCATGCGAATGTTCCAGGTAAGTCTCACGCCGTCATCAATCGACTTGAGACGAACACTGCCCAGATGATCCACGGGCAGACCTTTGGTTATCTTGTAGTCATAGCCCTCGAGCGGCAGGTAAGCCACGACCTCCTCGAGCAGGGTAAGGCCGTTGCCTACGACTTCGCGTACTGCCCCAAGACCGTTTCGCGGTGAGCCCTCACGAACCAGGCGGCAGCTCGATACCCCGGGCCAGTCGCTCATAGCCTCGTGATCCATAAGTCTTTCGAACACCAGCTCGATCGGCGCACGAACCTCGATGGTTTCAACAATCTGTGCCTTGCCCACGGCGCTCTCCTCGCGCGGCAACAGCCGCTGCCAAAGTCGCCGCAGAGCTAACCCTCGCGCCAGTGCCGTTGCAAGGCCGCTCGAAGCTGAAGCGCAATACGCCTTCCGGGCAGTCGCGAATACAGGCCCCACAGTTGTCGCACTCGATTGAACGGCTTTGCTTCATAACGTGCAGCCCCTCCTCACAAGCAAGGTGGCAAAGCCCACAGTTGCTGCAGCCCTTGTCGAGGCTGACACGCAACAGCCGCCGCGCCCCCAGCAAGGCGTAGAGGGCACCACCAGGACACATGCTGCGGCACCACCATCGCGGCGACACCAACACTTCGAAAGCCACCATCAAAGCCAGGATGGCCACCATACCAGCGACTCCGCTGCCAAAAACGACAGCGTGGGCCGTGCGACTGAGCACAGCCGGGGGATAGAACAGCGAAAAAATCGGCAGACCCACGGCGGTGGACGCAAGCAGGCCGACGACAAGGAAGACGTACTTGTTGCGGTGTGCAAATGCGGCCTCGGGTGCCTCGAGACCCGCGCGCTTTAGCAAACCTCGCAACTTTCCAGCAGCTTCAAAAAGCAGGTAGCCGGGGCAGATCCAGCTACAAAACACCCGGCCGAAAATCAGCGTCAAAGCCACAGGGATCAACGCCGAATACAGCAGCCCCAACGGCAGGGTTCGGCTGGCGGCAGCGGCTTCGGCAAAGGCCAGGGGGTCCGAGATTTCCAATCCGGCTAGCCGCATAGACCACAGGCTACCGTTGTAGCCCTCGAGAAAGCCGCGTGGATCAGACAAGCCCGACACGGCTGTATCTACCAATGACAGGACCGCGCCCCGCCAGCCCTCGAGCGACTCGATACCGACAAGAGCGTGGGCGGCCCAGTAGTGGTAGTAGAGCGACAGCGCCACCAGGAGCAAAACCAGCACTGTCGCTGAGAGCTGCACGCCGCGGCGCAAGAATTGGATCAGACGATGGCGACGCTGACGCGGCGCGAGTAAGTGCCGATCTTGGTTCATGACACCGCCCGCAACGGAACCGTTACAATAGCCGGCTCACCCTTGAGCACCATCCTGCAGGTCTCCTCGCACAGGCCGCAACCAACACACTCATCCGGGTAGATCAGCGGCGCTAAAAACGAACCCGCTTCATACTTGATAGCGCGCCCGCGCTGCGGACAGCTCATGTAACACTCGCCGCAAATCCCTCGTCGCTCGGCCCTCGCTTCAACCTCAACAGCGGGCACACCGAGCTCGCGCAGCAGTCTTTGTTGATATCGTAGGTCCTTGGCCTTGTACGAGAGGCAGCGATCCTTATCGAGGGCCACCGAAGCCATGCGAACCTCGCTACGCTGAGATGGCTTGAGCGGCGCCAGCACCGCGGTGGGGCAGACCTGAGTACACAGCATACATAGATCGCACGCAGCCCTGGCGGGATCGATGTAGGGAGTGTGGAAGTGTTTACCCGCAGCCTCGCCAAAGAACTGCACCGCACCGGCGTCGCAAACGTCCTGGCAACGGTAGCAGCGTATGCAGCCGGCCAAGAAATCTCTCTCTGGCAGCGCCCCCGGTGGACGAATGATTCCCGAAGCTAGTGAAGGGCGACGTAACAGAGCCTGGCCACCAAGCAGCACCAGCCCCAGACCCGCAGCCTTGATCGCCACGCCCACGGCTGCGCTCAAGAACTCTCTTCTCGCCAGCTTCATCCTCGCTCACCGAGGCCTAACGATACGCCGCGCCACGTTCATACCCGAGCTGCAGGCCTGGTTAATTCCCCGGCCGGAACTACCGGCGTCACAGCCGGCCACGTACAGCCCCTGTATGGGCAGACTCGGGTCGGGTTTGAGTCGACCGCACTGCCCCACCAACTGTCCCAAGCCAATACACTCACCACCCTGTCCGGGAAGTACCTGATCGCGGGTAGCAGCCGCTATATCAGCCGGGCCGTATCTTTCGCGCCTCACCACGGCCTTCCATGCCTCGGGAAATACGCGCTCGATCATCTGATCGACCCTACCCTGGAGCATAGAGATCTCGCGGGCCTGAGGGTCAGGCGAACACACCGTCGCAGCGACGATGCACTGCTCACCATCCGGCGCCATGCCGGGGTCGAGTACCGACGGAACGGTCAAGAACAGCAGGACTTCCTGCGGTTCCTCGCCCCGGGCGACCCGCGCGGCTCGCTCGAGGTTTAGCCAGCTCTCATCCGAGTAGACCATCGCCATACCGGTCTTCATCACCGCAGTCTCGAGAAAGTAACGCACGCTGGCCCAACTCCACCCAGGCTCCAGAGCCTTGATCGTCTCTAAGTACTCGGCCTCGAACTCTTCCTCTCCGACTAGCTTCAACACCGTGGGCTGGATGCCAGCGGTGCTAACTACGACGGGTGCGCGAAACTCGCCGGCCAGACTCGAGACCCCGGTTACCTGGCCCTCGCGGATGTAGATGCGCTCGACCTTGCCCCCGGTGTAGAACTCACCTCCAAGACCGAGAAAGGCATCGGTAACGTCGTCGAGAAGACGGCCGAAGCCGCCGCGATAGTAGGCCCAGCCACCGCCGCTGGACATCTGTTGGAGGATCTTTATCTGTTCGGAGGCCGCAACCCGGTCAACCGCTCCAGCCAGCAAGACGTTGGAGAGCATCGCCAAATAACTGTAAAGGGCTGGAGGGACATCCCCGAGTCGGCGCAGGTACTCATCCATGCTCAGCGAATCGAGAGCATCGAGATCTCCTCGGCCAAGCCCCGCGATGTCGGCAAGCACGGCGGCAGCCCGCTCGCGCTCGCCGCGGTCCAGCTCCCAGAGCTCGAACAGCCCGGCTCGGTCGGCACCGCTGCTGCCAACCACCGCGCTGCGGTAGCCACCCGCTGCTGCTGCCCGGTAACACACAGTGGCCTCTTTAAGCGGAATCTGGCCGAGGGCTTTGAGCATGCCCAGTTCAGCGCACAGCTTACCAACAGCCGGACCGAACATGGGTAACTGCAGCGTGGGCCCGAGTTCGTAGCGAAAGCCGCGGCGACCACCACTGGCCGCCTTGCCCCCTGTGTCGCCGTTTTTTTCCAGGAGTAGCGTGCGCAGGCCCGATTTAGCCAGCAAAGCCGCACAGCTAAGCCCTCCCGGACCACCACCGATAACGATGACGTCGAAACGATCGCTGGCCATGCCGCCCTCCTCCGGCCAACGCGTCTAGCGACGCCGTGGCCGCTGGTCCCCGGACGAGCTAAGCCCTAAGGCAAGGCGCAATGCGCCCAACACTGCACCTGCAAAGTGCCTAAGTCTCAGCCGATCGCAAACACAACGAGGTAGTTGCGAATTCTCCTCGGCCTCGATCGTCTTTAATAAAGGACGGGAGGCTCAGAGCAAGAGCAGTCGTTAGCGCTATCGACCGCACAGATAAGAATTATTACTTGGCCGGCGCTCGCAGGGGGGCTTTGTGCTGTGTAATTTTGCAGCAAAGCGAGACGCATACAGCCTATTCCTCGGTTAGAATTGATACAGATAGACATACTCCAACGAGTCGCACCTAGGTTTATGAGGAACGCTTCCATGGATCAGACCGAGTCGCAGCAAGCCGACACCAAGATTCTCCGATTTCGCAAATCTGAGAGGCTCATGCATTGGGCCATAGCCATCCCCTTCCTGGTCTGCTACAGCACGGCGGTCATAATGGTTGTCGTCTACAACCCTGACCCGCAGCGCCCCTTTCGAGAGATCTTCTCCTGGACCCACCGCATATCTGCGATTTGCTTGGTGGTCTTTCCCTTACTCGCGGCCATCATTTGCCGCAGTGATTACCGGGTATATTTCAACAACATCAAACAGGCCTGGATCTGGACTATAGAGGATATTAAATGGCTCGCGCTGATGGGACTGGCGGCGGTCAGCAGCAAGATCGAGCTACCCGAACAGGGAAAGTTCAATGCGGCTGAAAAGATCAACTTTATGGTGCTGGTCGGCACCTACCCTCTCTATATAGCCACCGGAGCGGCTATATGGCTTACCGACGGAGCTTTCGCCCCCTGGCTAATCCACTTCTCCATGGCCGTAATCGCTACGCCGCTGCTGGCCGGCCACATCTTCATGGCAACCGTCAACCCCGACACCAAGGTCGGGCTTTCGGGAATGATCAGCGGTTATGTCGATCGCGCCTGGGCCAAACACCACTACGGCCGCTGGTACCGCAGCAACTTCAACGAGCCCCTAGCGGCGGGTGCGTCGCTGGCCGTCGCCGAGTACGATCTGGATTCCGGGCCGCTGAAAGCCCGTGGCAAGTTTCACTATGAAATTGCGCTGCTCTACGGAAAAACCGGCGCCTTCGAGAACGCGAACCGCCCGTATGAGGAGTT